>CAZDRT010000169.1:0-7798 GCA_964507815.1 uncultured Puniceicoccaceae bacterium
CGGGGCCAATATGGCTCGCTAAACCTTTATTGTAAGACTCTTTCATTCTCTACTCGCCACCGATTTTAATCGGCGCTTTCCGTTTGACCCCTGCTTCATTTTTTGTATCGTGGAGCACGATCACCCAGCCAGCAAGGTTAAATCGTCCTGAATCTCGTTAGGAAACCGGGCGGCTAACATGGGTTGATCGCTGCGTCTTGATCTCACTGACACCTAGTCGATAAGCTTCTTAAGCTCTAGAATCTTAATTTCTTTCATCGGATCATCCACGACATACTCGATTAAATAGCTCCTGACTCGAAGTTGCTGAACTATCCTGCCTTTCCTGTCTTCATACGACGCATCCGATTGGAGATAAGGATTCTCTGGCAGAACTGAGAACAAGCTGTTTAGCTGCTTTCTGTTCTCGCCCCGAGTTTTGCGAAATCCTTCGAGAACTTCTTGGTGGAGGAGTAATTCAAATGGCTCCATCAAGTTTCTTTGAACTCTTCCTTCACGTCACTCCACTTCACAAAACTCTCGGTATCATCGATTTTCTGGGTAATCCTATCGATATAGCTCTCTTCACTTAGTTCCTCCATCTGAACAATATAGGCTACAAGCTCTCGCCGTTCTCGTTCAGACAGATCCCTGACGTTTTCCTTGATTTCAGTGTATCCCATGTGCGTAACCATGCTCACCATTGCTGGACTTTCAAGTGCTTATTTTTGTGAGATCAGTGTTATCTCTCCGACTTGGTCGGGGATTTGCAGGAGACCGGGATTTTGGCTCTTCTGTGACTGTCTCACGGAATCACGTGAGGCCTCCCACCGTGGCCGGGTTGCTTCAGCGCCCGGTTTTCGCATCGGGAAGAAAGGTTCCGGATCGCCGCGTGGGTTCAGCGTGAACCGGCAATTTCCGGCTCTCGAAGGTGGGCGCTGAAGCAACCCACCCACTTTGGCCGCCCGATTATGCAGTTTCATCCTGCTGAAATCAGCGCGTTGAAGACATTGCTACGCCAAGGCTACGGAGGCTTCGCAGGACAAGACGGAGGACAAGCCGAGCTACGCAGGACAAGTCGGCGGGCAGGTGGGGTTGCCGGACGCACGTTTGGAACGGAATATTTGTCAGGAATCAAGACCTGACGTATTTTTGGTGTCCCCTGACGTATTTTTGGTGTCCCCTTGGTCGGTCCCCCCCCGCTGGACCCTGCGTCTCGAGGGGGATGTGGGTGGATTCGGCCTTGGCAGCCAATTCGCCTGGCAAACCATCGGCCTGATCGACTGGGAATTCCCCCTCGCCGGGGAACGCGCCCACCTTTACGGCGATTACCGGGCGCTCGGCCAGGATTACGAGGAGGGGAGCTTCGAGTGGGAGGTGACATCCCACGGATTTCTCCTGGGTTTTCAGTTGACGCTATGAGACGGATTCGTTGAGTCACTTCTACGGCCATGGGGAAAATCAACCGAATTGCGAGCAACTGCCGATCATGAATCCACTGAAGTCCTTGCGAATCGCGATTGCCGCATGGGCCCTTCTCCTCGGGGGAATGGGCGAAACAGGGGCAGAGCCCGTGGACTGGTCGGGCACCTGGGAAACCAAATGGCGCAACGGCGCGGCAGTGCTGTACCTCAATCAGGAGGGCGATCAACTGACCGGGACCTACCCCCTGCTCGACGGGAAAATGGAGGGGATGATCGACGGGCGGCGTGCCCACGGAACCTGGCAGCAAAAGGGGGATAAATTCGGTGGCTTTGTTTTCACTCTTTCCGAGGATGGGCATAGCTTTACCGGGCGTTTCGATTCCGGCGAGTGGTGGACCGGTCGTCGGATCTCTCCGCGAAAGAAGCCTGCGGAAGTCGAGGCGAAATTTTCTTCCCCGCGGGAGGTCCTGAAGACCTTTTTGCTCGCCGGCGGTGCCACCATGCAGGGGGATGTTTCCCAATTGCGGGCAGCGGCCAACTGCCTGCGCCTTCCGGAAGGGGAATCGCCGGACCCCGTGCAATTCGTCCGCCTGATGTATCAGATCCTGGACATGACCACCCTGCGGTTATGGGAGGTTCCGGGCCCGGAGTGGGCCGCCCAGAACCGGGCGGATGTCTGGGAAACGACGCTCGCCCAGGCCGGCACGGGGGAAACCTTCGGATTGGTCTTCGATCTGGGGGCGGAGGGTTGGCGTCTGGTCGCGCCGAAGGAGGCGAAGCTGGAGAGTGCCTTGGAGCGCCTCCGGCGTGCCCGGGACGAACGGGGGGAGATTCCGCCCGAATCCGAGTCTTTGTCGTCCGCCCGGGCCGCCCTCCGCACGTTTCTGGAGACGGCGGGAAGCGAATTCCCCCAGCAGCAGAAAATGCTGATGAGAACCATGGATCTTTCCTATTTGGGATCGGAGCCGCGTCCGCAGGAGGCGCTTTTGCTCTCGGAATACCTCAAACGGGTCATCGACCGGGTGGGCTTTGTCATCTTTCAGGAGATTCCGGATGATCCGTGGAGAGAGAAACCCTACGAGCACTTTGAACATCCGGACGGAAAAATCGTGCTGGCCCGATCGGGTCAGACCGAAGACGGAACTCCGGTTTGGCAGTTTACCGACGAAACCATGGAATCCATCCGCGAACTGTATCTCGCGGTTGAGGACATGCCCACGGCCGGCTTCGTGCAGCCCGTGCCCGTGCGCCCCTGGAGTTATTTCTGGATGCGGGAGGGGCTCCGCTCTAACGCGCCCTGGCTCCTCTGGAGCGTCGGACAGGTGGAGTTGTGGCAAATCCTGGCACTGCTGGTCAGCGGGCTGATTTTCTGGCTGGCATCGATGCTGGTCAGCGCGTTGATGCTGTTTCTCGGGCGACGATCCGAGTTGCTGGGCAAACTCCTCGCACCCCGGCAGACCAGTAGAAAGTTCACCCGGCCCCTGCGGGTGGCCCTGACCGCGTTTTTTCTCGACTTGATCCTCGGAGCCCTGGGCCTGCCGGAGCGACTTTCCGTGCTTATGGGGCGACTCGCGCTCTCGATCGGCGTGGCGGGGATGCTCTGGCTGGTGGTCCAGCTGCTGCACTTGGTGGGGCGGCTGAACGCAAAAAATCTGGAGAGTCCGGCGCGTAACCATCGGGGGGTACTGGTTTCGCTGACATTGGGGCTGATCCATATCGCGGCGTTCCTGGCGGCCTTTTTCGCACTGGCCGATATCTGGGCAGTTCGCTACACCTCCATGCTCGCGGGCCTCGGGATTGGCGGGGTGGCTGTGGCGCTGGCCACCCAGAGCACACTGCAGAATGTCATCGCCGGATTCACCCTTTTCCTGGATCGACCGCTCAGCGTCGGTGACTTTTGCAAATACGGAGACAATCTGGGGAGCGTGGAGCGGATCGGCCTGCGCTCGGTGCGCATCCGCAGTTTGGAGCGCAGCGTGGTCAGCATCCCTACCTCCGTGTTCGCGGATATGCAGCTCGAGAATCTGGCCGTGCGCGACCGCTTTCTCCTGCGGTTCTCCCTCGGACTGCGCTACGAAACCACCGGAGATCAGTTGCGTTTCGTTCTGGCGGGTATTCGCGAAATGCTGGTGGGGCATCCCAAGATCCTCGATGACCCTGCCCGGGTGCGCTTTGAAGGCTTCGGCGATTATTCGCTGAAGGTCGAAATCTTTTCCTATGTATCGGCGGCGGACTGGAACGAGTATCTGGCGGTCCGCGAGGATATCGGTTTCCGGCTTATGAAGATTGTCGAGGAGTCGGGCACTGGATTCGCCTTCCCGTCCCAGACCACCTACCTTGCCCGGGACTCCGGGCTGGACGGCGAAAAGACCGGGAAAGCGGAGGAGGAAGTGAAGCAATGGCGCCAAGCCAACCGGTTGCCCGCACCCGACTTCAGCGACGAGGACCTCGAACAGATGAAGGATCGGCTCGACTTTCCGCCGGAGGGATCGGTCCGGCGTCCATCCCCGGAGTCTTGAACCAGTGGAGGCCCATCGGATTGGGTCATTCCCTATGTCGCGGGTTCCGCCACACCCGTTCTCAATAATCCCTTGCACCGCGGATCGGTTTGCGCACGTTCGGGAAACAGATCCGCTCATTCGAAACAGATCCGCTCATTCGAAGGAATCTCCTTCGCTCGCCTCCGGTAACAACTTTTCACGATCATGTCCAACCCCGCCGAATCCCGCGGCCTCATTCTCAACCGCACTTTTGTGATTTCTCTGGTGATTGTCGCAATCTTCGGCGCCTGGGGTCTGATCGATCCCGACGGCATGAGTGCGACCTCCCTCGGGTTCACCACCTTTATGCTGACGAGCGTCGGGTGGTACTGGCTGTTGATCAGCACCGGCTTCCTCATTCTCGCCGGGTTCCTGGCTTTCGGTCCCTACGGAAAAATCAAGCTCGGGGCCGACGACGAGGAACCCGAGTTCTCGACCGTCTCCTGGATCGCGATGCTGTTTGCCGGAGGAATGGGCGCGGGCCTGATTTTCTGGGGCGTGGCGGAGCCCCTCTACCATTTCCGGGAACCGCCCGGGATGCCGGGCGGAACACCGGAGGCCGCCCGGGCCGCTTTTCAGCTGACCAATCTGCACTGGGGGCTGCACGCGTGGTCGATCTACGGCATCTGCGCCATGGTCATCGCCTATTTCACCTTCCGGAAGAAGAAGAAGCCTCTGATTTCGACGCCGATCGAGTCGCTGTTCCCCGGCCCGATCGGCCGCCGCCTGGGGCAGGTGGCGAATGTGCTCGGCGTCTTCGCCGTCGTCTTCGGCCTGGCCGGATCGCTGACCATGGGCACCCTGCAAGTGCGGGCGGGATTGGGCGAACTCGGCGGAACGCCGCTGAATTTCGGAATGTCGCTCGCGATCATGGGGGTCATTTTCGCCACCTACATGACCTCCACGGCGGTCGGGGTGGATCGCGGCATCAAGCTGCTGTCCAACATCAACATGCTCGTGGCCGTGCTGATGCTGGTCTACGTCGCCGTTTTCGGACCAACGGCGTTCATCTTCGAAACGGTGGTCGATTCCATAGGCGCTTACTTCACCCAACTGCCCCGGCTGGCGTTTCAACTCCTCCCGTTCGAGGGACTGCAGGAGTGGACGGCCGGTTGGACGCTCACTTACATGATCTGGTGGCTGGCCTGGGGACCGTTCGTCGGCATCTTCATCGCGCGGATCAGCCGCGGGCGCACCATCCGTGAGTTTTGCGCCGGGGTGATCATCGTACCGACCCTTTTCTCGATCGTCTGGTTCGCCGTGCTCGGCGGCTCCGGAATCTACATCGAGCTTTTCGGCAGCGGCGGGATCGCCGAGCTGGTCTCACAGGATGTCAGCCGCGCTTTCTTCGTCTTTCTCGATTTCTTCCCGCTCGGGCAGGTGTTGGGGTATGTCGCCCTGTTTCTGGTTTTCATCTTTCTGGTGACCTCGGCGGATTCGGGGAGTTTCGTGCTTTCCATGATGACCAGCGACGGCAACCTGAATCCCCCGCTGATCTACAAGCTGGTGTGGGGCTCTCTCGTGGCGGTGCTCACGGTCGGCACCCTCTTCAGCGGGTCGGTCGAGGTCGCCAAGGCGATGGCGGTTACCGGGGCCATCCCCTTCTCCATCGTGCTTCTCCTGCAAGTGGTCGGCTTTCTGCGGGCGATCCGCCGCGAGCCGCGCGGCGATCCCTCGCCCGCGCCGACTGCCGCGAAACGGGAGACAGCCCAATGATCCTCTCATGATGAAAACCATTCCGGCCATTCTCTCCACAATCCTCCTCGCTCTCGTTCTCTCCGGCTGCGGCGGGAATCGCGAGCCGCTTAAGGTCGGAGCCGAGCAAAGTCCGGAGGATCAGGTCATCGCCGAGCTGTTGGCGCAACTGGCCGAGGCCGCGGACATCCCGGTGAAGCGGCGGATCGGTCTCGGTAGCGGCCGGGTCACTTTCGAGGCGCTCAAAAAGGGCGAGATCGATCTCTACCCGGAGAGCACGGGCGCGGGACTGGCGCTGCTGGGGCTCGCGCAATCTCCCGACCCGGAGGCCGAAAGCACCCTCTCCCTTCTCAGGGAGCAGTATGCGCCCCTCGGGCTGGGTTGGGGCGATCCGCTGGGCTTCCGGAGTACGCCCGGGCTCGCGATGCTGCGCGAACGCGCCCAAGCGCTCGGCATCGACAGCTACTCCGATCTGGCCGGAAAGACCGACCGGCTCGCCCTCGGAGTCACCTCCGACTTCCGCAGAGACCCGGTCAACGGCCTTGCGCCTCTCGCCCGGCAGTACGGCCTGCAATTTCCGCGGATAGCCGAGACCGAACCGCGCGACCGCTTCGAGCTTTATGACCTGCTCCTGCAAGAGGAGATCGATCTCTCGCTGGTGTACTCTTCGGATCCGCAGATCGAATTGTTCAATCTGGAGACGCTCGAGGACGACCTGACCTTCTTTCCGCCTTACGAGAGTGCCATCGTTTACCGGAAAGAAGCGGTCGAGCGTTTTCCGGCGTTGAAAGGCATCCTGAACCGGATTGCCGGAAAGATCGGGGATTCGGAGATCCAGGCCCTGACCAGGCGGGTCACCGTGCGCGGGGAGGATCCCGGCGAAGTCGTGAGAGCCGAATTGATCCGCCTGGGCCTGGTGGACGGAGACATTGTGAGCAAGGACCGGCAGTCCCTGAACCTGGCCGTGTCGCCGTCGGCCAACGCGGACGGCGAGGCGGGAACCGTCCTGCGCCTGTTGCGACGGTCGTTTTTGACGAGCAAAGTGAATCTCGTCCGCTCCAACGCCCCCCTCGGAGCGGTGCGGGACGGGAGCGCGCGGCTCGCACTGGTCAGCGCGCCGGCGTTTTTCGCCCCCGGCTCGATCGATCCCGCCACCGGTCGCCCGCCGTTGCAGCCCGGGGTGGAGGCCGTCGCCCTCGTCGGGACGAGCTTTCTGACCATCTTCTCGCTGAACGGGGACATCGAGCGCCTGGAGGAAGCCTCCCTGATCGCCACCGGTCCCACCGGCACCAGCGGCTTTCGGGCGGCGCAGTCGATTCTCGACGGCCTGGGCTTGACCGCCGATCTCAAGCCCGTGGAAGGGGACACCCCGGTTGCCCTGGCCGATGCGCTGATGGAGAGCGGGGCGGATGTTGTGATTCTCATGCAACCGATCGGGAACTCCACGGCCCTCGAACTGTTGCGGCGCGGCCTGGGAGTGATTGGGCTGGAAAATTGGAACCAGGGGAACAACCGGATTGTTTTCCCCTACCTGCAACCCGCCCGGATTTTTCCGTCGGATTACGAACGGCTCCTCACCGGCGGGAGCACGGGAACGGACCGGATGCCCGGATTCACCCGCCCGGTCGACACCCTGTCCACCCAGCTGGTCCTCGCCGGACCCGCCCCGCAGACTGAAGCGATATTATCCTCCCAGGGCCCCGGCGCGACCTTCAACCCCCATCCCCTGCCTTTGACGAACCAAACGGTCGAAAGCATCAATGCCGCCATCGGGGGAAACGAGGATATCTATCCCATCCTGCCGCAGGCCGCCGCTCTGAGCCCGCAACTGCCCAAACCCGAGGCACCGCTGAATCCCTCGCCCGCCGCTACCCTCCTGACCGTAGTAGCCGTCGGCCTACTGGTTTGTTGCGCCTGGCTGATGCTGCGGCCCGCCCGGGACGGAGAAAGTTGACCGCAACCGGTGCGGGTGGGTCGCTCCGGCACCGTGCAAGACATAAGTATTCGGGGGTGGCAGGGGCCATGTTTTCCAGGGCCGGTATAAATCTTTGGTGGTGGAGGAAGACCGACCGCTTCTTGGCTTGATCGATTACATCCACCTCAATCCGGTACGCGCTGGATTGTGTTCGGAAAGAAAATTAAGGAAAAGAAAATTAAGGA
>CAZDRT010000170.1:0-7662 GCA_964507815.1 uncultured Puniceicoccaceae bacterium
ACAAGCCGAGCTACGCAGGACAAGGAAGGCCGCCGGCCACGGAGGAGGCCGAAGAATCCCATGCCATGGGCCGCTCATACGATTCTATCTTCACTGGTCTTGCATCAGCGATGCCCGGGGCAGTGAATCCGTTTTTTTCGCTTGAAGAATGGCGGGGAATGGGTAGTCTCCATGGCTTTCCCGTTTTCATGCCCTTGCGAATACTCCATTGTTGCGTTCTCGTCCTGATCGGTTTTCTGGCGTCCTCTTCCGCGAAACTGTTCGGCCAGCAGGATCCGTCCTCCATGGCGATCACCCCTCTGCAGGAGATGGCTTCCGAGTATGCCGATCGCAATGACTTCCTCGGTGCCCGCCCGTTTCTTCTCGAAATCGCGGCGCGGTTGTCGGACGGAACGCCGGAGGAGCAGAAGTCGCTCGGACCGGTTTACTTCTTCCTCGGGTTGAGCTACCTCCAGGAATACAGTGCCAGCCCGGAGAACTCCCTGCTCCGGGAGGCGGTCTCGGCCTTTACCCGGGGTCTCGAAGCGGGTGTGACGGAGGAACGCGAGATCCGGATTCTCGAGTTCCGCGGCGATGCCTACCGGGGTCTCGGTGAGTTCGAAAACGCCGCCGCCGACTACGAAACAATCCTGACGCCGCCGCTGTCCCGGCGGTTGCAGAGGCCCGCGGACGAGCGGGAAGTTCTGGAAAAGCTTTCGCTCTCCCTCCACGCCCTGCGGGACTGGGACCGGGCGGTCCCCTGGTTGCGGCGGTTCGTGGCCGAGGCCGCCGGAGACAAGCAGAAGGCGCTCGCGGCCGGGCTCCTGCTCGAGGCCTTCATCGAGCAGGACAACACGTCGGCGATCCTGGAATTGCTCCCGCTCATCACCGTGGACAATCCGTCGCGCTACAGCGTCTCGCTGAACGTGGCTTTGATGAAGGCCGGCGACAAGCTGGCGGACCGGAGCCGGTACGCGGAGGCGGCTCTGCTTTACAACGCCACCTTGACCCGCGATCAGATCATCCGCTATTTCGAGGAGCGGGTGGCGGTGCTCGGTGCCCGGGTCGAACGACTGCGCGCGATGGGCAGATCGGAAGACCGGATGGCCGACGAAGTGTTCGAGATGGAGGAAGCCCGCCGCCAGCTCGAGGCGATCCGCCAGGTCCAGCCCTACACCTCCGAACTGATGGCCCGGGTGGCCCGCAACTATTACCTGGCCGGGCGCGACTACGAGGCGATCTGGGCCTATCTCCGCTTCGTGGGGAAATTTCCGGACGATCCCATTGCCGATGATTTTCGATTCTCCGCCTTTATTACGGCGACCAAGGTCGGGCTGGAAGACCTTTCCCGCCGTCTCGGGGAGGAACTCCTCGCCGGGGGCGGCGACAACGAAGAGTTCCGGAAACGGGTCCTGCTTTCCCTCGCGGTCGCCTATCTGGAATCGGGCGAAGAGGCGCGCTTTTTCAATGCCGCCGAAAAGTTCCGCGAGGAGTTCGGCGGATCGGCCGAAGCGGAGCAGGTCATCTTTCTTCTCGGCAACTATCTTCTGAACCAGGGCAAGCTCGAGGAACTCATCGACCGCTTCACGCTGATGCTGCCGAACATGAAGGGGAATCCCGGCGAGGACGGGATCTACTACTGGATGGGGCTGGCGTATTTGTTCGACGCCCGCTTCGCCGAGGCCCGGGCGCGTTTCGAGAAACTGATTTCCGACTTCCCGCAGAGTGTTTACCGGGAGGATGCCACCTACCGCCTCGCCATGACCTACTACGGGGAGGACGATGTCGAGAAGGCGAAGGAATCTTTCGAATCTTTCATCGAATCCTATCCCGGGGGTAGTCTGCGAGGGGAGGTGGAGTTCTTCCTGGGGGAAGTCGCCGCCTCCGACGGAAAGCTCATCGAGGCGATCCGGCACTACGACCAGGTGCCGGAATACACGGAGAATATCGACTACATCACGAGCGCTTTCTTCCAGAAGGCCCGGATTCTGGAGCGGAACGACATCCTCAATCGGGCCGTTCAAACCTATCAGGAATACATCGACCAGTACGGCGAAACCGGCAAGCTGACCGCCGCGATCTTCCGGCTCGGCGAGGTCTTCCAAAAAATGGGCCGTCCGGGCGATGCGCTCATCAGCTACCGGGATGCGATTCTCCGTTACGGAAACGATCCGGAAAATCTCGGCGTGGATTCCATGATCGAAACCTACGTCAGCCGCTACGACGAGACCCTCGCCCGGCTCCAGGCGACCGTGGCGTTCCTCGAGAAAGTGGCGGCGGACGACGACTTCCGTGTCGAGCTGGCCGAGAACCGTGGCTTCCTCTACCAGCAGTTCGCGGACGACCCGAATCTCGACGACTCCCTCTACGAAGAACTCCGCCAGAGCCAGCGGTTCAGCAAGGATCTCGCCAAAAGCGCCGAACCCATCATGCCCTTTCTCGAGAGCTACCGGACGCAGTTGGACGCCTTCCCCGAAGAGACGCCGGAGGAGGTTTTCTCCCGCACCTTCGCCGAAGCGCGCGACCGCCGGGAGAGGACGCTCGCCATGCGGATGGAAATGGCCCTGCGGGATCTGGGTTCGCCGCCCCGCGATCCGCTGGTCATCCAGGAAGAAGACCTCGACCTCGCGAGTCCGAAGATTCTTGTCTGGATCGGCCGGGGCAGGGAGCGGATCGAGCCGGATCTGGCGAAGACCGCCTACCGGCGGGCGATCGCGCACGAGGAGAACGTGCCCGAGAAAGTGGACGCCTACATGCGCCTGGCCGATATGTTGATGGCCGAGGGGGCGACCGACGAGGCGCTCGAATTCTACCGCGAAGCCGAGCAGAACTTTCCGGCGGATCCCGGCATCTATCGCGCCCTCATCTCCCAGGCCCGGGTTTATGCGGAACGCGGCCAGCAGGAGGAAGCCCGGGAACGGCTGATAGATATCCTGAAAACCCCCGACTGGCGGGGCGAGCCCCACGCGGAAGCCCTCTTCCGGGTCGGCATGACCTATTTCAACGAAGGCAAGTATTCGGACGCCCACGGCTTCTTCGAGCGGACGTTCATCGGCTACGAACTGTTCGACGAGTGGGCGGCGCGGGCCTACCTGATGGATGCGAAAACATTGGTCGAATTGGGGGACACCGAAGGCGCCCGCAACACCCTGCGGGAGGCCATCGCGAACGACCGCTACCGCGACACGGAAATCTACGGGGAATTGGTTGATTATGCGAACACTCTCTAAGTTCACTCTTTCCGGCGCGCTTCTCGCCGCCGCCGTTTCATCCGGTCTCCACGGGCAGGAAGCGCCGGAGACCGGGGATGGCGAAGTGTCCGCCTCCTACGAAGAGGCGAAAGAGCGCTACGGTTCCCTCCCCGTCGAAGCCCTCGAGGTCCGGGGACCGAACCAGTTCACGCCGGTGACTCTGGTCGGCTTCGGCGTTGGCGGACTGGATGTCCGCTACCCGGACCTCGACAATGTCATCACTTTCGAGGAAGGTGCGCTGAACTTCCCGATCACCTACCGCTCGAACTTGGACGTGGCCCGGTACAACGCCCTCCGCCAGGAGGGGCGCGACGCGGAGGCGCTCGAACTCCTGCGCGCCGAGGCCTATCCCCTGATCCAATACGCCCCCATTGATCCCGAAGAGGTGGCGATCCACGCCCCCGTCGCCCGGTTGCTCGACGAACTTCTGACGGCGGGGCGGACGGACGAGGCGGTCTCCATCCTGGAGTCCTTTCCCCGGGAGCGGCTGACCGGCTATTTCCAAATCCAGGCCGTCAAAGCGGCCTCGCTGCTCGTGGAGGAGGGGATCGGCGACCGGGCCTACGACCTGGTGAAACAATTCCCCATCGGCCCCGGAGAGGTTACCTTCGTGAACGTCTATCTCGATCTGGCGAACGAAATCCGCCTGCGCGGGGAATGGGAGAAAGCCCGGAACCTTTACAAGGATGTTCAGCTCGCCTCCTCGCCGGACGAAACGCCGGAGGCTTTCCTGTGGGAGGCCTACATCCATCTCCAGGAAGACCGCGCCTTCATGGTCGAGGGAATACTCGACCAGTTCGAAGGTCTGGACCCCGACAGCCGCTACTACTCCCTGCGGGAGCTGGTCAAAGGAGCCGTGCTGGAGGAATCCGGGCGCGACCGCGAAGCCCTGTCCGCCCTGGCCAAAGGGGTGGTGTACTCCACGACGAACGATCCCTGGACTCCCGAACTCCTCTTCCGCACGGCGGACCTCTACGAGTCGGAGGACTTCGAGGGGGCCGCCGCGGAGATCCGGGAGCAGCTCCGCTTCTTCTATCCCGACTCCATCTGGGTCCGGCGACTCGGCGGAGCGCCTTGACCCCGCCCTGGATTTCACCTACCTTTATCAACCGAAAATCCAATACAATGACAACCGTTGCCAAAAAATTCGCCCCCCTGTTGTTCTCCGCGCTGCTCTGCGCCTTTTTCTTCACGGCCACCGTGCAGGCGCAGGAAGAGGAAGTCGTCGAGGAAGAAGTGGCCGGGGAGGAAGCCGCCGCCGATTCCGGCCGCAGTCTGATGGATATGATCAAAGTCGGCGGCTGGGCCATGTATCCGCTCGGCGCCCTTTCCGTCGGGGGGATCGCCCTGATCCTCTACAATTTCATTGCCGTCCGGCCGAAGAAGCTGTTGGACGTCGATAAACTGGAGGAGGTCGGCGAGAAAACCCGGGGTTTCAACATCGAAGAGGCCCAGCAGCTCTGTGCGGAGAACCCGTCCCCGCTCACGAACATCGCCGCCGCCGGTCTGGAGAGGATCACCGCCGACTACGTGGATGTCGAATCGATGGAAAAGGCGATGGAGGAAGCCTCGGTGGAGGAACTCTCGGGACCGTTCGTTTACATCAACTATCTTTCCGTGATCGCGACACTCTCCCCGATGGTCGGACTTCTCGGGACGGTCAGCGGGATGGTGAAGGCCTTCAACGCCATCGCCGCGCAGGGGGTCGGCCAGCCGCAGGCGCTCGCCAACAACATTTCCGAGGCCCTGATCACCACCGCCACCGGTATGATCATCGGTATCCCCGCCATGTTCTTCTACTTCTACTTCAAAAACAAATACGGCCGGATCACCTCCAGCGTCAGCCGTATCATCGGCGACTTCCACCACGAGTTTGTCGCCTCCATCCGTAAACAACAGGGTTGAAGCCGCCCGCGGTTCCAACTGATACCGGGACACACCGTTGAAGACCTGGACGCCCAGCCAAGCGAACGAGGGGTTCGAACTCACGCCGATGATCGACGTGGTCTTCCTCCTCATCGCCTTCTTCATGACCATCACCACCCAGATCACCAAGGAGAACATCAAAATCGAGATTCCCATCGCGACGGAAGCGAGGGTGCCCGAGGAAAAGGGGATCCGGCAGACCATCTCGATCAACGAAGAGGGTTTGATTTTCTTCGGCACCGTCCAGATGGCACCCGACGAGCTGGTGTCGGCCATCCGTTCGACAATCGAGAGGGATCCGGAAACGCGCGTGTACCTCCGGGCCGACGCGCGCACCGCGCACCGGCATGTGCAGGACGTCATGCGGGCGACGGCGGCCGCCGGCTTGTCCGATCTGATCTTCGCCACGAACCAGGAGTAGGAAAATGGCGAGAAAATCGAACACCGTTCTGGAGTCGGAGGACAAGTACGAGATCACGGCGATGATCGACGTGGTTTTCCTCCTGCTCATCTATTTCATGGTCCTGCCCATCCAGCAGGAGGCCGATCTCGGGATCACCCTCCCGGCGGAGACACCCCCGTCCCAGGATCTCGAGCTGCCGGACGAACACCTCGTGGAGATCATGCCCAACGGGCAGGTTCTGATGAACCGCCAGCCGATGGGCGCGCCCGACGTTCGCGAACTGACGCAGCTGCGCGACAAGCTGGCCCGCTTGAAGCTATCCTCGGACCGGGCCGGCAAAAAGACGGTCGTCACCATCGACGCCGACGCCGACTCGCCCCACCAGCGCTCGATTGATGTCCTCAACGCCCTGAAGGAGGCCGGTGTTGTACTGGTATCCTTCACCATGCCCGGCTAACGGATTCAAAACCCCGACCTTTCGCTTCTTCATGTACCATCCGTCCAAAAAACCGCCCAACAAGATCCTCTGGGGAATTGTCGCCGGGATCGTGGCCCTGCACGTCGTGGTGTTGGTGATTTTCGGGGGAATCACCCTCTACGAAGCCATGCGCCAGGCGGGGCAGGACTTCGAAGACCCGCCGCCCGCCGAAAAGATCGAAAGGGTGAAATTGGAGTACAAGGTCCGGATGGATCAAATGCAGGATCAATCGACCCGCCCCAAGCAGAAACTGCAGGTACAGAGCGTGAACAATGTCAACATGCCCGATGTCGATATCCAGGTGCCCAACCTCGGGAGCACCGGGAATGTCGGTCGCTTCGGCGACGGGCGGTTCGGGAACATCGGGGACGAGGGTGGACTGTCGGTCGGTGAAATTACCGTGGACCTTTTCGACATCACATCGAAGGGCGAAAAGTTCCTTTTCGTGATCGATGTGCGCAATGATTTGATGCAGGACAAAAAAGGCGGGTTGCCGACCTACAAAGTCATCAAGGAAGCGGTGAATGCGGAGATCCAGGAAATGCCGGCGGGAGTGTTGTTCAATGTACTGCTTTATGAGCGGGATCGCATCGAAGCCTGGCGTCCGCAGCTGGAGCCGGGCACCGGCGCGAACAAGGAGGCCTTCGATTCCTGGTTCGCACCGGTGAACACCGGGCCCGATCAGACCGGGATCCGCACGGCGAACCTGGAGGCCGAGGAGTGGAACTCCGGGATGGCGGAGCGGCTGAAAACCATGAGTCACAACTCCGCGAATCGCAGTTTCCTCGTGGCCATGGCCGCGCTCGAGCAGGTCCCCGATGTGATCTTCTGGTTCAGCGACACTCTTCCCTCGTTCGGGGACGCGGTTTACCGGGACGAGGAGGATCTCCGGAAAGCGAGGGAGGAGTACCTCGACCGGCTTAAGAAGGCGGGCTATGACTCCGAAGAAGAATACCGGGAGGCCCGGTCGAAAATCAATGAGAAGATCAAAGCCAAGGTGGAACAAATCAAGAAAGCCGAGCAGGCCGCGCGGAAAAAGAAAGGCGTCCCGCCCCGCGTTTACTCAGTCGGTGAAAATGCCGCCCTTCGCCGGAAAGTCGAGGAACAGCTCAAGGACGATCCCGATTACGTAGCGGCAATCCATCCGCGCCGGCCGGACACGGAAATCTCCGAAAGGGACATGGAGCAGTTTTTCGAACGCATTCTGCGCATGCGCTACGACCTGGAGAATCAGGAGCGGCCCGTGTTAAACGCGGTTATCTTCCGGGGAGCCGACGAGGAGTGGACCGACGAGGATGAAGACGATGTGGATGATTTCGTGGACTTTTTCGAGGGCGACCACCGTGTACTCAAGGGGCTCGGGGCCATCGACACGGAAGAATTCCAGGACTGAAGCCCGGGAAACCGCGTTTCTTTTCCGATTGCACTTTCCGTCTCCCCCTCGATCCGAAGGTGGCAGGGGCCGCGGAAACCGCCGCACCGGATTGAACGACCACGTAGTTGGATGACTTCAGTCGTCCAACCCGAAGTGGCCTGGCGGAAAAGACATTCCCTTGGGTCGGGAGACCACTGGAAAATCGGAAAGCATCGCGATTTTGAAATGGGAGGTTATTCCATCGGTTGAG
>CAZDRT010000171.1:0-7633 GCA_964507815.1 uncultured Puniceicoccaceae bacterium
AAAAGCTATTGGCATTCTGGAAAGTTCTCGAATTTGAATAAACGCTTTCCGAAAACACCGCCATCCGCTAGCAGTGTTCGTTATGTCAGCACGCCTTACTTTCATCCTCTCCGTCGGCGCAGCCTGCTTCCTTGGGCTATGGACCGGCTATCAGCTATCCGAACGGAAGGCCCCTCGAAACCGGGCTCCGGACCACAACAACGCGCACCACGCCGAGATGAACCGACTACAGGGACAAATCCAGGCACTCGAAAGACAACTCGAAATAGCCCATTCCCGCACCAGTGACGGGACCGAACGCGCCGTCTCAACCGAAGAAGCCATCGGACATCCGGCACCCGGAACCAATCAACCGGACGCCGGGTCCGATGCGGAAATGCGGACCCGCGCCGAACAGGAGGAACAACTCTTCACAGATCAACAGGGCCGCGAACTGGTGGCAACCATACTCGAGGTGGTCCCCGACGGTTTCATGATCCGACGGACAGCGGACAACGCCGAAATGAAACTGCCTCTCCCCCTCCTTTCCGAAAAGGATCAAGCCTTTCACCACTATCTGCTGGAAGACCATGCCCCCAAAGAGAAAGCCCGCGGTGAGATAAATTGGGACGAACTCTTCAACTGACACTTATAGAGGAGCCAGGCCTCATCCTCATTCGCAAGCGGGTGTGCGAGGATTCTTTCGAACAAGGCTATCCAAGAAATTCATCCGCATACGGCGTCGGCTGACGGGCTAATTTTTCAAACCACGGTTCCAATGGCTTGAGACTCATTTCGGAACCCTGCAGCCCACCGACCAAAGTCAAATTCAATCTCGGAGCACATATCTGAGCACATACACCCCTGTCTCCTCAAGTTCATTCTTGTACACCAAAGACGGCGCGGTAAAAGTCCCAATTCTCCAGGCCGATTGCCTGAAGAGTGAGCAACGGAAAGTGACCGACGCCAGGTAGCTCTCGATACTCGTGGTCAATACCCAATCCCGAAAAATGAGCATGAAGGGCGCGATTGTTATCAAGCATGGAATCCCCGGTTCCGACAATTACCCTAATGGAAAGCTCTTCGGGCAGCAGACCGGCATGCTGCTCCGCCAGCCACCAAGGACTTTGCGCTTCATAGTAGGCCATATCGCTTCCATAAACTTTGGCGAAGAGCAATTCCCGGAGCGGGAGTGGTTGCAGGTTCGGATCGTCAACAAGAAAATCCGACTGCAGTGGTCCCGCCCCCATCATCGAGAACGCCCGAAACAGCGCGGTATATTTCAGGCCAAGCCGCCCGGCACCATAACCGCCCATACTGAAACCTTCAATAATCCGCCCTTCCCGCGAAGCTATCGTACGAAAGGTGGCATCCACATATGGAATCAGTTCATCGACCAGGATTGTTTCCATCGGTGTCGTGCCGTCCTTGGAGTCGCACCACATCCCATGCGACAGACCATTCGGAAAGACCACGATCATGGGCGGGGTTTTCCCCTCATCCATAGCATTGCCGAAATAGTCGCAAAGAGAAGGAATCCCTTCAATACCGGAACCCGAACCGTGCAGCCAATAGAGAACAGGAAAGCGCTGCCCCGGATTCATCGGGTATGCCGAAGGAAGGTATATATGAAAACTTACGGGGTGCCCGACAGCCTCGCTCCGGAATATCCGGAACTCCGCCCGGATGGTATCGGCTTTCGCCGTTACCCACATTTCCGCTTGAACGGGATAGGATATCAGGCGATAAAACTTTCGGTCGTTTTCCACGGAAAGCCGCATCGATTCACGACTTCCGTCACCAATCCAGAACCGGGAAACGAAAGTCCACTGCGAAAGATCGTCGCTCAACTCGAGAAAGTGGTCATACCCCTCTGGCTTATCAAACGCCAGCACAACATCATCCCCCTCCTGCGCTTGCTCGACATGGATCGACAGCGCGGGCGAAATCGCCACCGCGACATAAGGCATCGCCAAAGGCCCAATCAAGGTCGATACGGGTGCGAACAACGAAAGAAAACAGCGTCGAAAAAGGTTGTTTTTCTTCAAAGACATAAGTTTACTTGTCTTAGCGTTTAGTATGTAGAGGAGAGGTGGAGTTCGAAAGGGTGTGATTTTTGGGGGAATCCGGAAATTTTGTTAATCCGGAGGAAAGAGAGTCCGGGCACCAAACGCAAGCTCTGATTTCCGGGAGGCATCCCCACTGGATGTGGCCAAAAGTGCGTGGAGCTTTTGAAGGGATTTCTCCGATTCTCCAGTGGTCGCCCGACACAACGGGATGCCTTTTCCGCCAAGCCGCTTCGGGTTGGACGACTAAAGTCATCCAACTACGAAGTCGCATGATTTTAGTCGTGCGATTCGGTACTTCCCCGCTTCCATTATCGGCCTCAGCCTCAACGCCGCGGGACAGGAGTGTCCCGCCTCCTTACGACCGGACGCCCCCTGCCGGAGGGTGGACACTCCTGTCCACCGCCTTTCCCCCGCACGCGGTGGTGCCCCCTCCGCCTGCGGGCGGGCAGCTTCAGCCCCCGGCGGCGTCCTCTTCCGTTTCGGCGGCCTCCGGTCCGTCGGACTCCGCCGAGTCTTCGGGACGCAGCCAGGTCGGGTCGCGGACCACCCATTGGTATTGTCCACCCCAGATCCCCAATTCGGCGAGGAATTCGATCTCGTCCCCGGCCGACCAAGCACCCGTCCGCGCCCACACCGTTGGTCGCGGAGTGTAGAACGCGAGAACCTTTCCATCAGTCTCGACCGTTGGAGGCATCCAGGAAGCCCATGTCCCCGATACCCGGAAAAGTTCTCCGACATACGCCTCCCATTCGGACGGATCCTTGGCGAGGAGTTCCCCGGCTGGCCGGGGGGCGGGGCCGCCGCGCGCGAGGTCGTAATCGACCAGCATGATCCGGCCCGGCTGGTCGCTGTTGCGCCCGGGGTTTTCCGGGATGTGGATCTCCGAGCCGTCCCCGTCCACTGTTTCGAATCGCGCGAGGACCGGCAGATGGTCGCTGCCACCGCGCCCTTCTCCCGCGAAACTGAATCGGAGCGGGCGACCCCATTCGTCCACATTCAGGCCCGGGAGCACGATCCTTTGAAAGGAGTTGTCAACATAGCGCACACCCCGGTCGTCGTAGAGCCCCGGGGTGAGGAGGATGTGCATCAGCGTGCCTTTCATGTCCCGCCAGGTCTCGGTGTAGCGCTCGCCGATGGGAAGCTCGAACCACAGGTTGTACAAATCCCTCTCTCCCCGGGCCACCGCCGCCTCGTCCCCCTGGGATCCGAGAATCGAGTTCATGCCCGTTTGCTCCATTTCGGGAAAGAGCAGGATCTGGTCGTAATAAGAGTTGAGATCGCCGCCGATCAACACGTCGGCCCGGGGGTCCTTGTCAAGGATTTGGTCGAGTACCTCGCGGACGGTCCGGGCGTTCTCAACGCGGGCCCCTTCGGTCTCCGGCCGCGACGCGCCCGATTTCCAGTGGTTGTTGATCACAAAAAACGACCGCCTGCCGATCTCCACCTCGGCGACGAGGACCTCCCGGGCCGCGGGCGTCTCGTGCGCCTCGACCGAGAAGATGGGAAAGCGGCTGAAGATCGCGTTGATGTGCGCGGGCTTGTCCTCGACCGAACCATCCTCTTCGGGGATCGCCACGTAGGGGTACGCCATCCCCCGGTCGGCGAGCGCCTTCAGCAGGAAGGCGACCGAGGGGAGATCCCGCACCGTGCGGTCGATCGGTTCGGACAGCATTTCTTCGACGGTCACGTCGGAATAGCGTTTCAACAGCGACTGCGGCCACGAGCGGGAATTTCCCCGCAGTCCGGACGGCGTGCGATCCCGCTCCAGCTCCTGAAAGAGGACGATGTCCGGCCCCCGTCCGTCGTTGACGGAGGCGAGGGTCGCCGCGGTGAACTCCAGTTTCTTCGCGAGGAGCGCGGGCGAATAGGAGGCCTCCGGTGCCATCCGGTAGTCGCCGAAGAGGGACTCTCCGTCGATGTCGAAGAGATTCTCGACATTGAAGACCAATACCGAAAATTCACGGGACTCGCCGACGCGCGGAAAAAACGCGGCGGCACCGATCAAAACGAAGAAAGAAAATAATTTCATGAGGGCGGAGAACTGGTGTCTGGAGTTGACCGCCGGAGCGGGCAAGACTTAAAGTAACGTATGAAGGTAATCCGGGCAAAGAGTGCGGGCTTCTGTTGGGGAGTCGAGCGCGCAATCAAGATCGCGGAGGGATACGCGTTACAAAACCGTAACAAAGTGCTGACCGACGGTCCCCTGATCCACAACCGCCAGATGATGGACCGGCTGGAGGAATCGGGTATCCGCGAGGTCGGGGACTACACCAGCGACAAGGACATCGAGTTGAGCGACGAGGAAAAGAAGAACGCCGTCCTGGTCGTCCGCGCGCACGGTATTTCCCCGGAGCGGCGCAAGTACCTGAAGGGCCTCGGCACGGAGTTCCGCGACGCCACCTGCCCCGACGTCGGGGTCATCGCCGGACGGATCAAGGCGGGTGCCCGCAAGGGGAAACACACCGTGATTTTCGGCGACCCGAAGCATCCGGAGGTCGTCGGCCTGATGGGCTACGCCGGGGGCAAGGGCCACGTCGTCCAGACGGAGGAGGACATCGAGGCCCTCCCCGAAATGGAGGAAGGGGTCGCCATGGTCTCCCAGTCCACCATGTTCGTACAGGAGTTCGAGCGCCTCTCCGGCATCCTCCGCCGCAAATATCCCGAAGCCGAGGTGTACGACACGATCTGCGGGGCGACGAAGGAGCGCCAGACCGACCTGCGGAAACTGGTCCAGGAAGGGGCCGAGGCGATCGTCGTCATCGGCGGCCACCACTCCGCCAACACCCGGAAACTGGCGAAACTCGCCACCGAGCACGACCGGCCGACCTTTCATATCGAAACAGCCAACCAGATCGACCCCGAGTCCATGAGCCGGTTCGAAGTCGTCGGCGTGACGGCCGGTGCCTCGACTCCCGACTTCATCATCGACGCCGTCTGCGAGCGGCTCCGGGCCATCGAACCCGTCCCGGCCGGGGCCTGATCCGCCATGGAAATCTTCCGGGGTCAGATTGTCGATGTGACCGGGGGGCGGATTTTCCCCGGGCGGTTCTCCGTTGAGAACGGGCGGATCTCCGGCTTGGCCGAAGACGACTCCGCGCCCACCGACCGCCACTACCTGCCCGGGCTGGTCGATGCCCATATCCACATCGAGAGTTCGCTGCTCCCGCCCGCCGAGTTCGCCCGCGCCGCCGTGGTCCACGGGACCGTCGCCACGGTGAGCGACCCCCACGAGATCGCCAACGTCCGCGGGATCGCGGGAGTGGAGTGGATGATCGAATCGGGAAATCTCACCCCCCTGAAAATCAATTTCGGCGCACCCTCCTGCGTGCCCGCCACTCCCTTCGAAACGGCGGGCGCGGCGTTCGGGCCCGAGGAGGTCGCCCGCCTGCTCGACACGCCGGGAATCGGTTATCTCTCGGAGGTCATGAACTTCCCGGCGGTCATCTCCGGCGATCCGCGGATGACCGCCATCATCGACTGCGCGACAAAGAGGAACGTCCCCATCGACGGGCATGCCCCCGGCGTCGTCGGCGACGACCTGAAGGCCTACGCCCGCGCCGGTATCCAGACCGAACACGAATGCGTGACCCTCGACGAAGCGCGCCAGCGCGTCGCCTGCGGGATGAAGGTGGCCATCCGCGAAGGATCGGCCGCCCGCAACTTCGACGACCTGTGGCCGCTCCTCGCCGAAAGCCCGGACGAATGCTTCTTCTGCAGCGACGACCGCCACCCGGACGACCTCGTCGTCTCGCACGTGGACGGAATGATCCGGCGGGCCATCGCCAACGGAATCGATCCGATGGTCGCGATCCGGGCCGCCTCCCGAAACCCCGTCCAACACTACGGCCTCCCGGTCGGCCTGTTGCGCGAGGGCGATCCCGCCGACTTCGTTGAAGTGGGCTCCCTCGACGATTTCCGCGTCCGGGGCACCTGGATCGACGGCCGGGCGGTCGCCCGGGACGGGCGGACCCTCCTCGAACGGGCGCACCTCGAACCGATCAATCTCTTCGACGCCCCGCCGGTCGCGGCGGAGGACCTCCGTCTCGAAGCCCGCCCCGGTGCCACCTTCGCCGTGATCGTGGCGAAGGACGGCCAGCTCGTCACCGGGCGGGAGGACGTGGAGCCTACCATTCGGGATGGGGAAATCGTTTCGGACCCCTCGCGTGACCTGCTGAAAATCGCGGTCGTCAACCGCTACCAAAAGGCTCCGCCGACCATCGGGCTGATCCGCAACTTCGGACTCCGCACCGGGGCCATCGCCGGCAGCGTGGCCCACGATTCCCACAACGTGGTGGCGGTCGGGGCCGACGACGCGAGCCTGCGCGAAGCCATCAACGCGGTCATTTCCCGCGGGGGCGGCCTCGCCTTCCATTCCCCGACCGCCCGGGAAATCTATCCCCTGCCCATCGCCGGTCTCATGGGAACCGGAGACGCCTGGGAGGCGGCGGCGGCCTTCGAAAAGCTGACCCGTCTCGCCAGGGAGGACGGCTGCCCGCTGCGCTCCCCCTACATGACCCTCTCCTTCATGTGCCTCCTGGTCATCCCCTCCCTCAAGATCGGAGACCGGGGCCACTTCGACGTAGGCACCTTCGCCCTGGTCGATCCCTGGGGCCAGCCGAAGGCGTAGTCGGGTTGATTCAGCGCCCGACTTCCTCCAAGGCCACCCACTCGAGCTGTTTCTTCTCGTTCAGGATCGGGAGCCGCTCTCCCTCGTCGTCCTCGATAAAGCCCAATCGCCGCGCCGCGTAGGCGAGCAACGCCCGCCGAACGGTCCAGCGCAGCTCCCCTTTTCGCATGCCGTAGTCCATCTCGATGGCGCGGCGCGCGGCCTTCTCCGCCTCCGGATTGGCCCGCAGCACGAGCACCACATGACGGTCCCAATCGGCATCCTCCCGGTCCGCGAAGACATCCGCCTCGGCCCCCCGGACTTTCCCCATCCGGCCAATGACAAAATCCCGGAACGCCTCCCGCCGGTGGCAGAACGCCCGCACATGCCAGCGCAGCCCGTCCGAGGCAAAGGTGCGCGGGCTGATCCGCCGCCAGACGGAGGTGCCCGAGGCGACCGACCAGTAGCGTACCTCCAGCGACCGCCCCTCGTGCGCCGCGAGGACGAGCGTCCGCATCAGGCCGACATCCATCCGCCGCAGCGGCACCTCCGCCCGGACCACGAAATCGGCCACCCCATCCGGAAACGCCGCCGAGCCCAGCGCCTCCATATCCGCCCCGAACTCCGGCTCGATCAAAACAGGCTCCATCCCCGACCCCGCCTCATACCGCTTGCGCCGCACATTGTAGAGGCAGCCCCCCGGATTCCGGGTCGAGTAATTGACCAAATCATTCGTCGCCTGCGGGGCCGAGATCCCGAAAAACGCCATCAGGTCCCGCCGGTTGATGTATCCCCGCCAAAACAGCACCCGTTCGATAAACCGCAACCGCTGCCGCTCGCTCCACAAAGAAATATCACTAGTCATATTTTATGTGAACGTATGAATAGATAAGAGAGAGTTCGCAAGCGGAAAACATCCCGACGGCTGCGGGCGGGTATAACCACAGTTGCGTGGAGTTTCGGAACGAACCGATCCCAT
>CAZDRT010000172.1:0-7596 GCA_964507815.1 uncultured Puniceicoccaceae bacterium
GAGGTTGGAGAGCGGTTCGTCGAGCAGGAGGCACTGCGGGCGAACGACGAGGGCGCGGGCCAGGGCGACGCGCTGCTGCTGTCCGCCGGACAACTGGTTTGGCTTGCGGTCGGCGTACTCCCCCATCCGCACCGACTCGAGGGCTTCGGTCGTCCGCTGGTCGCGTTCGGCGGCGCCCACCTTCATCTGGCGCAGCCCGAAGGCCACGTTGTCGCGGACGCTCATGTGGGGCCAGAGAGCATAGCTCTGGAACATCATCCCCGTTCGCCGCTTGTGCGGTTCGAGGCGGGACACATCCTTGTCGCCGAAGCGGACGCCGCCCTCGTCGGGAAAGTAAAAGCCGGCCAGAGTGCGCAAAAGGGTGGTCTTCCCGCAGCCGCTGGGCCCGAGCAGGAAAAACAGCTCCCCCGGTTCGATCGACAGGTCGATCCCCCCGAGGGCGACCGTTTCGCCGAACCGCTTGACCACTCCATTGACCTCAATTCCGATCATTTGCTTTCGGTTCTCGTCCGCTGGCCACGCAAGTCAATGACGAAACCCCCGTTATGTTACAGGATTGACACAAAACACCGGGATTCAGTTCCGTCTTGCTTCGGGGTCCGATAACGGACACGAGTGGGGGCAGTCATTCAACGTGTCCCCATGTTCATTCCGCGACCCAGCCGAGAGGAATTCCGCCTTCTCGCCCGCAAGGGAAATCTGATTCCGGTGCTCGCCGATTTTTTCGCCGATCTGGAGACGCCCGTGTCCGCCTACGCGAAACTGGCGGCTTCGCGCCCGGCCTTTTTGTTCGAGTCCGTCGAGGGGGGGGAGAACGCCAGCCGCTACAGCTTTCTCGGGTGCAACCCGCGCAAGGTGTTCGAAGCGCGGGAGGAGACGACCGTGATCCGCGAGCGCGGGGGCCGGGTCCGCGAAATCCCCACCCCCGCCGATCCGCTCCGGCTGATCGAGGAGGAGATCGCTCTTTTCCGACCGGTGGAGATCGAGGGGCTGCCCCCTTTCGTCGGCGGGGCGGTCGGCTTTCTCTCCTACGAATACATCCACCGGATCGAGCCGACCGTCCCCCGGGCGGCGGAGGATCACCTCGATTGCCCGCTCCTTTACTATGCGATGATCGATTCGCTGGTCATTTTCGACCGCGCCCACCAGAAGCTGCTCCTGTGCGCCACGGTCGCCGTCGGCGGGGGGGAGGACCCCGACGCGGCCTACGACCGGGCGGTCGCCGAGCTGCGGACGCTCGCCGGCCTCCTGGCCGCCCCCACCCCCGGCAGCCTCCGGCCCGTGCCCGCCGAACCCGCCTTCGCGGTGCCTCCCGGGAATTTCGAGCGGGCCGCCTTCGAGCGGGCCGTCGAAGAGTGCCGGGAATACGTGCGCGCCGGAGACGTCGTGCAGGTGGTACTCTCCCAGCGTTTTCGAAAAGAATACCGCCACTCTCCCACCGATCTCTACCGAACCCTCCGAACAATAAATCCCTCGCCCTACATGTTCATCCTCGAAACGGAGGATTTCGCGGTCGTCGGGGCTTCGCCCGAAGTCCATGTGCGCCTGACCGGCGACCGGGTCGAGATCCGCCCCATCGCCGGCACCCGTCCCCGGGGGAAGGCCTCGGCCGCGGATCTCGCTCTCGAGGAGGATCTGCTGGCCGATCCGAAGGAGTGCGCCGAGCACCTCATGCTCGTCGATCTCGCCCGCAACGACATCGGCCGGGTCTGCGAGCCGGGCAGCGTCCACGTGCCCGACTTCATGTCGATCGAACGGTATTCCCACGTCATGCACATCGTTTCCCAGGTCGAGGGCCGCCTCGGAGCGGGCGCGAACGCCTTCGATCTCATGCGGGCCACCTTTCCGGCGGGGACGGTCAGCGGGGCGCCCAAGGTGCGGGCCATGCAGATCATCGCTCAGAAAGAGGGGACGACGCGGGGGCCCTATTCGGGCGCGCTGGGCTATTTTTCCTACGACGGAAACCACGATTCGTGCATCGCCATCCGCTCCGCCCTGATCCGCGACGGAGAGGTCTTCGTGCAGTCCGGAGCGGGCCTGGTCGCCGATTCGGTTCCGGCGGGAGAATTCGAGGAAACGGTAAATAAAGCGCGCGGACTCTTGAAAGCCGTGGCAATCTCGGAAATAGTCGAGGATGAACCCGCAAACCCGACCGGCAAACCGACCGCAACGCGCCAACCCTTTTAAAATGCCGCCGCCCAGAAAAAATCCGAATCCGGAGGAAACGGCCCGTTCCGCGCCCGAGAGTTACGACGAAAACGCCGAGGACGTGCGCGATCTGCCCACCGCGGAAAAGAGCGCCCTCAAGCTCTACCTCCAGGAGATCGGCCGCACCCCCCTCCTCACCCCCGAGCAGGAGGTGGATCTGGCCCGGCGCATTCAAAAAGGCGACGAAGCCGCCCGGAACCAGATGGTCCAGGCCAACCTCCGTCTCGTGGTGAAGATCGCCCACGACTACAACAATTTCGGCCTGCCGCTCCTCGACCTGATCAGCGAGGGGAACATCGGTCTGGTCAAAGCGGTCGAGCGCTTCGACCCCGACAAGGGCGGCAAGCTCAGCACCTACGCCGCCTGGTGGATCAAGCAGTCCATCAAGCGGGCCCTCGCCAACCAGAGCAAGACCATCCGCCTGCCCGTCCACCTGGTGGACCGGATCGCCAAGATGCGCAAGATCACCTCGGCGCTCGCCGACGAATTCGGCCGGGAGCCGTCCGACGACGAGATCGCCGCCGAGATGGGCATCCCCGTCAACAAGGTGGCCCACCTGAAATCGGTCAGCGTGCGGCCGACCTCCCTCGACGCGCCGATCGGCGACGACGAGAGCACGAGCTTCGGCCAGCTCGTGGGAGACGAGAACGCCATCAACCCGTTCGACACCCTCCGCAGCAAATCGCAGATGATCGACTTGGACGAGATCCTGGAGGATCTCGACGAGCGCGAGGCCCGGATCATCCGCCTCCGCTTCGGCATCGGCGCCGAGGGGCCGCTCACCCTCGAGGAGGTCGGCGAGAAGTTCGAGATCACCCGCGAGCGGGTGCGCCAGCTCCAGAACATCGCCATCAGCAAGATGCGCCGGAACATGATGGGGCGCGAGCGCCAGCGCACGGCCGAGGAAATCCAGGAGGAGCGCATCGAGCGCAAGCGGATGCAGGTGCTGCACGAATTTTACCAGAAAACCCTCGCGAAACAGAAAAAGTGAACGAATCCGAAGCCACCCATCCGCCCGAATTTCTCCGGGACCTCCTCAACGCACGCTCGCCCTCCGGGTTCGAGAGCGAGGCCCAGGCCGTCGTTGACCGGGTCATGGAGGGCATCGCCGACTCCTACGCCAGGGACGCCCTCGGCAACCGGATGGCCTCGGTCGGCGACGGGAACGATCCCACCCTGATGCTCGCCGGCCACATGGACGAGCTGGGACTGCTCGTCAGCCACATCGACGAAAATGGGTTTCTCTACTTCCACACGATCGGGGGGCACGATCCGATCATGATCCCCGGCCGCCGCGTGCGCATCATGGCCCGGGGGGGCGACGTCTCCGGCGTCACCGGCAAACGGGCCATCCACCTGATGAGCGCGGAGGACCGCAAAAAGATCCCAAAGATCCACGAGATGTGGATCGACATCGGCGCCTCCTCGGAGGAGGAGGCCCGCGAGCGCGTCTCCATCGGCGACCCCGTCGTTTACACCCACGGCTACGAACCGCTGCACGGCTCGGTCGGCATCGCCCGCGGCTTCGACAACAAATCCGGTTGCTACGTGGTCAACGAGGTCGTCCGGAGGCTGGCCGCCGGAGAGGCGCGGGGTTCCCTCCACGCGAAGGTCGTCGCCGTCTCGACCAGCCAGGAGGAGATCGGCACCCGGGGGGCGATCCCCTCCTCGTTCGCCGTCAACCCGCACTTCGGCATCGCGGTCGATGTGGGGCACGCCACCGACCACCCCGACTGCGACGCCCGCAAATACGGTAAATTCAAACTGGGCGGGGGGCCGATCGTTTACCGCGGGGCGAACATCAACCCGCGGGTTTTCGAGCGCATACTCTCCTGCGCCGAAGCCAATGGCATCCCGGTTCAGGTCAAGGCCGAGGCCGGACCGACCCCCACCGACGCCCGCGCCGTGCAAATGGCCCGCGAGGGCGTGGCCACCGGGCTGATCGGCATCCCCCTGCGCTACATGCATACGCCCGGCGAGGTCGTTGATCTCGCCGACGTCGAGGCCTGCGTCGAGTTGATCCGCCACTTCGCCCTCTCCCTGGAGCCCGGCGAACGGGCGGACTGGTAGGCCGCCCATTACCCCGGGGCTCCCCGCCATGAACAGCATGACCGGATACGGAACCGCCGCCGGAACGGGGGCGGGGCTCCAGGTGGTCGTCGAACTGCACTCGGTCAACCAGCGCGCACTCCAGGTCGTCGTGAACGGCCCGCGCGAGTGGGGAGGGCTCGAAGCGGAGATCGGCGCCGTCCTCCGGGAAAAGGTCGCCCGGGGCAAGTTCACCGCCAACCTCCGCGCCGTCCGCACCTCGCCCGACGGGGTGGAGACGCCCGATTGGGAGGAAGTGGACCGCCGGGTCGGACTCCTCCGCCAAACCATGGAACGCCACGGGGGCGAAGGGGCCATCGGGGCGGATACGCTCTACCGCATACTCTGCGACAGCCAGCGGGAGGGGGCCGGACCCGGGTGGGAGACGGCCCGGGAGCCCGTCCTCGCAACGCTGGCCCGGGCCCTCGAGGGCCTGCTGGAGATGCGCTCCGCCGAAGGCACCCGCCTCCGCCGGGAGTTCGAAGACCGGATCCGGTCTCTCCGGGCGCACCTCGACTCGATCCGCGCCCTCGACCGGGACCGGATTCCCGACCACCGGGACCAGTTGCTGGCCCGCCTCCGCCAGATGGACCTCGACCTCGATCCCGGCGACGAGCGCGTCGCCAGGGAAGTCGCCTTCCTCGCGGACCGGAGCGACATCAGCGAAGAGACCACCCGGATCGACAGCCACCTGGCCGCTCTGGAAGAAGCGGTCGCGACCCCCGGACCGGTCGGCCGCAAAATCGAGTTCGTGCTCCAGGAACTGCACCGCGAATTCAACACCGTGGGATCGAAAACGACCTCTTCCGGAATCTCCGCCGCAGTCATCGAAGCGAAGCAGGAGTTGGAAAAGCTGCGCGAGCAGGCCGCCAACATCGAATAGGCGGTATCGCACGGTTATTCATCCGCAGGCCTCGCCATCCCCATCCACGCCAAGTCCGCCAAGCGCGGGCGTGGGGTTCATCCGGCGGCCCCCTCCAGATCCGCCGCGAGGGCGGCCAGCGCCGGAAAATTCGCCCGGGCGGCCGATTCGCGGAGAAGGCGCAGCGCCGGGTCGATTTGCGAACGGAAAAAGGGAACCCCCGCGCCGAGCCCGAATTTTCCGTACGCACCGAGAGCCTGCATGATGCGCTGGCAGCAGGCGGTCGCGAAAAGAACCGGATCCCCCCCCCGGGGCACCGGGGAGAGGGCCGCGTAGTGGGCGAGCAGTTCCGCCCGCTCGAACTCCGGCAACTCCATGTAGGGATCGCAGAGAAGACTCGCCAGATCGTAGAAACGGTGTCCGCGGCGGATTCCCTGGAAATCCACCACCCGTGGATTTCCCCGGCGGTCCGGCATGAGATTTCTGCTCTGGAAATCGCGGTGAACCCAGGTCGTCGGTCCGCCCAGAAGCGAGGCGCGAATCCCGCTCCACTCCCGTTGGACGGAACCCGGCATCGCCGCCCCCGGCAGAAGGCGGGCGACCAGTTCCCCGGCGAAGTACTGCTGCTCGAACGCGTAAAGCTCTCCATCGAACGGGGGAAGGGTGCGGACGCTCCGTTCCCGGAAAAAAGAATCGGGCAGGGCCTGTATCCGAACCAGCACCTCGACGGTCCGCCGATAGGCCGGCCGCCTTGCCGCCGGAGCCGAGCGCAGTGCGAAAAGGTCGCGCTCTCCGAGATCTTCCAGCCAGACCAGGCGGCGGTCCGGATCAAAGGCGAGGATCTCCGGCACGGGGATGCCCGCTCCGCGGAGAGCCCGTCCGATCCCCGCGAAAAGTCCGTTCTCCTCCCCATCGACCGGATAGTGCATGAGCACTCGTGTGCGCCCGCCCCGCCGGATGCGGAAAAAGACCCTGCCAGAGGCCCCGGCGGCGATCTCTTCGATCCGCCCGCCCGGACCGTCCCCGGGAAACCATGCGATGTCCGCCGCCAGCGCGGTCGCCCGGGTGAACTCGTCGTCCGTTGGCGGCTGGCGGTCGGATGGCATGGAAAAGCGGCGATAATCAACGCAGCGGCTGCGCCCCCATGCGGAGCCGGGCCGCGTCCAGTCCCTCCCGACGGGCGGCTTCGTAGGCCGCCACGGTTCCGACATCGCTCCAGCGGCCTCGTTCCACCTCGTGCAACCGGATTGATTCCGGATCCTCCGCAAGGGCGCGGTTCCAGCCGTGTACGACGGATTCGACGACACCCGCCCCGAGGAACCGGAGAAAGGCCGGCTCGACAACCGCCACCCCGAGGAACTGGAACCGGCTTTCTCCGCTCGAATCCCGGCGGCGGTCCACTCCGCGCAACCGCCCGCGGTGATCGGCCACGAGGTGGAGATCCGGCCCCTGCCGGGACGCCGCCAGCGTGACAAAGGGCCGCCCTTCGGCAAAATGCCCGGCGAAGAGGGGAGCGAGAGGGAAATCGGTGAGAATGTCGCTGTTGTAAACCACCAGGGGGGCTCCCGGATCGAGCAAAAGTTCGATATTCTTGAGCCCGCCCCCGGTCTCCAGCCGGACCGTTTCGTGAACGAACTCGATCGGCAGGCCCTCCCACTCGTGCTCGGGGAAAGCAACCTCAAAGGCCTCCGCGAGGTGGTGGGTATTGACGATAAAGCGCTCCACTCCGGCCTCCCGGCAATGCCGCATGGCGTGGACGATCATCGGCTCGCCAGCCACCGGCAGAAGGGGCTTGGGCAGGTGCTCGGTCAACGGACGAAGCCGCTTTCCGAGACCGGCCGAGGGCAGGAACGCCGTCCGCACGGGTGGGAAAACCCGCTCGGACCCACGACCCGGGGGAGGCTCCTCCTCTCGGACGGGCGGATGCATGGTACCCGGCCCCGCTCAGGCCCGCGCGGCGGCCTCGTCGGTCCGGGCGGCGAGAATGAAATCGTTGCGGTGAAGACCGCCCATTTCATGGGACCACCACGACACCGCGCACCGGCCCCACTCGGTGACGATTCGGGGATGATGGTTGGCCTCTTCGGCGATAGCGCCCACCCGGTTGGTGAAGGCCAGCGCCCCCGCGAAGTCGCGGAAGGAGAACTCGCGCGTAAGCCGGTCCACGCCGTCAACCGTCTCGATGATCCACCCGGGGATTTGGCGGGAAAACGCTTCGCGCTCCTCCGCAGTCGCCGCCCGGGCGTCCGCCCGGCAAGCCTCGCACGTCATTCGGCTAAGGTTGTTGGTATCGGTCATGATCCGGATTGAAACCCGGGAACACAAAAAACGCAAGGGGAAGAAGGGAACTCCGGATGCAACCACAAGTGCGGGGAGGGCGGCTGTCCTCAGCCGCCGCATTGCGGGGAAGAGAATGGAAAGCCACGGAATAAATTCGG
>CAZDRT010000173.1:0-7587 GCA_964507815.1 uncultured Puniceicoccaceae bacterium
CCAAGGCTTCGGAGAACAAGCCGAGCTACGCAGGACAAGGAAGGCCGCCGACCACAGGGGGGGAGGCCGAAGAGTGCCATACCATGGGCCGCTCCCACGATTCTTTCTTCACCGATCTTGCATCAGCGATGGTCGCGGGGGCGCACCCCGCCTTTATGGTTGCTTTCATCGGTTTTCCGGAGTTCACTCCGGGTTGGTCAACAATGGCCCGAACGCGAACATCAACCGCAATCTCCTACTCATGAAAAGCATACTTCCCTCTTCTCTCTGTCTTCTGCTGGCTTCTTCGGTCTGGGCGGGAACTCTCGCCGAGGACCTGTCGGGCGATCTGGTTCGCCTGCAGGACGATGAAATCGTTTCCGCCTCCGACGCGCTCGAAGGCAAGGACATCGTCGCCGTCTATTATTCCGCCCACTGGTGCCCGCCCTGCCGGGCCTTTACTCCCTCTCTGTCCGAGTTCTACGACGAGGCCTCCGCCGAATACCCGAATTTCCAGCTGGTTTTCATGAGTTCGGACCGGAGCGCCGAGGCAATGAAGGAGTATATGGAGTGGGGCGATATGAATTTTCCGGCTGTCCGGTTCGACGCCCGCGAGGATTCGGGGCTCGGCAAGCACTCGGCCCGGGGCATTCCCTACCTCGTCGTTCTCGACGCCGAGGGGAACCAGATCCTCGGCAAGGGCCCGGGCGAATCCTGGAAGCCGCCCCAGCAGACGATCGAAGAACTGAAAAGCCTGCTCGCCGAGGGCTGATTTTCCGCAGGCAATATGGCACCGGAGGTTTCTCCGGATCCCTTCCTTTTCTCCCCCGCCTGCTGATTCTTTCCCGCGGGGGACTCGTCCCTTCTTTGCCTTGTGAAGTTTCTGGTATCCCAGTTCGCCTATTTCGTGCGGGATCCCCAGGCGCGCCGGAACCTCGGTGCGTTCCGGAAGTATCTCTACTTCCTCCTGGGTGTGATCGTCCTCTACTCCGCCCTTTTCCATGTGGTGATGCTCTGGGAGGGGCAGGAGCATTCGTGGCTGACGGGCTTCTACTGGACCCTTACGGTGATGAGCACCCTCGGCTTCGGGGACATCACCTTCCACACCGATCTCGGACGGATGTTTTCGGTCGTCGTCCTCTCCTCCGGTGTGCTGCTGTTGCTGATCATGCTGCCGTTTGCCTTTATCCGGTTTTTCTACGCGCCCTGGCTCGAAGCGCAACTTCAGGCCAAGGTGCCGCGGAGCCTTTCGACCGACATCGAGGGGCATGTGATCATTTGCCGGCAGGACTGGATCACCAACGGGCTGGTCCGCAAGCTTTCGCTGAACGGGATTCCTTACGTGATTCTGGAGGATGACTCGACCGCCGCCTCCGAAAAATACCAGGCCGGCGTGCCGGTGGTTTTCGGCGAGGTCGATGATCCGCGGACCTATGAAGCGGTCAACATCCGCAAGGCCCGGCTTCTGATCGCCAACGCCGAGGACGCGACGAACACGAACATTCTGCTCACCGTCCGCTCAATCAATTCCACTCTTCCCATCATCGCCCTGGCGGAGGAGGACGATTCGATCGACATCTTCAATCTGAGCGGGGCCACCTACGCCCTGCCGTTGAAGACAAGGCTCGGCGAACAACTGGCCACCAGGGTCAGCGCCGGGGCCGGGGTGGCCCAGGAGGTCGGGCGGTTCAAGGATCTTGTGATCGCGGAGTTCCTGGTTCACGACACACCCCTGGCCGGCGTGCCTCTCCGCGAGGCGGGTTTGCGCGAAAAAACCGGCATGAACGTGGTCGGTCTCTGGGAAGCCGGGCGGTTTCATGCCGTCGATCCCGACAAGCCGCTCGACGAGACCTCCGTGCCGGTTGCCGTCGGGCGCGAGGATCAGGTCGAGCGGCTCAACACCTTGCTGGGCGGCGTTTCGGGCAGGCGGCATTCCGTGCTGGTGATCGGGGGCGGGAAAGTCGGTCGCTCGGCCGCGCTCGCCCTGCGCAAGAGAGGGGTTCACGTGCGGATTCTCGACCGGGACCCCGCGCTCCGCGAAGAGCTGGCCCCGTATTGCGACGAGGTGATCATCGGGAATGCCTCCGACCGGACCACTTTGGCCAAGGCGGGGATCGACGTGGTCGGGTCGGTCGCGCTGACCACCAACGACGACGCGCAGAACATCCATCTGGCGGTCTATTTCCGGCGGCTGAAGCCGCAGCTCGGCATCGTCTCCCGGATCACCCGCGAGCGGAATATCGACGCGATCTACCGGGCCGGAGCCGACTTTGTCCTGAGCTACGCCTCCCTCGGGTGTGAGTTCATCAACGCCTACCTCCTCCACCGGGAGCCGGTCATGGTCGGGGAGGGCGCGGACTTCTTCTCCGTCGGGCTTCCCAAGTCGCTGGCCGGAAAAACCCTGGGTGAAAGCGAAATCGGCGCCCGGACGGGGCTGGTGGTCGTCGCGGTGGAGGAGGACGGCGAGGCCCGGACCAATCCGTCGGCCGCCACCCGCCTGGTGGAGGGAGCGAAGCTGCTGATCCTCGGCACCAACGAGCAGCGGGAGAAATTCGACCGGGAGTTCCGGAACCGGGACTGAGGGGGGCCGCTTTCCCCGCCTTCTTTTGGGTTTGCGCTCGCTTGCCGGTCGCCCCAATCTCTACCGCAATCATGGCGTCAAACGGGATGGATACATTGGGCAGTCGGCTGGAGGAGGCCCGGAAAGGAAAGGGCGTCTCTCTCCGCGAGGCATCGGAGGCGACGAAGATCCGGATGGAATATCTGTCGCAGTTCGAGAGCGACGATTTCGATATTCCCCTGCCACCGATCTACCAGCGGGGCTTCGTGAAGATCTACGCCCGCTATCTCGGCGAGGATCCGACATGGTTCGCCGGGGAAATCCAGGCGAGGCTGAACCGTTCCCAGAGTTTGTCGCATCGGAGCGAGGGGCGCTCCTCCCTGGGGCAGATGGACTTGTCCGCCCGTCGGCGGGCGGTCGCCGCGCCGCCCGTCGAAGGCGGTGGAGTCTCGGTGGAAGACGCGCCGGATCCCGGCGGCGAACCTTCCCGCTGGAAGATTCCCCAGATGCGGATGCCCTCGTTCGGTTCCAGAACGAAGCAGGTGGATCCCGAATACGACGAGTTCGAGGAAACCGGCGAGCCGCTCGACCGTACGTTTTACCTGAAGGTCGCCGTGATTGTCGGTTCGGTGACGGTGGCCGTCGTGCTCATGATCGCTCTCGTGAAGCTCGTGTTCGCCGGGGGAGAGGAGGAGGCGGTCGGCGCGGAGCCGGTGAACGGGGCGGAGCGGGCCGAAGTGGTCGGCGCTTCGGAGGGAGCACCGGCACCCGCAGCAGCGTCCGCGTCCGAGATCATCGTCCGCGCGGTCGGCGGTCCCACCTGGGTGCAGGTCAGTAGCGCCGGGACGGACGAGGTGTTGGAGCGGGTGCGGCTGGACGCGGGCCAGAGCCGGACGGTTCCGGTCGATGGCGAGGTGTTGGTCCACTATACCCGGGGCGAGAACCTGGAAGTCGAGAAAAACGGAGAGATTTACGCCCCGACGAAGCCAGGGTCGGCGGCGATCCGGATAAAATGAGCCGCGGAATTTTTGTGATGGATGAAGAGACGAAAGAACTGGAGAAGAACATCCGGGAGCGGGAGTCCCGCCAGGAATTGTTCGAAAAAAAAGTCGGATTGATCGGCGAGTTGCACACCCGCCGGGCCCTCCTCGCGAACCGCCTCGGGCGTGTGAAAAGCGAGGCGATGATGCGGCAGGACGACGTGGAGCACGATCCGCGTGAGGAAGCCGCCGTGCTGGAGGAGGAAATGGCCGGGATTTCGAAATCAATCACCGACTTTCGACCCGATTCGCTGGAGGACTTGGAATCCTTCCGCAAGGAGACCCACGGTCGCTTTGACACGGTGGAGAAAAAGATCGCGGCTGCCGAAGAAAAGGCGCCCTGAGCGACGGAAACCCACCGGCGGGGGATTCACCCTCCCGGAGGTGCTTCTGGCGCTCGCCCTGATCGCGCTCGCAGCCGTGGCCGTGGGTGAAACCGTGCGCTCGTCCCTCGATTTGCTCGGTCGTGCCCGTTCGGTCGGGCAGCCTCCGGTCGGTTGGTCCATCGCCCGCGAGGCGTTGCTCCGTGCCGCAAGCGGGGACGAGGCGGAAGAAGGGGGGCGGATCAATCCGCCCGCCGGCGGGGATGTCCGGTGGGAGGCGAAGGTAGAAGAAACCGGGCTGCCCGATCTGTTCGAGGTGCGCCTGGCCGTGGAGGCCGGGGATCGCGAGACCGAATCGGTCCTCTACCTCTATCGGACGGCCTGGTCGAATGCGGTCGATCGGGGGCCGTTGTTCGAGGATGCGCGGAAAATCATCGAGGACCGTCTCCGGGAGGTGAACCGGTGAGGCGGGCCGGACCGTGCGGCGGGTTCACGCTCGTCGAAGTGTTGATCGCTTTGGCCCTCTCCGCGGCGCTTTTCGCGGCGGCCCTCAATCTGCTTCTCGGGATCGTGACGGCCTGGGAGCGCGCGCGAACGGGGGATTTTCTCTCCGACGAAAAGGTGCGCCGCTTCGCCTTCCTGCACCGCTACATGGGGCCGGGCGCGGAGGACGAGGTCAGGGTGGAGGCCCTCCCCGGGGATTCGACCGGGCGCTTTCTGAATTTCGCGGTGCGGAGCAGTCCTTTGCTGGCCGGTGTTTCGGCGGAGTGGCGCACCGAGCGGTTCGCTCTCATACACGACCGGGGATCCGTCGGGCTGATGCCGGTCGTGGGCGAGGACGCCGACCGCCCCCGCGCAAACGACGCCCTTCCGCTCTTCGGGGAGGGAGTGGAGGTGCTCTATTGGACCCGGGACGAAGCGAGGGACCGCTGGGAGGAAACCGACCGCCTCGAGACCCGGGGCGGCGCGGATCCGCCCGTGCCGGGCTATCTGCTGATTCGGACCGCCGAAGGCGACGAACGGTGGATCCGGGTGGGAACGGGAGAGGGGGACCTGGCCCTGTGGTGATCCGTCCCGGCATCCGGTCCGCGGGATCATCGCGCCCGTGCGGGTTTTCCGAACTCCGGGCCGGAGGTGTGCTCCTCGTGGTTCTGGGGGTGATCGTCGCCATGGGGGTGGTCGTCACCCTGCTCGCCAGCTACGCCCTGGAGCGGTCGCTCCTCGCCGAAACGAGAGGCGCGGAGACCCGTTCGGGAGCCGGCGATCGCCTCTCCGGTGCGATCGAGGCCTCGATGGCGGTGGTCGGGATTTTCGAGGAAGTGGCGGGCAGGCTGCACCATCCCTCGGAGGGGTGGGGGGATCCGGTCGGTTTGCTCGGGGGCTGGCCGCCGGCGCTGGCGGGGGTCGAGGTAGAGGTTGCGGACGAATCCTCGCGCCCGGGATTTTCCCTTCTCGGGGAGAGCGAACTGAGAGTCCTTCTCGAAGAACTTGGCATCCAGAGGGGAAAGGCCGCCGAAATGGCCGACCTGCTCCTGGACTGGATGGACGAGGACGATGACCAGCGGATGCGGGGACGGGAGAACCGGGGCCGGATCTCGTCCCGTGATCCCTGGGTTGCCAATCGACCTCCGGTTTCGTGGGAGGAAGTATGGTCGATCCCCGAATGGGGGGAGGAGGCTTTCGACTCGGATGGCCGCCTGGAAGAGTGGGCCCGGAAGTTCTCCTCCTGGTTCACTCTCGAACACGAAGAGCCGGCCAACATCAACACGGTGGATCCGGAGTTGGTCGAATGGCTCGCGGATGCCGATCTTATAGCCAACCCGATCTGGCTCGATCAAAAGGCCGGTCCCGACAATATTCCCGGCACCGCCGACGATCGCGTGCTCTCCGAACTTCCGGGAGGAGACGAGGGTCTCGGGGCTCTTTTCTCCAGTGAAAGCCGGGTCCTCCGCATCCGCGCGAGCGAACGGGTTGGCGAACGAAGGGTCTGGAAGGAGGCTTGGGTGAGCCGGACCCGGGGCGAAGACCGGAGCGGCCGGAATGATCGCGGCAGGCCGCGGGCGGGCGGGGGCTCCCCGCCGGGTGGGAGTGGTTTCTCCCCCTGGGCGGGGTGGGAGATCCTCGAAGTCCGGGGCGGACTCTCCGAGTAGGCGGGTTGCGCCCCCGACCCCGGGGGAGGCCCGATTCCCGATTGCCCTGCATCGCACCGGATGGTAGGGAGAATGCGAATGAAGAGGTTTCTTGCCATCGTCGGTGCGGTCGTGTTTCTCCAGTCCGCCTTCGCCTCCGCGCCCCCGCTCCCGGAGGGTCTGGGGGGGGCTTCCGCCGGGCCAACGCTCCCGGCGGGCCTGGGAGACGAGAGTGGCGGGCCCGCGCTCCCTCCGGGGCTGGGCGGTTCCTCCGGAGAGGAGTCGTCCGCGTCCGCCGAGCCTGGCGGGGCGGTCCCGGTCCGGCGTTCGCTCCCTTTCGAAGGGTTTGTGGAAGCGCGCTATGGCCACCGCCTGCGGAACGATCCCTTCGAATCGCAGACCACGCTCGCCGAGGTCAGACTGCGGACGGCAAGGAGCGGCGGACGGGGAGGAGTCGCCTACCGGATCTCCGCCGACTGGGTGGCCGGCGAGGGGATCCCGCGGGATGTTGATTTGAGGCGGGGGGAAGGATGGTTCGATCTGCGCGAAGCGTGGCTCTCGTTGCGGGCTTCCTCCGCCGTGGACGTGCGGGTCGGTCGCATGATCTCCACCTGGGGCACCGGAGACCTCCTCTTTCTCAACGATCTGTTCCCCAAGGACTGGCAGTCGTTCCTCCTCGGACGCGATGTCGAGTATCTCAAGGCCCCGAACGACGGCGTCCGCGCCAGTTTCTTCAGCGACTGGCTGAATTTCGAGATGGTCGTCGATCCGGTCTTCAACCCGGACCGGTTTATCGACGGGGAGGAGATTTCTTTCTACAATCCATTCCTCGGGCGGATCAGCGGTGAGGACGCGGTTATCGAAGCGGACATCCCCGACGGACCGGAGGCGGCCGCGCGGGCCTACCGCATGGTGCGGGGTTACGAGGTCGCTTTCTATGGATATTCCGGGTTTTGGAAAAGTCCGGCGGGGGCGACGCCGGAGGGAGAAGCCGATTTTCCGGCCTTGAACGTCTGGGGCGCGAGCGTTCGAGGTCCGCTGGCCGGCGGGATTTCCAACGCCGAATTGGCCTACTATGACAGCCGGGACGACCGGCGGGGAAACAATCCGTTGGTCGATAATTCCGAGTGGCGGTTTCTTCTGGGCCACGAACGGGAAATCGCGACCAAACTGAACCTCGGCCTCCAGTGGTATGCGGAATGGATGATGGACTACGACGCATTCCAGAGGAACGCGCCCCCGACCGCCCCTGCCGCCGACGAGCTGCGGCAGGTGCTTTCCCTGCGATTGACCAAGCTCCTTCTGCGGGACGATCTTTCCCTCGGCGGCATCGTTTTTTATTCGCCGACCGACGCCGACGCGTTCGTCCGGCTGACCGGCTCCTACCAATGGAACGATTTCTGGCGCTTCGATCTCGGAGCGAATCTTTTCTCCGGACGCGAAGACGACACTTTTTACGGTCAGTTCCAGGACAATTCGAGCGTTTACGCCGCCGTCCGGTGTCGCTACTAATGGACCGTGAATAATTGGAAAGCCGCGGAATAATTTCGGCGGCG
>CAZDRT010000174.1:0-7554 GCA_964507815.1 uncultured Puniceicoccaceae bacterium
CTTTCAGCGGGCTGAGACTGCATAATTGGGCGGCAAAAGTGGGTGGGTTGCTTCAAAACTCCACGCACTTGTGGTTACACACCGGGAGAAAACTTTGTGTTTTTCTGGGTTGAGGTTGGCGGATGGATTTTGCATCGTTCGGTCTTTTCCAGCGGTATTCCGGTTCCGCCCCGGGAATCCCAGAAGATGATTGAAGCTCTATTTTATGTTTTCGCGGCCCTGACCGTGGTGCCCGCCCTGCTTATGGTGGTGGCCCGCAATCCGGTGAACGGTGCCATCTTCATGATCGTGACCTTCGTCGGCATGGCCGCTCTTCTGGTGCTTCTCGAGGCCTTCTTCCTCGCCATCCTCCAGGTGCTCGTTTACGCCGGGGCGATCATGGTGCTGTTCCTGTTCATCATCATGCTGCTCGACATGGACGAGATGGAAAAACTCCGCCCGAAGACCCTCACCGCTCTCGCCAGCGGGGTGGGGCTGGCCATTCTGCTGGTCGGCATGGCGCTTCTCCTCCGCTCCGACGGGCTCGCCGGGCAGACCTTTGCCAGCCTGCCCGCCGCCCCCGACTTTCCCTCGGCCGAAGAGCCGATGGAACTCGCCCTCCGCACCAAAGCTTATGGTTTCGGCCTTTTCACCAAGTACATGCTTCCTTTCCAGTTGACCGGGCTCCTCCTCCTCATCGCGATGATCGGCGTGATCGTCCTTAGCAAAAAGCGGGAAACCGCCGGAGAAAACACCGCCTCCTGACGCGGCGATTCCCCGACAACGACCTTTTCCATGGTGCTCGGACTGAATTCCTTTCTTTTCGTTTCCGGATTGCTCTTCGCGATCGGGTTCTTCGGGGTCCTCCTCCGGCGGAACGTGCTCGTGATCTTCATGTCGCTGGAGCTGATGCTCAACGCCGCCATCCTCGCGGTCGTCGCCTTCTCCCGGTACAACGGCATTATGGACGGCAATCTGTTTGTCTTTTTCATCATCACGGTGGCCGCCGCGGAGATCGCGGTCGGTCTGGCCATCATCGTAGCCCTCTTCCGGAAGCGCCAGTCGGTCATGGTCGAGCAACTCAGCAGCTTGAAGAATTAATCGGATGGACCTGAACACCCTCATGTTTCTGATCCTTCTGGCGCCACTTTTGTCCGCCGGAATCATCGCCCTTTTCTTCCGGGACCGGGGCGGCCCGGCCGCCGGACTCTCGGTCGCCGCGAGCGCCGTCATCCTCGGGCTTTCCGTCATTCTACTGCTGAACGCCCCCGCCGATCCCCACTCGGCCTCCATCGAGTGGCTCCGTCTCGGCGGGTTCGGGGTCTCGCTCGGGTTTCTTTTCAACGGGCACACCGCCATCCTGCTTTTCGTGGTCTCGTTCGTCGGTTTCTGGATCCACCTCTTCAGCGTTGGCTACATGGACGACGACAAGGCGAAGGGCCGCTTTTTCGGCGGTCTTTCGATCTTCATGTTCTCCATGCTCGGCATCGTCCTCGCCGACAACCTGATCATGATCTTCATCTTCTGGGAGCTGGTCGGGTTCAGCTCCTACATGCTGATCGCCCACTACTGGGACACGGACGAGGCCGCCGCCGCCTCGAAAAAGGCGTTCATCGTCAATCGGGTGGGGGATCTCGGATTTCTGATCGGCATCGTCTGGTGCTTCTGGCACTTCGGCACGGTCAACCTCGGCGAAATCTCCCAGGCGGTCGCCCTCGAGCCAAGCCTCGCCGTGACCGGCATGGGCCTGCTCCTCATGTGCGGGTTCCTCGGCAAGTCCGCACAGTTCCCTCTCCACGTATGGCTGCCGGACGCGATGGCCGGGCCGACTCCGATCTCCGCCCTGATCCACGCGGCGACCATGGTCGCCGCCGGGATTTTCCTGCTCGTGCGGATCGATTTTCTCCTGACTCCCGCCGTGCTTGACTGGATTGTCTGGACGGGGGCCGGGATGGCCTTTTTCGCCGGGCTGGTCGCCCTCGGGCAGAACGACATCAAGAAGATTCTCGCCTATTCGACCCTCTCCCAGCTCGGCTACATGGGTGCGGCGGTCGGGTTGGGCCTGCCCGGACTGGCTCTTTTCCACCTGACAACCCACGCCTTTTTCAAAGCCCTTCTCTTCCTCTGCTCCGGCTCGATCATTCACGCCTGCCACCACGAGCAGGACATTTTCCGGATGGGCGGGCTCTTCCGGAGGATGCCGGTCACCTCGCTGACTTTTCTCGCCGGGATGCTCGCCCTGATGGGGGCGAATTTCACCGCCGGGTACTGGAGCAAGGAGGCGATCATGACGGCGGCCCTCGCCCTGGACACACCGGTCTTCTGGTTCCTGATCGGTGGCGCGGCGTTGACCGCCCTTTACATGGGGCGGCTGTTCTTCATCGCCTTTTTCGGAAAGCCCCGCACCGAGGCGGTCGAGCACTGCCGCGAGAGTGGTCCGGTCATGCTCGTGCCGCTCCTCGTCCTCGCCGTCCTGGCCCTGGTCGGCGGGTTCTACACCTTCTGGCCGGAGGTGCTCTCGCAGTCGTTTATCGGGGAGGCCGATGCCGTTTACCACGGCGAGGAATTCCATTCGGCGCACGCGAGCCTGTTGGTCTGGGGCACGGTCGCCTGGGCGGGTGGTCTCGCTGCGGCCTTCCTCCTCTACGGGCTCGGTTCCTCCCGGGACCGGGTCGAAGCCCGCGTGCCGGGGCTGATCCTCGTCTTCCGCCGCCGCCTTTTCATCGACGACCTCTACGACTTTTACGTCGCGAACATCCAGCAGCGGATCGCCGACATTCTCGCCTTCCTCGACCTCTTTCTGATCTCCGGCGTCCTCGTCCGGGGTTCGGCCGGCATCGCCGGTCTGGTCGGAATTTTCGCCCGCGGGCTCCATATCGGAAGCGTCCACGGGTATGTGTATTGGTTTCTCCTGGGGATCGTCCTCTTCTGGGCGTTCTCAATGGGATGGTTCTGAGCGGCTATGGTTTTTGAAAGCACACTTCTCATCCTCGCCTTCCTGCTCCCGCTGGTCGGAGGATTCACTCTGCTCGGGTTCCGCCATCTCTCGCCCGGGATCGTCAAGCTCGTCGCCCTGACCGGTTTCACGGTGCCCCTGCTGATCGCGGTCTCGCTCTACTTCATGTTCGAGGGGGCTCCGGAAACGGGAGGCTTCCGGTTTTTCACGCAGTTGGACACCGGGCTCGGTGACTTCGGCATCTACCTGACCCTCGGGCTGAACGGGATCTCGCTGCCCCTGTTCTTTCTCGCCGGGATCGTCGGGCTGGCGGCCGGCATCCACGCCCTCCATTCCGACGCCGCCCGGCGGCAGCTCTACCTGAGTCTCCTCCTGATCATGCAGGGCGGTTTGATGGGGACCTTCGCCTCGGTCGATGTCTTCTTCTTCTACTTCTTCCATGAATTGGCTCTGATCCCGACCTTTGTCATGATTGGTATCTGGGGTGGATTCGGCCGCCGCGCGGCCGCGATCGAGATGACGGTTTATCTGACCCTCGGAGCGCTCGTCTCCCTCCTCGGTCTCCTGCTCCTCTACCAGGCCTCCGGCGGGGACTCCTTCAGCCTCATCACCATCCGGGAGGCGCTTGCCTCCCGGCCTCTCGATGAGACGCTCTCGCGGAACATTTTCGGTCTTCTGCTGTTTGGCTTCGGGATTCTCGTCTCCCTTTTCCCCTTCCACAGCTGGGCACCGCGGGGCTATGCCGCCGCCCCGACCGCCGCGGCCATGCTCCACGCGGGGGTTCTCAAGAAATTCGGCCTCTACGGCCTGATCCAGATCGCCTATCCGCTACTGCCGCAGGGTGCCGCCGACTGGGGCCCCCTCCTTCTCTGGCTCGCCCTCGGAAACGTCGTGCTGATCGGAGTGATCACCATGGCGCAGCGCGATTTGAAGCAGATGGTCGGGTACAGCTCGGTCATGCACATGGGGTATTGCTTCCTCGGCCTGCTGACCTTCGACGCCATCGGAGTGGGGGGGGCGGTCCTCCTGATGTTCGCCCACGGCCTTTCCGTGGCCCTGCTCTTCATGCTCTCGACGGCGGTTTTCCACCGGACGCAGACCTACGACATGAAGGAGATGGGCGGATTGGCGGGCAAAACCCCCATCCTCGCCGGGATGTTCGTCGCCGCCACCTTCGCCAGCATCGGGCTGCCCGGGTTCGCCAATTTCTGGGGTGAGTTCGCGATCTTCGTCTCCCTCTGGCACTACGAGCCGTGGGTGCTCGTTCCGGCGGCCGCCGGGATCGTCATTTCCGCCATCTACGGCCTCCGGGCGGTGGCGTGGGTCTTTTTCGGGCAGCCCTCCGAGGCGCTCCGTGAGCACTGGAGGGACAACGAGACGGTGGACCTCAAGCAGGGCGAACGCTTGTCGGCGACCCTTCTCTTTTCGGGATTGCTCATCGTCGGTTTCTTCCCCCGGATTTTCTCCGACTACGTTGACATGGATCTTGCTCCTTATTTTTCGCCCGACGAACCCGCGCTCGCGCAACCGGCCGGGCCGGTCGCCGAACCGCCCTTCCTCTCAACCGCCGCCGTTGAAAAGGAGGTGTCCCGATGAATCTCGAAGTGTTCCGCGAACTGGCCGAGACCAATCGCTGGGGGCTGTTGCTTCCGGAGATATTCCTGGTCGCCCTCGGCGTGGTTCTTCTCGTCTTCGAAATGATCTTCCGCCGGCAGGACGTGCTGCTCGTCGTGCGGGTGGCGCTCTGGGGGCAGGTGCTTCTCCTCGGGCTCATGATCGTGGGCTACCTCGGCGGGTTTCCCTCCGGATCCGAGACCTCCTTCGGGGGGCTGGTGCGGCAGACCCCGGTCACCGAGGTCATGCGGATATTCTTTCTCGCCGGTTCCATTTTCGTCTCCTTTCTGGCCACGACCTATCTGAACCGGCAGGATCTTCCGCGGACCGAGTTTCTCGTCATCACCATCCTGGTCACGGTCGGGTTGATGCTGCTGGTGCAGAGCCACCAGTTCGTTCTCCTCTTCGTCGCGCTGGAGACGGTCACGGTCGGTTTCTACGTGCTCGTGGCCTACGCGCGGACGAGCCCGTATTCCCTCGAGGCGGGGCTCAAATACCTGATTCTCGGAGCCCTCTCCTCGGCCATCCTGCTCTTCGGGATCGTTCTGCTCTACGGAGCGGCCGGCAATCCCGAGCTGCCGGGGCGGGTGGCCGATCCGCTGAACTTCGAGGCGCTCGGCTCCTTCATCGCGGCCAACCCCTCGCATCCGCTCGTCCTCGCCGGCGCCGCCCTCGTGCTCGCCGGAGTGGCTTTCAAGGTCGGGGCCGTACCCTTCCAGATTTGGATCCCGGACGTCTATCACGGCGCGCCGACTCCCGTGACCGCTTTCCTCGCGGTATCCTCCAAGGCCGCCGGGATCATGGTGTTGCTCTTCCTCGTTCGCGGCCCCTTCGCCGCGCTGGACTCCTTTCTCGTGCCGCTGCTCTCCACGGTTGCGGTACTCACCATCCTCTTCGGGAATCTGGCGGCTCTGCCCCAGCGCAACCTGAAGCGGTTGATGGGGCTTTCCGGGATCGCCCACGCCGGTTATCTTCTGGTCGGAGTGGTCGCGGCGATGACCGTTGACTGGGCCGTTTACGCCATCCTTTTCTACCTCGTCACCTATCTCCTCGCCTCGTTCGGAGTCTTCGGGGTGATGGTCCAGCTCGCGGGCGACGACGACGCCGACCAGGAAATCGACCAGTACGAGGACCTCGGCCGCCGCCAGCCCTTCCTCGCCGGCGTTTTGACCGTCGGGCTCGGCAGTCTGGCCGGGATCCCCCCATTGGGGGGCTTCATCGGCAAGTTGTTGATCTTCATCGCCGCCTTTCAGGCGGGATTGTACAGCCTGCTGGCGGTATCCGTCGTTGGAGTGGTCCTGTCGATCTATTACTACTTCGGGTGGATCCGGGAAGCGGTCTTCCGCGTCTGGCGGAGCCCCCGCGAGGAATCGGCCGGCGGGGCCGCGGCCACCGCGCCGATCAAGGTGTCGGCCCTCCAATGCGCCACCCTGGGCGGAATCTCCGCACTCTCGATCGGAATCGGGCTCTTCCCGGCTCTGATTCAGGTTTTTATGGGACTTTAAGCGCTTATGGTGATTCGACTTGAAATCAAATCCATCGACGGCTACTACCTCCGGGAGTCATGTGTGCGCGTCGTCACCATGGATGACGCATCCTCTTTGCTGGACCTTCACGACATGGTGCAAAAGGACCAATTTGAGGCCGAACAAGATCGGACGGCAAGCCGATCCGACCACGCCCTATATCCGAAAATCCAAGTTTTACACTGCACTAGTGGTTTCGGGCTAATCCCGTCCGGCGAGGACCTCGCGTTCGTAGGTGCGCACTTCTTCGAACCACTGGGTTTCGAGGGGCACGTCGCACCGGCGGCAATGTTCGTCCCAGACCTCGCTCCAGGGGAGGGCCTTCGCGGTTTCGAGCAGGGCGAGGCGTCCGGTATGGTCGCCGGAGGACTCCGCCTCGCGGAGGAGGGCGGCCGGCTCGATGAGGGCTAGGAGCAGGCTTTTCTGGCTGGCCCTTGTGCCGATAACCCAGGCAGCGATGCGGTTGATCGATGCGTCGAAAAAGTCGAGACCGATATGGGTGCGCTCGAGTGCATCGCACCGGACGATCTCTTCGAAGATCGCCTTGGTCGGATCGTCGAGCAGCACCACGTGGTCGCTGTCCCACCGTACTCCGCGACTGACGTGCGTCAGCAGGCGTGGAACGAATTGAAGCACGCTCGAAATTTTTTCGGCGACAGATTCGGTGGGGTGGAAGTGGCCCGCGTCGAGGCTCTCCTCCAAGCGGGTACGCGGCCCGGCCCGGTCGAAGGGTAGGTCCTTGTAGCCGTCGGGAATCCAGATGTTGTTGACGACGGGAGAGCCGAGTTGCTCGCCGATGGTGGCCCCAATCCGGCGGCAGGCTACTCAGTGCTCGATCCAGAACCGGCGCACGGCCGGGTCGGGGCTGCTCAGGGTGAACCCGCTCTCGGCCATCGGATGGGAGAAACAGGTCGGGTTGAAATCGAGGCCGAAACTCTTTCCCTTCGCCCAGTCGATCCAGGGCCGGAAGTGATCCGCAGTGATCTACGTGCGGTCGGGCACCTCCGGCGCGTCGGCGTACATGGCGTGGAGATTCAGCCGCTTTGCGCCTGGGATGAGCGAACCCGCCTCATCCATGTCGGCCCGAAGTTCGTCGGCGCTGCGGGCCCGACCGGGGTAGTTTCCGGTCGCCACGCAGCCGCCGCCGGCTCCGGCGCCTCCCTCGAAACCTATGACATCGTCCCCCTGCCAGCAATGGCGGGAGATCGGAGTCCGGCGGAGGGTGTCGAGGGCCTGTTCGGTATCGACGCCCAGTGCGGCGTAGCGTTCGCGGGATTCGGAGTAGGACATGGAGTACAGGGTACGGTTTTCCGCCTTATCATGACAAGGCGAAACCGGGAGTAAAATCGCCCCTCGCCCGTGGTCAGCGGGGCTCTTGACACGGCGCAGCATTGTCTTCAGTGGACTGCTTTCAGCGGATTGAGACTGCATGATTGGGCGGCCAAAGTGGGTGGGTTGCTTCAGCGCCCACCTTCGAGA
>CAZDRT010000175.1:0-7545 GCA_964507815.1 uncultured Puniceicoccaceae bacterium
CAGCCATTCTCCAAACCGGAGAGGAACGACGAGAGTCGTTTCTGAAGCCCGTGGGACACCGACGCTGAACTTCGACGGTGATCCCGATGCTGGGTTGCTCCTCTCACCGATTTGAGTCTCCGGGCAATTGGGTTGATCGGCAATCTTCGGATTTTTCCTGCATCCCCATGATCGATTCCGCGTCTGCATGGGGTGAAAGACCGCTCCTCAGCCGATGGGGCGACCTCGCGAAAACCAACCAATCCAATCGACATGAAAGAAAAAGAAACAACCGATTCGCTGCTGAAAAAAGACGCCATCCGCCAGGGGGTGCGGGAACGCTACGCCGCCATCGCCGAGCGACCCGAGACCGGCTGCTGCGGGTCCGATGCCGAGTCCGCATCGGGATGCTGCGGTCCGAAACCCGAAGGCAGTGGTGTGTTGGAGAGTCCGACCACCCTTCAAGCATTGGGCTACGACGGGAAGGTCGCCGCCGAAGCCCCGGAGGGCTCCGAAATGGGCCTTGGCTGCGGAAATCCGCTCGCCATCGACGCGATCCGGCCGGGAGAGGTCGTGCTCGACCTGGGCAGCGGGGGCGGCTTCGACTGCTTTCTGGCGGCCCGGGAAACCGGCCCCTCCGGCCGCGTGATCGGCGTGGACATGACCCCGGAGATGGTCTCCAAAGCGCGGGCGAACGCGGCAAAGGGAGACTACCCGCAGGTGGAGTTCCGGCTCGGCGAAATCGAAGCCCTTCCCGTGGCCGACGGCACCGTCGACCGCATCCTCTCCAACTGTGTCATCAACCTCTCGCCGGACAAGGCAAGAGTCTTCGCCGAGGCCTTCCGGGTCCTGAAGCCGGGCGGGCGGCTGGCGGTCTCCGACATCGTCCTGCTCCAACCGATGCCGGAGTCGTTGCAAAACGATTTCGCCGCCTACACCGGTTGCGTCGCGGGAGCGGAAACGCCGGACAAACTGAAGGAATCGATGGAGGCGGCGGGATTCGTGGAAGTCGATATCCTCATCAAAACCGAAAGTGGTCAATTCATCGACCAGTGGGTGCCCGGTGCCAACGCGGGTTCCTATGTGGCCTCCGCCGCGATCACGGCCCAAAAACCGCTAACGCGCAAAGTCCGATGAGCCCTTCGACGGATCCGCAAGCCCTGGTCGTTGAATTCTTTGAAAAGGTGTGGCGACCGCCCCACGACCTCTCAGCGATCGACCGGTTGATGACGGAGGACTACCGGATCACTTCGGCCGGGATCGTCATTCAACGACGGGCCGCCTTCAAGGAATGGATCGCGGACTTCCACCGGAAATTGCCGGAGGCGACCAACGAGATCCTCGACTGGTTCGCCAGTCCGGCGGGCAACCGGATTGCCGCCCGCTGGCGGTGCACCGGGATCAACCGGGGATTGTTCAGGGCCCTGAATTCGGATGTCCCCATAACCTTCACCGGAATCGCTCTTTGGCGAATTTCCGGAAACCGACTGGCCGAATGCTGGGTCGAGCGCAGTTCCGCAAGAACGATCCTTGAAAGCGAAGAACCACCAGAACCCTATCGATCATGAAGACGATTCTATTACAAAACGGATTCGGCGTAGATAATCTCAATGAAGTCGATGAACCCGCACCGAAACCTGGTAAGAAACGAAGGCCGGGAGATCCACCCGGTGGTTGATCGGGTGTTTCCGCTCAGCGCTGTTCAGTCCGCTTTCAGCTACCTCGCCGACGGCCGGCACATCGGAAAGGTTCTCATCGATCTCCATCTCAATGAATGAGAAGTCTGGACACAAACGAACACAAAGGATTTGAAGATGAAAAGAACAAACCTGAAGTCCATAGCAGGAAATCGAACGGGACCGAGTCCCGGCTTTGTTTTTGTAGGCATCGGGATTTTAGCCGCCTGGCTCGGCGTGATCCTGACCCTAGGGGCGCAAGGCCTTTTTCAGGCGAACCCCGGCGAACCTCCGTTGGCGACCCTCGTAGCCTTTCTCGGACCTCCGGCCGCTTTCCTTTTCGCACTCCGGAGTCGCACCCTTTCGGACCAGATCCTCCGGATCGATCCGGTCTGGTTGACAGCCATGCAGGGACTGCGAATCCTTGGGGCCGGATTCCTTTTCGTCCACGCCTTCGGACACTTGCCGGGGATCTTCGCCCACACGGCTGGTTGGGGGGACGTCCTGGTTGCGCTTTTGGCACCCATCGTAGCCGCCCGCCTCGCCGCCGATCCCGCCTTCTTGAAATCGCGATGGTTTCTCGGATTCCATCTGCTCGGGCTTCTTGATTTCGTGGGTGCCCTTGGATCCGGGCTGATCGCCCGCGGCACGATTCCCTTGAGAGAAACCGTCGAGTCAACCGCGGCCCTCGGGCAATTGCCCTTGCTGCTCATCCCCTGCTTTGCGGTTCCCCTCTGGATCATCCTGCACATCATCGGAATTCACCAACACTTTCACGGGCGGAAGACGATGCTATCCGTTCGTCCATGGCGTCCGGACCGAACCGTGGGGCCAGATAATCGCAAGATTCATGAGTCCGGAAGGGGTATTGATCGGTCTGAGTTATGCGCCATGGTTTCATGAGTAATATCCCGCCCATCGCCGTTGGCGTGGAGCGGATTTTCCGGGACTGGTGCGGGGCCCACGGTCTTTCGGTGGAGCCGCACATCCGCTCCGATAATGCCGATGGCACCACCGCAGGCCTCGTTGCCCGGGAACTCGGAATCAGTCTCGTTGCGCGAAAAAATCTCGATGCTTCCGAACTGCGCGAAGCGGTCTCGCCTCTTCCACAACTGTCCGGAACACTCCAGCTTTTCCTCGGCTACCGCAAGGACCGCCAGGGAGACTCACGGATCACTGCGGCGGTTACCGCAGTGAAAGCCGCGTTCGCGAGCTACCGGGAAGGAAAGCGAACCACGGACTGCAAACAACGACTGACGCGAGCCAAACCTAAACCGGGGGTCCAGCAAGCCAATCCATGGCTGAGACTGAAGCGCCGGGCTCCCGGCAATGCCCAACGTAGTGCGCAGCTTCAGCAAGCACTCCGACAGCCCGAACCCTGTCGACTCCGTAGAAACGACTCTCGTCGTTCCTCTCCGGTAACCTCTCCACTACTCCACCACTCCACCACTCCATCACTCCAACCCCATCGCCACCCGAAAATTTCATCGCCGGATCACGACCATCTCATCCGCGCCCCGCTGGAATTCGTAGTCCGCCTTGCGGACCTCGAAGAACCAACCCTCGGAGTGGGAAATCCCGGACAAGGTCTGGAGGTGGCGGGACGGCTTTCCCGCGAGCGAGAGTGTGGGGAAAATGCGCACTTCCGGCGCCACCCGCAGCATTTCCCGGACGGCCCGCTCATGAAAATCGGCGGAGAGGTGATCGTCGTAGAGGAGGAGGACGTGCGAGGACAGCGCGAGGTCGAAACGGTCATTTGCAAACGGCAGCTTGGGTAGCTCGCCCTCAATGTAGCGACCGTCTTGCTTTCCCTCGGGGAAATCGGCCAGAAAGTCCCGCATCGCCTCCATGCGGATGCGCCCGAGTTCCTCCGGCGAGGCGATGGTGTTCCAGACGTAGTCTTCCGCGTTGTCCGTAAGTTGCCTGAGAATTTCCGGAGCCACTTCGTCGATCCGGGCCTGGATCTCCGCCGGGCTGAATGGGTAGATGGGGTCGATGGAGACCGCGGCTCCGCCGGAACGGGTCAGCCGGGCATTAAAGCTGGCCGGGCCGTCGCCGCATCCGAGAATCCTCTTCCCGAGATCCTCTTCCGACAGGGCGAACATGCGGACGTATTCCTCGAAGGAACGCCCCCAGTGCACAATTTCTTTCAGGGCAAAGGGCATCGCTTTACTCCATTTTCCCATATCCCCGGTCCCCTTCCGTCCGCAATGAGGTGAATATGGCCGCGTAGTAGGGAGGCTCCGGTGTCTTTGCAGACTGTGTCCGGTCGGTCATTGTCTAATTCCTTCCAGAACCGGTTTCGAACAATCGCGAAACCGAGTCAAGCCATCCTGGAAAGGGATCGGACGGCAACGGTCGGACGGCTCGCCAAACGGACGACGACATTTAATTGTCGTTCGCCAGACACCGGGGAATCCGTGAAATTCAGAGCCATTGCCCGGGTCGCCGGAGATCGGAGGGCCTTTCGGCAAGCTCAAGGTTTGCCAACAAGCCCACCGACCGCGACCCGTGAGGAGGTGATCGATAAATAGTTGCTTTATCGATCAAAATATCTAATTTTCTGATTGATAAAAGTAAAATTGATCGATCATGAAATGGAACTGGCAGCAAACGGACTGGCCGCACTTCTCCTACGAAGCGGAGAGGTTAGCCTCCTTGGAAGCCGACTTTCTCCGGGGATCTGGCATTCTGATTGGAGCGTTTCGGCATCTGGATGAAGATGAGAAAGACCTGTTGACCGTCGATCTGATGAGCACGGAGGCGTTGAAGACCTCGGAGATCGAAGGGGAGATTCTCAATCGCGCCAGCCTACAGTCGTCAATCCGACGCCAGCTCGGCCTTCAGACGGATGGACGCAGAATCCCGCCATCCGAACAGGGCGTTGCCGAGATGATGGTGAACCTCTACCGGACTTTCGCACAGCCTCTCGACCACGAGACGCTTTTTACCTGGCACCGAATGCTGACGAATGGGCGCAACGATCTGAATGACATCGGGCGCTACCGAACCCACGACGATCCGATGCAGGTTGTTTCGGGAGCAATTGATCAACCGAGAATTCATTTTGAAGCACCTCCGTCAGACCAGATGCAGGCGCAGATGAATGCCTTCCTCGAGTGGTATAATAACTCGCAATCGCTCCCGGCCCTGACGCGCAGTGGTATTGCGCACTTGTATTTTGTCAGCATCCACCCCTTCGAGGATGGCAACGGGCGCATTGGCCGGGCGGTTGCTGAAAAAGCGATTGCTCAGAACATAGGCCAGCCCTCCCTTACCGCTCTCGCGACGCAGATCGAAACAAACCGCAACTCCTACTACGACGCGTTGGAGGCGGCCAATAAGCGGAACCACATTACCGACTGGCTCCTCTATTTCGGGCGGGTTATTCTGGAAGCCCAGAAAACGACTGAGGCCCATATCCAATTCCTGATCGACAAGGCCAAGCTATACGACCGCCTGAATGGCCAACTCAACGAACGACAGGATAAAGTCATCACCCGGATGTTCCGGGAGGGACCGGACGGCTTTCGGGGCGGTTTGAGCGCGGAGAACTATGTTTCGATCACCCGAACATCCACCGCGACCGCGACCCGTGACTTGCGCGAACTGGTTGCGCTCGGTGCGCTCACCAAAACGGGAAAACTGAAAGGCACCCGCTACTGGTTGCGAATCGGGTAGTCCGCCCGAGGTTGGGGAAACTCCGACGGGTTCAAAGTCCGGATGCGGATTTCTGTCGGCATCGCGCGGCACAGTAAGCGACTATGATCAAATGCACACCCAGGCCGATAGCCAGCCCGGCCAATTGGTCGCCGATACCGATACCCGGATCCCGGAAAGAAAGGAACAAAGTCACCAATGCGAGCGGAAAGAAAAGAATGCTCGCAGAGCGGGGCGGAATTTTCCGCCCCGCATTTTTTGTTATCAGAATTCATCCAGTTTTTCTTTGATCGCATCGAAAAAGCCCGAGCCACTCTTTCCGCCTTCGGTTTTCTTTTCGATCTTATCAATCTCCTCAAGCATCGACTTGAACTGCTTCTTATCCCCGTAGCCGAGGGCCCTTGCCAACGACACTTGTTGGCGGGCCGCATCAAGCATGCCAGCCAACTCCTCGTTTTGTTCGGGGGTGCGCTCCTTGATTTCCGCCATTTCTTCGGACGCATTGAGCAGCGCGGTTGCACGAAGGATGGGAAGAGGAAGAACTTGCTCCGTGACGACCAGGGTGTTGAGTGCCAGAGCCAGATTCCTTTTCGCTTCTTCGATCCTACCCTCGTCAATCAAAGGCGCGATGGCCGCGATGGCCGCGGGATAGGTTCCCAGTAACCTCCTTTTGTTAGGGTTTATGGTGTTGAGTGTTTAGGAATCTTCCTCCGGGGAGCTTTCCCCGGCGGCCTTCGGAACGGTGATCCGCAGAACACCCTGGTCGAATTCCGTCGTGAGCGATCCGCTGTCGACGGGCTCGGGCAGCGTCATCGCGCGCTGAAACCGACCGGTCTTACGTTCCCGGTGGAGCACCACTCCCTCTTCGTTCTTCGTCTCGATTCGCTCCTCGACTTCACCACTGATCCGCAGGATCTGACCCTCCATATCAACCTGAACGGCGGGTTCATCCATTCCGGGCAGGTTGACGGTGATCTGGTAGTTTTCATCGGTCTCGCGGACATCAATATCCGGCGTGAACGGTCCGGCACCCTGCAGAAGGGGCGCGAAGCGGTCACTGCGCTGAAAGCGCCCCATGGCCGCCCCGAAGACCCGGTCCATCTGCTCTTGCATGCGCTGCAATTCGCGGAACGGGTCCCAAGTCGCGGAGTCGTAGGCGGATCCCAGCCACCAGGGCTCGGAGTCCAGCCAGCTGCGGACGGGATCGACCGGTGCCGGTTGAGGTGGGCGCGGGGGCGTGTTAGCGTTTGCCGACGCAGCGGTGTTCCCCGCCTGTGCCGGGGCCGATGCGACCGCCGCCCCTACCGGTTCGCCGGACGGCCCTTCGCCGCCGATCCGGACAATGAGCCATGACTGAAGAGCGACCACGACGACCAGTCCAATCAAGAGCGCTTTGGCCCAAACCGGAAAGGTCTGGGAGTTTTCCCGGTTTTGATTCGTTTGATTCATGGTTGTTCCTCCTTTTCGTTTTGGGGTTTCGAGGTTATTCTTCTTCGTAATCGATGGGAATGCGCCGGGCCTTCGCCTCCTCGGGCTTCAACCGCCCCAGCCATCGGTCCACTGTGTGGGAAAGATCCTCCCGAAGATCCCCGAGAGAATCACGCCATGATTTCGGTATGATTTGAGTCTTCATTGTCATCGGAAGTTAAGGTTAATTCTTGTTTCCGAGTATCTGTCTCCGCATAAGAAATGCCAGTCCGCCCGGGCAGCGCGACCCAGTCCGCGACCCGCTCCGAAGTGCCGAAAATTCGGGAATCCGGGGCCGTCGGCTGACCCATGAGTTCCACGGAAATCGGAAAAGAGGCCGACGAAAGGAAGGTCAAAATGACTCATCTTTGAGTAAAAATGACATAGCCATGCTGATTCACACATCAGCATTTGGCTCACGTGGAAGCACTTGTCCTCCGAGAGCGCGGAACCCTTGCTAAAGCCTCGGACTACGATCCGAACCCGGCGATCTCCCCGACGCGTTCCGCCACGACGGAAACCGATTCAAGCCATCCTGGAAAGGGATCGGAAGGCAACCGTCTCCGGTCTATGAGCTTCGCCGTGTCAAGAGCCGTCCGACCACGGTTTCCCTGGGGTCAAACTTCTTGATTACCGTAAAGTGATGCTTTATGGTTTCTGAGATGAATTGGAAAAAGCTTACAGCGAAGAAGGCCCGGCTGGATGGTGGTTCTCCCCAATCCGGTCAAAGTTCCAGACCTCATGACGCGCTTCACCAGCGGGA
>CAZDRT010000176.1:0-7496 GCA_964507815.1 uncultured Puniceicoccaceae bacterium
CCGAACCATTTCTCCCCGTTCACCGTCCGGCTCATCAAATGGTAAAAGGCCTTGGCTCCTTCTCCTAGTTTCAAACGTGGTCTCTTTCTCATGAAAATCAGTGTTGGGGAATTATCGGACCAATGTCAACAAAAACTGACCAAATCACTAATTTATTTCGCACAAACTTTATCGATCACAAAATTGTGCCCACCATAAATGGAGCTTCCGGAATTCACGGAGCCACGTCAACTTTAAATGACCACGTCGCTATAAGCGCGCTATAAGAAGGAAATTCGCGGAGCTTGGTCAACTATTATTGACCAAGTCGCTATTTGGCCCCCATTTTCGGGTGGAACAATAAGTGCGGGGAGGGCGGCTGTCCTCAGCCGCCGCATTGCGGGGAAGAGGATGGAAAGCCGCGGAATAAATTCGGCGGCGCGGGAATCTTCCGGAAGTTGATCGGATGCCCCTCCCGACGTATCGCGGCGGCTGAGGACAGCCGCCCTCCCGCCTTAGTTCGGAGGCGTACGTGCTATTATCGAATAAATTTTGATATTCCCTCCACGCACTCGTGGTTACACCCCTATTGTCACACTCCCGAATTTTCGCTTCGACAAGCGCTGCGTCGCCCTCAATAACCTTTCCCGTCGAAGCCTTCCGCTGTCGGACTTCGGCATTTCCACACCGCGACCGACTCACTCAGCCAACCACAACCATTTCCGCAATTTCCCATGGATCAGGACAACCGGCACCCCTTTCTCCAAGGACTCAGCAAGCACCGCGGCGCGCCGCCCACGGCCATCGTCATCTTCGGGGCGTCCGGGGATCTCACCGCCCGGAAACTGATCCCCGCGCTCTACAACCTCTGTCTCGACAATCTTCTCCCGTCGGACTTCCACTTCGTCGGCTACGGGCGCAAGCCTATCCCCGACGACGAGTTTCGGAAACTCGCCACGGAGGCCGTCGAAAAGCATTCCCGCCGCGAGCTGAACACCGAGGTATGGGAGCGAATCCGGAACAATATCCACTACCACGCGGGAGCCTACGACGATCCCGGCGATTTCGAAAGCCTCTCCCAGACGCTGCTCGCGATCGAGAAAGATCTGGGCCGCGACACCCAGTTTCTCTTCTACATTTCGACTCCACCGAACGTTTTTACCCCCATTCTCGAAAATCTCGGCTCCAGCGGGCTCGCCCGGCACAACGCCCGCACCCGCTGCGAATCGAAGATCATCATCGAAAAACCGTTCGGTCACGATCTCGAGAGCGCCCGCGCCCTGAACGAGACCCTCTCGCGGGACTTTTCGGAGAACCAGGTCTTCCGAATCGACCACTACCTGGGGAAGGAAACCGTCCAGGACCTGCTCGTCCAGCGGTTCGGCAACAGCATTTTCGAGCCGCTTTGGAACCGGCAGTTCGTCGAGTCCGTGCAGATCACCGTCGCCGAGGATCTCGGGGTCGGCACCCGCGCCGGTTACTACGACTCCAGCGGCGCCCTGCGCGACATGATCCAAAACCACGCGATGCAGCTCGTCTCGCTGACCGCGATGGAGCCCCCCGTCTCCCTCGATCCCGAGGCCATCCGCGACGAGAAGGTCAAGGTGCTCAGAGCGATCCAGGTGCCGGACGCCAACCCGGAGGGCGGCGACGTCGTCCGCGCCCAGTACGAGGAGGGCTTGGTGGAGGGCGAGAAAGTCAAAGGCTACCTTTCCGAGAAGGATGTGCCCGCCGATTCATCGACCGAGACCTACGTCGCCCTGCGCCTCTCGATCAATAACTGGCGGTGGAAGGGCGTGCCCTTCTACGTCCGTTCGGGCAAACGCCTGGCCCGGCGGGTGAGCGAGATCGCCGTGCAGTTCAAGCGGCCCCCGGGCATCCTTTTCAGCGAGGGCAGCCGCTTCGACCTCGCCTCGAACACGATGGTCATCGGCATCCAGCCCGACGAGGGGCTCACCCTCCTCCTGAACTCGAAGATCCCCGGGCTGGAGACGCGCACCCAACCGGTCAAAATGCATTTCCGCTACGCGACCACCTTCGGCTCGAACACGCCGGAGGCCTACGAACGGCTGATCATGGACGCGATGGTCGGCGACTCGACCCTCTTTATCCGGGGAGACGAAACGGAGGCCTCCTGGGCCCTGCTGACGCCCGTGCTCGAAAAGTGGGCGGACAACGGCCGCAACGGACTCGACACCTACAACGCCGGCTCCTGGGGTCCCCTCGGCGGCGAGCGACTGCTCTGGGAGCGCAAGCACGAATGGCGCCGCTCCGGCCCCTGATCCTCCGCGAAAGCCAACCTTCCTTCCATCCGAAACCCAGCCGCCGTGACCACCATTCTCGAAGCACTCCCGGGCATACTGCTCCCGATCTCCGAAGTGAACCGCCAGCTGGGCAGCATGTGGCAGCCCGGCCGGGAGGGAACCGGCGCGCCTTCCGAGTTCCGCGCCTCGCAGATGAACCTGATCCTCCACTTCGGCATGCGGACCTCGCCGGAGGACGCCCGGGCCCGCTTCGAGGAAGCCATCCACTTCAGCCAGCGGTATCCCTGCCGGATCATCGTCCTGTGTCCGGACGAGAAAATTTCCTCCGAACGTACTTTGGAGGGAAAACTGTTCGCCCAGTGCTACATCGGCCATGCTCCGCGCACGATGTGCTGCTGCGAGGCGCTGATGCTCGGCTATCCGCCGAACGAGCAGGGCGATCTGGAAAACCAGATCTCGATCTGGCTGGAAAGCGACCTCCCGACCTGCCAGTGGTTCCACCGGGTCCCGCCGGAACGAATCCGGGACCACTACCTTTCCTTCACCCGCGGGATGAAGCGGATCCTCTACGACAGTTCGGTGGAGGAGGCGGGATACGCGGACATCCCCTGGGAGGACACCGGCCGGGTGAAGGATCTCGCGGCCGCCCGCATCCTGCCCCTGCGCCAGTCGATCGGGCAGTATCTCAGCGGCTCCCCCCCGGAAGCCCTCGCGGAAGGGGTGACCGGACTCCGCCTCCGCCACGGACCGACGCTGGCCGGGGAAGCACGCAACCTCTGCGGCTGGATGGCCGGATGCCTCCGTGCGGCGGGTGCGAAAGCCGACCTTTCCGAGTTCCTCGAACCGACCGACGCCGGCGAACAAACCATTTCCGGCGAATGGCTGATCAGTGGAAACGGGCATCACTTTTCCTTCGAACTGGACTTCGCCTCCGCCCGGGGCTGCCTCCGCGCCGGTTTCGGGAGCGGTGAAGCCGAGGAATGGCCGTTCGAGGCGCACCTCCTCGGCAGCCGCGAGACCCTCAGTGAAGCGGTGTTTTTCTGATTCAACATGGCAAACCAACCGAATTCATCCAAGAAAGGTTTCTGGGAAAACCAGCGCCTCGCCAAGCAACGGGCCATCGAAAAAAAGGCGCGCAAGAAAAAAATTTCCCTCGGAGAACTGTCCATTTTCACCGAGCAAATCTCCTCCATGCTCGAGGCGGGGCTGCCCCTTGTCACCGCGATGGAGGCCCTCTACGAGCAAACGGAGAACCCGTATTTCAAGGTGATCATCCGCGACGTGCGCAGCGATGTCTCGGGCGGCACGGCCTTCTCCGAAGCCTGCCGCAAGTATCCGAACGCTTTTCCGAACCTCTTCATCTCCATGGCGGAGGCGGGGGAGGCCAGCGGCAATCTCTCCGAAATCCTCAAAAAAACGGCCAGCTACTTTGACGACACGGTGCGGCTGCAAAAAAAGGTCAAAAGCGCGATGACCTATCCGGTCGCCGTCATCCTCATCGCGATCGCCCTGGTCAACGTGCTGCTCATCGTGGTCATCCCGGTTTTCGCGGATATGTTCGCATCTTTCGACAAGGAGCTTCCCATGCTGACCCAACTCCTGATCGACACTTCCGAATTTCTCAAAAAATACATCATCGCCATTCTCGTCGGTCTCTTTTTCGCCTTCATCGGACTGAAGAAGTTCATCAAAACCCCCCGCGGTCGGCGCTTTCGGGACATTTTCGTGAGCAAGATGCCGATTATGGGCGGTCTTTCGCGGAAGATCGCCCTCTCCCGCTTCTGCCGGACGTACTCGATCCTCATGCGCAGCGGGGTCCCCATCCTGCAGAGCCTGGAGATCACCTCGGCGGCCAGCGGCAACACTTTCATTGAGGCTTCAATCACCCGGATTCAACGGGCCGTCAGCGAAGGAGCGCAGATTTCCGATATTCTCTCCGGAGACCCCTACTTCCCCTCGATGGTCCGCCACATGGCAAGGGCCGGCGAGGAAACCGGCAATGTGGACGGAATGCTTCTGAAAGTTTCCGATTTCTACGACCTCGATATCGAGAATACGGTCAGTTCGCTGACCGACCTGATGGAGCCTGTCATCATCGTTTTCCTCGGGGGCATCATCGGCACCATCGTCATGGCGATGTTTCTGCCCATTTTCAACATGGCTGGTGTTATGGGAGGGCTGGAATGACCGGTCGAAAAGCAGCCGGGACCTCCACCCGCCCCTTCTCGGCCGACGATCTGGCCCTGATCGACCGGTTCCGCGGCCTGCCGCGGAACCCGGTCCGGAAAACCCGAGCCCCCGCCGACCTCGCGGGACGGGTGGACCGGATTCTCTCGACCCTGCGGATCAACGGCGGCACCACCCCGGAACGCGCCATTCTCGACAACTGGGCATCCATCGTCGGGCAGGGACGGACCAGCCGCTGCACCCCGGCCCGGCTCCAGCGCGACGGCACTCTCGTCATCCTCGCCCCAAACCCGGTCGTCCGCCAGGAACTGGCCTTCGACAAGCGCGCCATCGTCTCCCGCATCCGCAAACTACCGGGCTGCGGCCTCGTGCGCTCCATCATCCTGCGCGGCGGCTGATTTCTGCCGGTTTCCGTCCGATATGACCTACTGGCAATACCATCTCGTCTTCACCCTTCCCTGGCTCGCTCTGCTGGTGTTCCTTCTCCGGCGGCGGATCCGCCCCGCCCACATCGTCTGCTGGCTGGTGCTCTGCGCGATCGTTTTCACCTTCACCACTCCCTGGGACAACTACGCCGTCTATCTCGGCATCTGGGGCTTCGGAAGTAATGTATCCCTTGGTTATCCCTTCTCGTCTCTGGCAGAACGCACACCCTGGCTCGGCCACATCCCCTTCGAGGAGTACTCGTTTTTCATCATTGAGGCGACTCTGGTTTGCCTCCTCTGCCTCTTTTTTCTGCCGCAGGAGGAGCAGCCCGGCGATTCAAGGCCGGATTCGACGGAGTAAGGTTCGGACCTGGCGATCATCATGGATCATGAGCTTGTCGAATGGCACGATGGCCGCAAATCGACCTGTGTGTAAAGGGGCGGGTTTACCCCAGTGCCATTGCATAATTCCACGCGCGGCAGGCTGAAGCCTGTACACCGAACCCCTTTGTCGCCTGATTGGGTTTGGTGTCCAGCCTTTAGGCTGCTCCCCGCACCTCCGGCTACCCTCCTTGCTGCGGCGCCGGCTGAAGCACGGCGCTCCCGACGTTCGACCTCTCAATTCAATTCCGTGTTTTTGCAATGGCATCGGGATTTACCCCGCGATTACGGATGGCAGCTTTCGGGGCGTAAAGCCCCTCCCACCTCTCGGGGCGTAAAGCCCCTCCCACAATCAGACAATGCGAACCCCGCGGAGAAAACTTCACCCACCAAGCCGCTTCGGGTTGGACGACTAAAGTCATCCAACTACGTAGTCGCATGACTTTAGTCGTGCGATTCGCTACGGCCGGCTTGGTCCGGATTGTCGGCACGGTTGCCGCATCGCCCGAAGCCGTCTGGATGCCTTTTCCGCCTAGCCGCATGATGGAACCACCATGCATGCGAGATTCGAAAATTGCACGATTTCATCGATTTTCTTCACGCAGTTGTTCTCACACCCAAGGGCGGTCGCCAGCCGAAATTTGAAATGGACACCTACCCATAAGACTTGTAGGGAACAAATCGATGCCGCACTTGATTTCCGATAGACCGCGTCTTTTGGCTCTGCGGGCGAGCGAGAAGGATCCCTCCGTCCATGATCGATGGGAGAACACGCAGGCACTCATCTACATTATCGGAGGGATCTCCTTTATCGTCGGGAGCCTTTTGTTCGTGCTCGGATCGTCGATCAACATTCTGCAGGTTCCCGCGAAGAGCAAGCGGGGCAATCTCCAGATGATCAATCTGACGGCGGTTACCTTCGTCGTCGGGTCGATCCTCTTCACGGTCGCTTCCGTTCCCTACCTCTGACACTCACTAAATCAGGGTCTCAGCAGGAGATTTATTCACAAGTTTAATGCCCGGATCCCCCCCCCAAGTGATGAGGTTGAAATTCTTGTTTTGGCTAGTGTCCTGTCTCTAAAATACGTTAATTTTAAGCTGTTGCCTCAAGTTTCTCCCTGGCGCGTTTGATTTTCGCTAAGATCTCCGCGCCCTCGGCCCTCCAGACGTATCGCTTCGGTTTAAGGTCGCGCTCGGCGATATAAGCTTCGATCCTCCGTGCGAGTTCGCGCACACTTTGGAAGCTTCCGTTGCAGATGGCCTGCTGTGAGAGGTCGCCGAAGAAACGCTCGACCAGATTCATCCAACTGCTGGAAGTTGGTGTGAAGTGTAGTTCGATACGGTTCGTCCCGTATTTTTGCATGTGATCGCGGTTCCTCCGTTCAATCCAATCCCGGACTTCCTTTTTCTTGTGGGTGGCGTAGTTGTCCAGAACCAGATGCAGGGTTAGGTCGGGCGGGGTCTCTCGGTGGAGCTGCTTGAGGAAACGCAGCCATTCGACGTGGGTGTGCTTTTCTTCGAGGCGGCGGAAAATTTTCCCGTGAAGATAATCCAAGGCCGCGAACAGTGTGATCGTGCCGTGGCGGATGTAGTCGTGGGTGGTCGTCTTCAAGTATCCCGGCTCCATTGGCAGTGGCCGTTGAGTTCGCTCCAAAGCCTGGCACTGGCTCTTCTCGTCGCAACACAGCACCAGCGCCTTGTCCGGCGGATTGAGGTAGAGTCCAATAACATCCCAGAACTTCTCCTCGAAGTGCGGATCGTTGGAAACCTTGAACACTTCCATGCGGTGGGGCTTCAAATCGTTGGCCTTCCAAATGCGTTGCACACTGCTATGAGAGATATCCACCGCCTCAGCCATCGAGCGAACCGACCACCGTTCGCGCCCTTCGGGCGGGCGGTTGACTTCAGTGACGACCTTCTCGATCTGTTCGGGCTTCAGTGACGACTTGCGCCCCCGCCCAGGTTTGTCGCGGAGCCCGTCCAGACCGTCGCGCCGGAAACGGGAGGTCCACTTCGCCACCTTCACGGAGCTGCATCGCAACTGCGACGCGACTTCTTCCTGCTTCTTGCCTTGCGAGCGCAGGAGGATGATCTCAGCGCGCTCGCTGTCTCTTTTTGCGACCGTCGGCGCACTGATGCGGCGTTCGAGTTCTTCTTTTTCTTGGCCGGTGAGTAAGACCGGATCAACGGGACGTCCTTTTTTTGCCATGAAATAGAACATGAGCAAAAATTCCTTTTTTGCAAGCGTATTTTAGAGACA
>CAZDRT010000177.1:0-7444 GCA_964507815.1 uncultured Puniceicoccaceae bacterium
ACGGGCGGCAGGTGCAAGTGCCGTTTCCGCCCGGCCAGCGTATCCCGGAAGCGGGCGCTGGCCCCAAGGGTGGAAGAGCCTGTGGCGAGCACCCGGAGACCGGGATAGTGATCGGCTGCGATTTTCAGCAGTTCCGAGGGATTCTCAACCCGATGCACCTCGTCGAGAATCAGACATCCGGGACCATGCCCTTCCAGAAATCCTTCGGGATCCTCCTCAATGAGCCGACGCGTCCGGGGCAGCTCACAATCATAGTACCGCGCATCCGGGAGCGACCGCGCCAGAGTGGTTTTTCCCACCCGCCGCACACCCGTCAGCCAGACCACGGGCCGCTCCCTCCAAGCGCTCAAGACCGCCTCCTGCCAAAATTCTCGATTTACCATACGCAAACAGGATTAACCGATAGTGTTACCAGGCGCAAGTCTATTAGCAGAAGAAAGAAAAGATGTTTTCAGCGATGGGTCGCCTGTTTTCGGATCCCCGGAGGCGGCACGCGCGCAAGCACGCGGCCCTACAATTTTCAGACTTACTAAATGGTAGGACTTGCCCTCCGGGTTCCGGCGGTCAGGGCTGGATCACCAGCAGTCCGTAATCGTGCAGGGTGGGGATGGTCACCGCCAGGCGGCCGTCGCTCCAGGCCCACTCGCAGGCAAGGCCGTCCGCGCGGAGTTCGACGGCGGTGGGCCGGGTGGGGTGGTCGATTTCCAGCCGGATGTCGTGGAGGGCGGGGATCTCGCTTTGGTAGCGTTCGCCTTCGCCCGCGGTGGCGATGAGGTGGACGATTAAACCGGACTCCGCCCGGCGCAGACTCAGCCGGAGATTCGGGTGGCCGGCGCAGCGGATTCCGGTGCGTCCGCCCGCCGCGCAGCGCAGGGCGTTGGCGAGGAGGGCGCGGTTGTCGGGGTGTCCGGTGCGGGCGGCGCAACGCCCGGCGTCGAAGGCGAGGGCGAGGACGGGTCCGGCACGCTCCGCCGCCGGCAGGGCGGCCGCGAGCGGCTCCGCCGGATCCGGCTCTTGGGTGTAGGCGACGCCTTCGGGAAAGAGCCGCAGCGGGTGGGCGCGGGTGAGGAGAACCTCGGCGGCCGCGGGCAGATCGGCGGCCCGATACCAATGCCCGGCGGCGGCGAGCCAGGGTCGCCCGAGACCGGCGAGCAGGGGGTGCTCGGTCTCCGGCACGCGGACGTAGGCCTGGCAGGGCCCCGGCATGTCGTGCCGGGTGAAGGGTTGCGGCTCGGGGTCGAAGCGGAATCCGAAGGCGCGGGCGAGGGGGCCGGTCACGGTGGCACCGATCAGTGCGAGCCCGGCTCCGGCCCGTTGCAAGCGTTCCAGCTGCTCCACGCCCGCGGGGGAGATTTCGGGTGCCGCCGGGATGGCGAGCGCGTGGTAGCGATCGGGTTCGACCGCGGCCAGTTTCTCCGAGTCGAGGAGGTCGTAGGGCAGGTGCAGCCGGTCGAGCGCGTCCTGCAGGGCGTGCATCTCGCGCAGGTAGTGGCGGTGGAGGTCGCCTTTGTGGCGGGCCGCGCAGGCCGAGGCGTGGTCGTAAACGAGCGCCAGACGGGCGGCGGAGCCTTCCGCCTCGAAGCAGTCCCGGTGGTCGGCCAGAAAGTTGAAAAGCTTGCCGATGGCGGGGAAGCCGCGCGCATCCTCGTGTTGATCCGGGGTGCCGACGGTCATGTTGACCATGGGGGAGCCCCCGTTGGCGGCGACCTGGGCCAGGTAGGCGAACTGCTCGGCGGGGGGCACGGCCACGCGCCGCCACGGCCAGGCGAGGAAGTAGGAGGCGACGACCAGGGGAGGGTGCCGGGTGAGCCCGGCGACGTAGCGGGTGGTTTCGATAGGCGTGGAAAAGCGCTCCCAGCCGCCCTCGCTGTCGTCGTCTTGAATGAGGTAGGTGCGCGTCTGGATTTCGACCTGGGTGAGGGACTGGGCGGCCGCGAGATCCGCGAAGTGCTGGCCCTGGCCGAGGTTCCAGATCGAATTTCCGATGGTGGGCACGCCGCCCTCGGAGCGGGCGATGCGGGTGAGCCGCTCGACCAGTCCGGCCATGACCGATTCGCGCCATCGGCGGTATTCGGGATCGGCGGTGGCGGCGGGGAGTTCGCGGTCGGACCATTCCCGCCAGCGGCGCACGGCCTCCGGGTTGTGGTCCACACCGCCCCCGAATCCGTAACTCGCCCCGCCCCATTTGATGGCTTTGAAGAGGTCGCCATAGCGTTCCCTCAGTTCGCGCACCAGCTCGCTCGCGTTCCCGTGGCGGTAGGCGCCGCAGGGGGAGGAGACGGCGTAGTCGCGGGACTTGAGGCGGATCGATCCGTCGGCCTCCCACATGGCCCATTCGGGATGCCGCCGGGCGATGTCGAGCCGCAGGTCGCCGAGATCGATGACGGGGATGGCCACGATGCCCGCGCGGTCGGCGGCGGTGAGGATCTCGCCCAGGATGTCGCGCCCGGGCGGCAGGTGCTCGCTGGGGGGCTGCCACGGCAGGGCCGAGGGATAGGCGGTGGTGTAGCCTCCGGCGAAAAAGGTGAAGAGGGAAACCCGCCACTCCCGCAGCTGTTCGATCAGCCGGTCCGCATCGATCCGCGGATAGTTGATCGGGTAGAGGGTGAAGTGCAGCGCACGGTGGCGCCGGGAGATCCAGGCGGGGTTTTCTGGCATTGGATTTGTCATTGGGAGTCGGCCAGGCAGGTTTTCAAGGCATCGCAGAGCCGGTCCACCGCCTCGGTGCGGGCGTTCGTTCCCATCAGGCCGACCCGCCAGATTTTGCCGGCCATCGGGCCGAGGCCGGGGCCGACTTCGATCAGGAATTCCTGGCGCAGCCGGGTGCGGACGGCGGCTTCATCGACACCCGCGGGCACGGTCACCGCGTTGAGCATCGGCAGGCGGGCACCGGGGGCCACGAAAAAGTCGAGACCCAGTTCGCCGAGCCGCCCGGCCAGATGGGTGTGGGCCTGCCGGTGGCGCTCGAAGACCGCCTCCACCCCCTCTTCGAGGATGGCGTCAACAGCGGCGTTCAAGCCGTAGATCATGTTGATCGGCGCGGTGTGGTGATAGACGCGTTTCTTGCCGGTGTAGTAGTTCAGGAGCAGGGCGAGGTCGAGATACCAGCTGCGGCAGGGCTGCGAGCGGTTGCGGATGACTTCGAGCGCCCGCTCGGAAAAGGTCAGCGGCGCCAGTCCCGGCGGGCAGGAGAGGCATTTTTGCGTGCCGCTGTAGGCGACGTCGATCCCCCAGGCGTCCCGCTCGAAGGGCATCCCGCCGAGGCTGGTCACGCAATCCACCAGCAAGAGCGCGCCGCTTGCGCGCACCGGCCCGGCCAGCTCATGCACGGGCGAGACCGCGCCGGTGGAGGTTTCGGCGTGGACCGCGCCGACGAGCTTGTAGCTTTTACCGGAAAGTGCCTCCGCGACCCTGGCCGGGTCGATCGGTTCCCCCCAAGGGAATTCCACCGTGTCCACCTCGGCTCCGGCGCGGCGCGAGACTTCCGCCATGCGCCCGCCGAAGACGCCGTTGACGCAGACGAGAACCCGGTCGCCCGGCTCCACCACGTTGAGCACGGCGGCTTCCATGCCGGCCGAGCCCGTCCCGGAGACGAACATCGTCATGCCGCCCTCGGCCTTCATCAGGCGGGCGAGTTTCGCCTGGAGCCGGTCCGCCAGATCGAGGAAGACCGGGTCGAGGTGCCCGATCGTCGGTTCGGCCAGCGCATCGAGAACGCGCCGGGAGGTGTTCGAGGGCCCGGGCCCGAGGAGGAGGATTTCTTCTATGCTCATGCTTGTTGGATAAGGTGGTTTAATGGTAACGGGACAGTCAAGCCCTTTCAGTGAGTTCGTACTTGAAACAAAGAGTTTTCCGGGGCAGAGTCGGTGGTATGGAAGAATCCGTCAGCCCCAGCCGCAGTTCGCGCCTTTGCACGTATGAGAAGGGAAAGGTCGATCTGGTCTTTCCTTTGAACGAGAACGTTCTCTGGATCGGTCGTTCCCCGGAAAATGCCGTTACCCTGGTGGACGAGAGCGTTTCGCGGCGGCACGCGCGTCTGGTCAAGAAGGGGGAGGAATGGGAAATCGAGGATCTGGAGAGCGCCAACGGCACCCGGGTGAACGGGGTCGCCGTCCGATCGGCGAAGCTCAAAGACGGCGACCGTATCGAAGTCGGATCGACCACGTTGCGCCTGGAACTGAATGTCCGCGACGGCGAGTGGGTTCCCACCTATGCCTTCGATTTGTCCTCGCAGCATTCGCACAAGACGATGATCAATCCGCGCCGCAGCGGGAATTGAGGGCTGGTCAGCCCGGAACCGGCATTTTTCGATGAATCCGATGGAGTTTGGCATCCGATTCGCCGCCGCCATGCGGGACCGCGAAAATCCCGGCGGGGCACAGATTCTTCAAGCCGGTCCGGACATGGCCGAGGCTGTCGCCCGTTTCGCCCCTCCATCCGGGTCCAACTCGATCGCCGCCCACGGCGATTTCGTTTTTGTCGCCGATGCATGTCGCCGATGCCCTTGCGGCGGATGGCGCCCGACCTCCCGGCCTGGTCCGCCCCTTGCATTACGATCGCGGTGCCCGGAGACTTGAGGAGGCCGGAGAGCCGCAAGCCTGCCAGGGCGGACCCCGTTTACCTGGCGGCACACCCCTCCGGCACGCTGCTGGCCGCGACGAGTTTTCGGCACTACGGTCGCTTTACCGGTCCCGGTTCGAAGAGTCGCGGATCGGTGGCGCTGCTCCCGATGCTTCCTGACGGAGCATTGGGCGGGATGACCCAGCGGCTCGAATACGAGGGCAGCAGCCGCCATCCCGAACGGCAAACCGCCTCGCATCCGCACAAAGCCGCCTTCGATGCGTCGGGTCGGTGGCTGTGCGTGACCGATCTGGGAACCGACAGCGTTTACCTGCATCGCGTGGCCGACGGCGATGCCGCAGTGGCGGAGGATTTTCTCCGACTGCCCACCCCGCCGGGAAGCGGCGCACGCCATTTCGTATTCCATCCGAATAACCGCTTTCTCTACGTGCTCACCGAGATGAGCTGCGAGATCCTCACCTTTGCATTCGATCCCGTAAGCGGGGCCTGCGAGCGGCTGGACATCCAATCCGCCAAACGCAAGGGGCAAGGGGGCGGTGCCGCCGACATCCGCATGACCGCGGACGGGCACTCACTCTTCGCGACGGTGCGGAAGGGCGAGTTTATGGCCTGTTTCGGCTGTGATCCGGCGGAGGGCACCTTGACCCTGCGGGGCTACACCGAGACCGGCCCGAACGCCCGGGCCATTCACATCGAGGGCGACTTTCTTTTCGGACCCGCCCCGGGCGAATCGACGGGCTTGGGGTGCTGGCGCATTGCCGGAGACGCCGAACCGGAGCTGCTCTACCATCGTCCGGAAATCCGGGCGCCGATGGCATACGCCTCGTTGTAGGGCCTCGCAAGGGCACCCGGGGACGGCACGCGCGCAAGCACGCGGCCCTACAAGTTTTCCGAAACAACAGCAGATCCGTATTTCGCATTTTGTAGGGCCTCGCGCTTGCGCGATGGCCGGGAACCGGCAAGTTTTCCGAAACAACGGCAGATCCGTATTTCGCATTTTTGTAAGGCCTCGCGCTTGCGCGATGGCCGGAAAATCGGAAATTTCCTGATTCGATAATAGGGTTTGCGCCATTCGCGGCGAATTAAAAAGCTTGCTCTCGCATTGCGACGCTTGCATAAATGCCACTAATTAAAAAATTGAAATGGTGAATCCATCCGAAGACTCAACGCCCAACATCCGTCGTCCGGGACGCCCGCGCCAGAAAAAACCGGTCGAGGCCACTAAAACCCTGGACCGCGGCCTTTCGTTGCTTGAACAGCTCGGCAGCGAGAGCCTGACGCTCAGCGAGATCGCGCGCAAGACGTCCCTGCACCCCAGCACGGCCTCGCGTCTTGTGCGTACCCTCTGCACCCGCGGATTCGTCATCTATGACGAGTCGGAGGGGCTCTACAGCCTTAGCAGCCGCTTCTCCGGCTTGACTGCGAAAATAACGCCGCAGCAACGTCTAATTGAGGCCGCCCGGTCGCTGTTGCGCCAGTTGCACGAAAGTTTCGAGGAGACGGCGGGTCTGTATGTCCGGCGGGAAGGTTCCGCGGTGTGTCTCGACGCGCTCGAAAGCTCGCAGTCCCTCCGCATCTCGACCGAAAAAGGCGTGCGGCTACCGCTGCACGCGACGGCGCCGGGCAAGGTGCTGCTCGCCGGAATCGGTGAGGACAGAATCCGCTCCCTCTGCGAGTCGGGCGGGATGGAAACCTTTACCGCCAATACCCCCGGGGATGTGGACGCGCTGCTCGAAGAACTTCGCCAGGTGGAAGAGCGGGGCTATGCGCTGGAGGAGGAAGAACACCAGCTGGGAGTGGTCTCCGTGGCCGTGCCACTCGTGTTGGACGAACTGCCGCGGGCGGTCGTCTCCATCTCCGCCCCCAAGAACCGCTTGCCCGAGGACCGTCGCGCGGCCGTGGCCGAACGGATGCTCGGCCTGGTCGGTGAAATGGCTACGGATCCGGAGTCCCCGCACTCGGCCATTCGCAGATAAATCCGACGGGCATCCACCAATCCCATCCGGCAACCGCCACGTCAACCCATCGTCCGCCGTCGTAGGTGGCCAGATAGTGTTCTTCGCCGCCGTAGTTATTGGGTTGGTCCTCCTCCCAGAAGGTTAGTTCCCAGGGTGCTTCGTTTACCCAGCGCCAATCGCCCTCCTTGTTTGCATCGGTGGCACCGAGGCTCAGGTAACGCCCGTTCGCCAGTGCCGCGATAAAGTCCTGTTCCTCCGCCGTCTCGATCACGGCCAGGTGTCCTCCCATTCGTTCGCAAAGGAATTTCTTGTCATACCAGGATAGCTCGCGTTCCTCATCTTCGAACACCCGGTAGTGACTTCCCTGAAAGACGACGGTGTCGGAAGGGCGCTCGTCCGGATAACGCTCCAAAAGCTCCTCCGGAAGCTCAATGACCTCGTCGATCAAATGGATTTCCCCGTTTCCGGGCGGTTCCGGCTGGGCCCCGGCTCTGGAAAAACCGAGCACGAGAGCCAGCGCGAATCCTATCAAAGAGATCGCGTTGTGCGCCCCGCCGCCCCCGGACATGGCATAGACCCGACCACCGATGTATTCGTGACGGATTTCGCTCAGTTGTTCGCCCTCGATGTATTCGTCAACTGAGATAAAATTCGCTGTCTCCGGGATGCCCATGCATTATGGGATGTGTCGGATCGGTGCGGAATTTTCAAGAAAATACGGTTGCGGGTTTTGATTCGGGACCGGGGACTTGGGACATGGGACCGGGGACTTGGGACATGGGACCGGGGACTTGGGACATGGGACCGGGGGACCTTAATCTTAATCTTATTCTTATTCGTAATCGTAATCATAATCGTAATCGTAATCCCTTTTCCCCCAAGGACCGGCTGCTTTAGCTGCCGAC
>CAZDRT010000178.1:0-7409 GCA_964507815.1 uncultured Puniceicoccaceae bacterium
GTAGATCGAGATCGACGTAGGTGACGTTGCCGGTGACCCGCAGTTCGGGGCGGGCCTGCCAGGAGAGTTCGCCGGTGAAGCCCCGGCTGGTGACTTCGTCGCGGTTGACGAGCCGGGGCGGCGGTCCGGGGGAAAAGTCGATCAGGTTGGTGAATTCCTGCAGGAAGACGGTGCCGCTGAGAAGGAACGGGCCGTCCGCCGGGCGGGAGGAGAGGGTGAATTCGTAAAGGTCCGACGCTTCGTCGCGCAAATCCGGGTTCCCCACCACGGGACTGGCGAGGGCGAAGAAACTGGGGTTTTTATACCCGCTGCCATAGGCCAGCCGGGCTCCGCCGTCGATAACGGGGAGATCGACGGTGTAGCTGGCGCGCTCGCTGGTCTGGTTGTCGAGCCCCTCGATGTCGTCGTAGCGTAGGGCGAGGGAGAGGTGCTGGCCCGGAACGATCTGCCAGACTCCTTCGCCGTAGATACTGGCGGTGCGGATCGATTGGTCGAAGTCGCCGGGGAGTGGACCGAAGGGAGAGAAAATCAGGCTTTCGCTCTCGCCCGATTCGTTTTTAAGGCTGGCACCGAAGGTCAGGGAGAGCGCCTCGGTGGGGCGGTGCTCGAGATGGCTGTCGATCCCCCAGCGGTCGAAATCGGTTTCCTCGCTGTTGGGGGGGGGGATCCGGAAGGGGTCACGGATTCCGGGAGCGACGCCGGGCGAATCCACCTCGTTTTCGACGCGGTAGTAAAAGGCGCGGGCGAAGAGGTCGAGGCGGTCGTGCAGCTCGATGTTCGCGCGCAGGGAGGTCCCGAACTCGCGGGTTTTCCGGTGCTCGGTTGCGCGCAAGACGGCGTATTCGGGTCCGCCGCTGTCGTCGGGGAAGTAATCCCGTTCGATCTCGGCTCCGAAGGCGTTGAAGCGGATCAATCCGTCTCCGGCGAGCGCCCAGGCCAGCCCGGCGGTGGCCCGGTTTACGTTGAAGTGCGTTTGTTCATACACCCCGTCCTCGGATTCGTTTTCAAAGGTGAGCTTACCGAAGAGTTTGCGGTCCGCTACGGGGAAACCGAAGACCGATCCGCCGATTCGCCGATTTCGCCGCCGCCGATTTCGCCTTCGAGCACCGCCGTGGGCGGGGTTGGGGTCTCCGGTTGCGGGGGCAGGGTGTCGAGCAGGAGCACTCCGCTCAGAGCTTCGGACCCATAGACCGCCGAGCGGGATCCCGGCAGGAGTTCGATACGCTCGACCGCCAGGGGGGACAGGGCGTTCAGGTTGTAGGAGCCGCCGCGGCTGTCGGTCAGGTTGTTGACTTCGATGCCATCGACCAGGACCTTGGTGAAGTTGGGATCGCCGCCGCGCAGCGACAGCTCGTAATTCGCCCCGAGCGCACCGGGGTTGACCACGTGAATGCCGGGGAGATCCTGAAGCACTTCCCACAACCCGGGGCGGTCGCGCTCGCGGATCTCCCGCGCGTCGAGTGCGAAGCCGGTATCCATGATCTCCGGACGGTCGGCCTGGGAGGCGAACACGGTGGTGGTCGGCAATTCGCGAAGCGGCGCGGACGCACCGGAGGAAGGCTCTTCAGCGCGAAGGTCACGGGGGGCAAGGGCGGCGAGAGCAAGCATTCCCAGGCAGGGATGGACGATTCGGTGATTCAAGGGCTTCGTTCGTTGATGATTTCACCGAGCTGTTGGTTCAGCTCGAATTGGTCGGTGGCGACCCGGGAGAGGTCGGAGAAGTTGTCGAGGACGCGCCCGAGCAGTTCGGCCTGCTTTTCCTCCTGATCGACGATGCGGACCAGGTAGTCGCGCCTCTCTCCTTTGCCGGGGCCGGTGACGTCGTTCTGGTCGAAGGCTTCGAAGCGGAACCCGATGAGATCCCCCCGCTCCAGCGGGCGGGGGAAGCCGTTGAGGTTCCAGTCGAAGCGGCGGTGGACTTCCGGCACGGGTGCTTCCAGATCCATCTCGATCACACTCTCCTCGCCGCGGTTGACCTGGTAAACGAGTTGGATCCGGTTGACGGCGAAGTCGTCCCGCGCACGGAAGCTCAGCAGGAGGTTGGCCCGGGGGGTGGCGGTCTGGTTGATATCGACGGGATAGAGGATGCGGATTTCCGGCGCAGCGTCGGGCGTGACGCGGACGGGATAGACCGGGGTGGGGTTGGAGGAGACCCCTTTGCGGTCGGTGACGCGCAAGGACAGGCCGCTCAAGCCCTCGGTGGGGACGGCGAACGAGCCGCGGACGCTGTCGTCCTCCTCGGAGACCGGGGCCATGGCGGCGGGGCCGGGCGCGCGGTGGGGGGTGATGGTGCCGGCATCGACGGGCCGGTCGGCGGTGGCGGTGATTTCGATCCGGCCGCCGGGCAGGGCGCGGATATCCGTGAGGGGGGCGCTCTGCGCCGGGCGGTCGAGGTAGGGCGGCGGATGGATGCGGACGCGCGTTTCGGCGATGGCGGGGCGGTCGCGGACCGTCACGGAGTGGGTCCGGCTGGTGCCGTCGCCGATCTGGAAACGGTAGGTGAAGGAGTCGGATACGGCGTTGATGGTGCGGGCGAAGAACCGGGGCTGGTCTTCTTCCGGACTCATTTCAAGGCGCTGGGTGCGGCCCGAGTCGTAGCGGATCTCGACCGCGCCGCTGCGGGGGAGGACGCCCTCGGTTCGCGCCAGGAGTTCGACGGAATCGCCCCGTCCGATATTGATGTCGCCGGTCTCGCTGTAGATGAGGGTCTTGCGCGGCACCTGTTCGAGGGAGAGGAAGGCCCGGCGGATCAGGCCGGGAGCGGCATCGTCGGCGAGAACGAAGGAGCCGATGGCGATCAGGACAATGCCGCCCGCGCGCGCGACCAGCCGGAGCGGGCGGGCGGCGGGAAAGGCGGGGGAGAAGGGGAGGTTGCGGACGGATTGCTCGGTCTGCTGGGTGAGGGCCCGGACCAGGGCTGGCGAGGCCTCGCCGCCGGTGGCACCGGGTTGGTTGAGCTGGAGGGTGGAGATGAGGCGGCCCCGCAGGATGGGGCGGGCGCGCTCGACCCGCAGGGCCAGGTCGGTGTCGGTCGGGGGGTGGCGGAACGGCCAGATGACAAAGCGATAAATGACCGCTGCGGCGAAGAGCAGTTCGGCGAGGAGAAAACCGAGGCGGAGGAGCCAGGGCATGACCAGCCAGAAATCGACCAGACAGCGGAAGAGGAGGGAGACCAGGACGACACTGGTGGCGAGCGCCAGGCCCTCGGCGGCGCTCAGGGTTTGGGCGCGGCGGCGGAGGCGGTCGAGCTTCCCGACAAAGCCGAACTCCCGGTTGGCGAGCCGCACCGGACCCCGGCCCGCTTTGGGCACGAAGCGCGACCACCGGGCGCGGGCGCGCCGGATCCATGGCCGGAGGAGGGGTATCGGGTTGATTCTCATCTAACGGAGACCGGAAAGCTTGCGCGTCAGCCACTCGGCGGTGGCCAGCAGGAGGAAAAGGAGGAAGGCGATCGGGGCCGCCATCCCCGGGGGTGAACTCGACCGTGGCGGAGAGGGAAGCGGCGGTGGCGGGCTCGTAGCCGGGGTCGAATATCCGCCCGAGGACGCGGACTTGGTCGCCCGTCACGTAGTTGGAGCGCTCGGCGGAGAGATTGACGAGCTGGGAGGTGCTGAGCAGCTTGGTCATGGCCATTTGCTGGACCAGCCGCCCCCAGAAGATGCGGTGGAAGTCCTCGACGTTTTCGGCCGAGCGCCAGCGCCAAAAGTTGTCGCTGCCGAGATACAGCACGGTGCCCAGGCCGTATTGCTGTCGGACGATGAGCGGCAGCTTGCCGAAGCGGTTTTCGCGGAGGATGGAGGAATCGAAGGCGAGCACTTCGGCACCGGGACGGGCGCGTTCGACGGGCGCGGCCCATTGCAGGGCGGGGAGTTCGGCCCAGAAGCTTTCGGCGGCCTCTTCAGCGGTCTCTTCGTCGGGGTCTGCTGCGGCGGCGATGCTGCGTTCGAGGTCGGCGAAATCGAGGAGTTCGCTGCGCTGGCCGCCGGGAGTGAGTTCCATTTGGACGGGGTCGCTGAAGAAGCCGGAGCCGGGAGAGGGCCGCGAGGAGGGGATTTCGACCGGAAGCATCGGGGCGAGGGGGCCCGTGCCGTAACTCCAGGGATTGTCGGCGCGTCCGCTCAACAGGATCAGGCTGCCGCCCAGGCGGGAGACCCATTCGCCGAGCAGGGTGAGGCCCTCACCGCCGATCGCCTCGGGCGACAGGTCCCCGAGGACGACGACGTGATAGTCGAAGAGCGCTTCCCGGCTGGTCGGAAACTCCGCGAGAAAGCTTTCGTCGTCGGCAAAGGCGGCACCTCCCTGGTGCAGGTAGCTGTGCAGTTCCACCCGCGAGTCGCGCGCGAGGCCGGCGTGGAGGTAGCGGTATTCCCAGCGGGGCAGGTTCTCGGCCAGGAGCACGTTGAAGCGGGAGTCGATGACGCGGATGGCCTGGCTGAGGGCGTTGTTGTCGGTGGTGGTTTCGTTGGGCCGCGGCGCGATGCGGGCGGTCAGCTGAAAATCCCCCGTGCCGTCGGGGACGAAAGAGGCCGTGACGTTTTGTTCCCCGCCGGTCAACCGCACCCGCTGGCTCGCCACCGGGGTGTCGTCGAGAAGGAGTTCAAGCTCCACCTCCTGGCCCTCGAAACCACGCCCGAGGATGCGGGTGTTGACTTCGACCGGGCGGACGTCGCGATACGAGACGTCCTCGCGCCCCACCAACTCGATGGTGGCGCTCTGGTCGAGGGCTTCGGCGGGGAAGGGAAGGGTCTGGGCCTGCCCGACGCCGAGGTTGAGGGCGTCGGCCTGGCGGGAGATGAGATAGCCGGTGAGGCGATGGACGAAGGGCACGTAAACGGCCCGCAGCGGCAGATCGTTCCAGGAGTTGTCGGCCGTGCTGGCGAAGAGGATGACCCGTCCGCGTCCGAAGTCGCGCTCGAGGATGGCCGGGTTCCCGTCGTTGAAGGAGGCGACGGTGGACACCGGGCCGGGGCGGACGCCGCGCTCGGCTTCGGTCTCCGGGTCGGTGCGGAGGTCCGCGCTGCGGATCATCGCGTCCCTCGACCAGGAGCACGTGGACCTGGCGGCGGACCCGGATGGCGAGCGACATGTGGTTGTCGGCCGCGAGGCGGTCGTCGGGGATGGTTGCGGTCACCAGGTGTTCGCCCTCGCCGGGCAGCCGGATGTCGATGGCGACCAGCTCGGAACCGTCTGGCTCGAGCACTTCTTCCGCCATCGCGCGGGCTTGTTCGAGGCGGGTGCGGGCGCCGTCGCTGGTCTGCATCCCGTAGGAATTGTCGATCGCGAGGATGGCGGTAACGGCCCGCCCGGCGGCCTTGCTCTCGGTGTCGCCGGTGAGGAAAGGGCGGGCCAGGGCCACGGCCAGCAGAATGAGGAGCAGGCAGCGGACGAGCAGCAGGAGCAGATCCTCCAGCCGGAGACGACGGTGGTTTTTCTCGACGCTGGCCCGCAGGAAGCGCATGGCGGCCCAACGCACCTTCTTGATCCGGTTGCGGTTGAGCAACTCCAGCAGAATCGGCACCGCGATCGCCGCTGCGCCCCCCAGGAGTATGGCATTGAGAAAGCTCATAGTCCGCCAGGGGGGTTAACGCGTGGCCGAGTGCGCCCGGCTGGAAAGAAAGCCGGAAACGATCGCCTCGGGTGGTTTCGCGGTGTTGACGAGGGTGTAGCCGATGTCGTTTTGTTCGCAGGTCTTGCGGATCCGGTCGCGGAAGGCGGTGACATTCTCGAGATAGCTCTCCCGGATGCGTTGGGGCTGCAGCAGGAGTTTATCCGGCACCTCGAAGCCCTCGAACTCGACCGTTCCCTCGAAGGGGAACTCCAACTCGTCCGGATGCATGATGTGAAAAACAATGACCTCCTGCCCCTGGAAGGCCAGATGCCGCAGCCCTGCCAGCACCTCGTCCGTATCGTCGAACAAGTCGCTTGCAGCCGCAGGATCGTCTCGCGGTCGAGGATCGATTCCAGTTCGAAGCGGCTGGGGGTGCTTGCCCGGCGCATGATCTCGATCTCCTCCTCCGTCGAAGGATAGCCGACCTGGATGAGGAAAAGAAAGCGGTCGAGCTGGGCTTCCGGCAGGGTGTAGGTGCCCTCCTGCTCGATCGGGTTCTGCGTGGCCAGGACGAAGAAGGGGCTCGGTAGTTCGTGATCGACACCGCCTATGGTGACGCGCCGCTCCTGCATGGCCTCGAGCAGCGCGGCCTGGGTCTTCGGCGGCGTCCGGTTGATTTCGTCGGCGAGGACGATATTGCTGAAAACCGGACCCGGCCGGAAGCGGAAGTCGCGCTCACCGGTTTCCGGATCTTGGAACATGACCTCGGTCCCGGTGATGTCCGAAGGCATCAGGTCGGGAGTAAACTGAATGCGTTTGAAACCGAGGTCGAGTGTGCGGGAAAGGGTCTGCACCAGCAGCGTCTTCGCCAGTCCGGGCACCCCGACCAGCAAGGCGTGCGAGCGGGTGAGGATCGCGATGAGCAGTTGATCGACGACCTCCGCCTGGCCCACGATGACCTTGCCCAGCTCTTCCCGGATCGTCTCATGACATTGGCCGAGAAAGCGGACGGCTTCCACGTCTTCGTCGGCGAGGGGTGCCTCGGCGGTTGCGGGGATCTCTTCTTCGTAGCCCTGCTCGTCGGGTGCCTCTTCTTCCGAAGGGTCTCCCTCATGGGCCTCCTGTTCATCGACGACCGGCTGCCCGGCATCAGGTTCTTCGAATTCTTCTTCGGGGTCGGTCTTGGAGTCTGCCATGCAGTCGGTCAGATTAAAATGGGAAGGGGCGTAAAGCAAATACTATTTACGGACGGAGTAAGCACCCGACAGGCTCAAGCCGACCCGAGTGCCGCGTCCGGCGGAAGATTCGATTGCGAGCATGGCTCCGATTTGTCCGGCCCGTTCGCGCATGCCGAGCACGCCGAAGTGGCCGCGGGGAAGTTGCCCTGGGTCGAACCCACGGCCGTCGTCGCGCACTTCCAACAGCAGGTCGTCTCCACGGCGTTCGCCGCTCAGGGTAATGGTGTCCACGTCCGCATGATGGATGGCGTTGTGGATCGCCTCGCGCAGGATCAGGAGAACCTGCCGCTGGGTTTCCGGCGGCAGCTGATGGGGCGGGGGCGGAGTCAGGTCGAGCGAGACGCCGCTGTCCATTTCAAAGCGTTCGGCCAGACGCTTGAGGGCACCGCTCAACTCGTCGTGTGCGAAATCGACCTCGCGCAGTTCCTGGATGGAGTGGCGGCTCTCCCGGCGCGTGCGTTGCAGGATGCGTTGCGCGCGCTCAAGATTCTCGTGGGAATCGGCACTGGCTCCGTTCATCCGGTCGTGCGCGAGGTTGAGGTGCATGGAGAGAGCGACCAGATCCTGCTCGAGCGTGTCGTGCAGTTCGCGGGCGATGCGGTTGCGCTCCTCCTGCACCCTTT
>CAZDRT010000179.1:0-7272 GCA_964507815.1 uncultured Puniceicoccaceae bacterium
CTCACCAAGTCGCCGATTTGTCAAGAATCAAGACCTGACGTCTTTTTGGTGTCCGTGACGTCTTTTTGGTGTCCGCTGCCCCTCCACCGGCGAACACGCGGAGTTCGTCGAGCGCCTCGCCCCCTGTGGTCTTTCGAAATTCGAGACCCGCTGGGGCACCTTCACCGACCCGTGGATGCACCAGCCGCAGCCCAAGTGCGGCTTCGTCATCGTCGGTTCGCGGGGCACCATCACCAGCTACGATTACGAATCCAGCGTGCGCGTGCAGACCTCTGAGCATCCGGAGGGTCGTGACATTCCGGTGGACGACCTGCCCTTCGAGGGCTCGAATCCAATCGCCTACTTCATCGACCGGCTGGAAAAAGGGCTCGCGCCGGACGGCCCCCTCGGCGTCGAGATCGCCCGCAAGGGCCAACAGATCGTCGATACCGCTTTTGCCAGTGCCAAAGAAAAGCGTGCGTTGCCGCTGATCAAGTGATTGCGGTTCCTCCAAAACATCGATTCTTTCCAAAAAGATGAGCGAAACCAACTACTCCCTCGCCGCCGAAGACGCGCGGCAAGAACTGGAGCTGCCGGATTACAACTACCATCCCCGGCTTCCGAAATCCTACCGCCCCGGCATCGGGCTCATCGGCTGCGGGGGGATTACGGTGCAGCACCTGGCGGCCTATAAAAACGCCGGTCTCGACGTCGTCGCGCTCTGCGATCTGAACCGCGAGGCCGCCGAGGCCCGCCGCGCGGAGTTTTTCCCGCAGGCGGAGGTGTTCACCGACGCTGGCGAACTGCTGGCCCGGCCCGATGTTGAGGTGGTCGATATCGCCCTCCACGTCGATCCCCGGGCGGCCGTCATCGAGGCCGCGATCCAGGCAGGCAAGCATGTGTTGAGCCAGAAGCCCTTCGTGCTCGATATCGCGGAGGGGCGGCGGCTCGCCGACCTCGCGCAGGCAAAAGGGCTCAAGCTGGCCGTTAACCAGAACGGACGCTGGGCGCCCTACGTGCGCTGGATCACCCTCGCCCTGCGCGACGGCCTGATCGGCGAGGTGCAGAGCGTCAACATCCGCATCAACTGGGGCCACACCTGGGTCAAAGGCACCGCCTTCGAGTCCATGCGCCATCTCATCCTCTACGATTTCGCGGTGCATTGGCTGGACATGACCCGCCTGTTCTTCGGCGATCAGAAACTGGAGGAGATTTCCGCGACCGACGCCTTCGCGCCCGGCCAGGAGATCGGGGTGCCGATGATGGCCTCGGTGCTGGCCGGATTCGAGCGCGGCAGCGCGGTGCTCGATTTCGACGGGCACAGCAAATACGCCGCCGAGGAAAGTTTCAGTATCCGCGGCACCCGGGGCACCATCCGCGCCCACGGCGGGGTCTGCGCCGCCCACCACATTGAAGTCGAAGCCGCGGGCGGAGCCGCCTCCCTCGAGGTCGAGGGAGCGTGGTTTCCCGACGGGTTCGCCGGGACCATGGGCGAACTCCTCTGCGCCATCGAAGAAGAGCGCGAACCCGAAAACGGTGCCGAGGACAATCTCAAGACCCTCGACCTGGTCTTCGCCGCCATCGCCGCCGCCGCCGAGCGCAAAGCCGTGAAAAGCGGCACCGCGACCCGAATCTGAAATCCATGAAAACAAACCCCATATTCCTCCTCTTCTTTTCCCTGTTTGCGGTTTCCGCGATGTTCGCTGCTGAACAAGCCGATGGCGACGGCTACATCTGGTGGGAGGGCGAGGACTTTGCCGAGACCACTATCGCGAATCCCGTCGATATGAGCGTCGCGGGCAACAAGAACGCCGAGCAGCGGGCCAAACTTTCCGGAGGACGCTGGCTGACCGTATCCGACCCTGCGGATGGCGGTGCGGCGACCATTCGTTACGAGATCACGGTGCCCGCAGAGGGGACTTACGACTTTTGGGTGCGCAAGTTCTGGAAGCACGGTCCGTTCAAGTGGCGCTTTGATGACGGCGAGTGGCGGACTCTGGGCAAAGACATCAGCCTGCGGGATGGCACCTACATCGGTCATTTGTATTGGCACACGCACAACGATTTTCCGGGAGGCATCGTGCCCGGTTTCGATGCGAACGCACGCGCCATTGCGTTGCCCTTCGTCGCCTCCGAATGGCGGGAATTTTACCAAGACTACCTCGAGGCCCTGCTCCTCCCGGTCAATCCGTACAATGGCCTTGCCCTCAAGGATGAGCCGGCCCTGGGCTTCATCGAGATCAACAACGAGTCGAGTCTGCTGTTCCACACCTTCAATCCGCAGCGGTTCGGCGCGGCCGAGCTGGCCTACGTTGAACAGGATTTCGGAGAGTGGCTAACCGGCAAATACGGGTCCATCGCCGAAGCGCAAGCGGTCTGAGTGGAGCGCTATAGCTATACCGAGACCGATGTGGTGCTGCGGAATACCTACTTCGGCCCGGAATACCCCGACAAAGCGGCACGCCAGGCTTTCTTCGCGGTGGAGGAGAACGATGTCTTTGCCTCGGTCACCGGACTCAAGGCACCGGGCTTTCCGGGTCCGCTGGCGATGCCGCAGATTGCCGATTATCCGCTCAATGTGCGGAAGATCGACGCGCGGGTGACCGTCCGGTCGGCGGCGGATCGAGCCATCGTCCTCGATGGAACCGGCTATGAGACCGAGCGTCGGGCCGATTTCGAGCGGGCCGGTGACCGCATCCGCATCGACCTGCCCGAGGATGCCATCTACACGCTGCTCCGGTGAGAGTGTTGCAGCCCCGACACGCTTCGCGGGTTACTCCCGCTTTGCGGGACGGGATATCGCCGCACTCAATGGTGGAGTGCGGCCCGACATTCGCTCTTCGAGCCGCGCCGGACAAAAGGCCGGACAAGTCGGATTGCCACAGTTATTTGCTGACAGGGTCTCAGGACTACTTGGCGTCCGGACTGGTCCATACCGGACCTTCCTCGTCTCCGACGCCGACCTGTGGTCCTTCTTCGGCCAGCAGCTGCACCCAGCTGCGTCGATTGAAGTCCGCATCGAACAGGACAATGTTGGGGTTGCCCTGAGGATTGATGCCGACCCCCATGCGGGGTTTCGGCGCGTGTTGATCCCAGTAGAGCATGCACGGCCGTTCGTCTTCGCGCAAACGAAGATCGTAGCGGACCTTGCCGCCACCATCCCGGAGGGAGAGCCCCGGATGTCCGTCGTTTCCAAGATTCACAATGGCCTTCGGCGTTTCATCGACCGCGAACAGGGAAACAGCGGGCCCATCGGAATCCACGCTCACGGAAGCTCGTAGCTTGCCCCCGGAGTCCATCAGGCGAAGGGTGCCACCGTTTTCATCCTGTTCCATCACTCCGCGAACCTGACCTTGGGCGTCAACCAACTCGATACGTTGTGCGCGCACCACATCGAAATGTGCGTCTTTCGAGGAATGCGTTGCGCACCCGACGAATACGAACGACGAAGCAACCGCCAGAACCGATAGAATACTTTTTTTCATTCTCGTTTCTCCTCTCTCGGGGTTATTGTTGAAATGGAATGCTACGGTTCGCGCGACCATTTGAAAAGCACTGGCATGGTTCAGCACTCAGTTTAAAGAAGCATTACTGGAATGCATAAGGCTCCGCAATCATCTATCAAGCAGCCCCCGCTCCACGGTTTCGCTGAGGAACTCGTGGAAGCGGATGTCCCGTTCGGCGGCGGCTTGCCGGTAGAGCGGCAGCAGGCGGTCGAACAGGTCGCAGGGCAGGGCGTAGCCGGGGATTTTCACATCGATGCCATCGTAGTGGAACCACGCGGGTGGATCGACCCGCTGCGGGTGCCATTCCGTCTCCTCGAAAAGGAGTCTGGAGGCATTTCCGGAAGTGAATGCCTCCCAGTGCTCTTCCGCCTCGGGCAGAAGCGTCCGCAGCCATTCGAGGGCCTCGGACAATTTTTCGTTGCGCCAGTAAAGGACGGGGTATTCGCCGCCCCAGCAGACTTTCTCCCAGCCCATGATGTCGATGGTGGAGCGGATCCAGGGTTCGAGATCCCGGTGGGGCCAAGGATCGCGGCTGACGCCTCCATGGCGCGAAAGGATGGCGAAGACGCGCGGGTGCGTCTCCAACTCCCGCATCCCCGGTCGATCATGCCAGGCGGGATCGAGGTGGAGGTGATGCGGGATCATTACGCGCCCGGCCGGGTGGGCGGCCAACCACTCGAGGAGTCTGGCGGTGTGCTGCGGCGAGTCCTGCGGGTTGACCGCGTAGAGCCAGCGGCCCGCCGCTCCGGCACGCTCGAGGAGGTAGTCGGAGCTGAAGTATTCCTTGCCCTGGAGGCGGAAACCGATCACCCCGGCTGCGAGCATGAGATCCGCCATCTCCCGTGCGCGGGCTTCGTCGCCCTGCCAGGGGGCGAGCGGCGTTCCGATGCAGCGGATCCTTCCGTTGCCGAGGCGATGCGCCTCGTTGATCGCGGCCAGATCCGGCATGAACGGCCCGTGGACGAAGACGGCCCGCCCGATGCCGTGGGCATCCATCACCGCGAGGCTGTTGGAGATGGAGCCGTAGCGGGGTTGGCCGAAGTGAAAGTAAGCGTCGTGCGTCATCGGGATTGGGAGGGTTGGGTATGGGCTTCGCTCGGATCGCCGAGTTCGGCGAGTGCTTCCTGGAAAGGCCAGGTGCCTATCTTCGCATTCTGGACGGGTTGCCCGCCGTCCACCCCGAGCCGCTGGCCGGTCACGAACGAGGCTTCGTCCGAAGCCAGAAAGGCGGCGACGGCGGCGACTTCCCCATCCTGCGCCACACGCCGAAGTGGGATGAGCGACTCCTGGCGGCGGCGTTCGAGAGGTTTTGCGGCAAACTGTTCGTCGCGCTTGGGGTTGGTGATGAAGCCCGGTGCCAGGCAGTTGACGCGGATGCCTTCGGGGCCGTATTGGACGGCGATCTGGCGGGTGAAGCCCTCGATGCCCGCTTTAATGGTAGCGTAGGCGGCCATATTGTAGGCGGGGGTGCCGGCGTTGATCGAGCCGATGTTGATGATGGCGCCGGAGCGCCGCGCCACCATACCCGGCAGAGCCGCGCGGCAGGCAGCCATCATGGCGGTGAGGCCGAGCGTGATCGCCTGATCCCAAGCCTCGTCACTCTGGTCGATGACGGATTGGTAAGGGGCGCCGTAGGCGTTGTTGACCAGAACGTCGAGCCGTCCACTGCCTGTGATGGCGGCCTCGACCATGCTCCGGCAGAAACTCCGCTCGGTCAGGTCGCCCGCGATCAGGTGCGCCCGGTCAATGCCGTCGGTTATTTTTCGCAGTGCCTCCCGGTTGCGGTCCACGAAGTAAACCGTAGCGCCCTCGTCGAGAAAGCGGCGGCCAATCGCAAGGCCGATGTTTTGCGCGGCCCCGGTGACGAGGCAAACTTTGTCTTTCAGACGGTTGGGGTCCATGAAACGAATACTCCTTGCCGGAATTTCCCGGGTCAAGCTTTGTTGGGGTGGGGGAAATGGGGTGACTTCGCGCACGCAGGATAACATCGGTGTTGTTCAGTCTTCCTGCTTGAAGGCCTCGTGCCCTTCGGCCTTGCGGTCTTTCAGTTCGTCCCAGAACACGTTGGCGTTCTCGAAATCCGAATTCAGCAGGGCTTCCTCCATGTTCAGGAGCGTGACGAGCGTTTTGATCTGCAGCTCGCGGTAGGCGAGGATGAAGGCCGGACGGTCGGCCGCTTCGATCGATTCCGCCATGTGGGGCGTCATGACCTTGGTTTCGACGGTCAGCAGCTGGAGCTGCTGGACGGCGTCGAGTAGTTTCGGGAGATCGTCGGCGGTCGGTCGGCGCAGGCCCCGGCCGAGCGTCCGATACTGATCCTGCATCAGCTCCATTTTTTTATACAGCTCCGTATCCTCGACGCCGTCGGCCGCGACGGTGGCAGGGGCGTACGCAAGGGCCGCAAACAAAAGGGATGCAGCGGCGAGAAAGGGCACGGGGCGTGTGGATACTTTTCGAGTCAGGATTTTTAATCTCTGCATAGGAGAGACGGTAACAGGATTTCAGGATTTGGAAAATTAAAAATGGGACTTTTTTGAAAAATCACTCCGGAGATGGGGAAAACCGCATTCCAGCCTTGACGCGGCGACCTCGGGAGTCTTGAATCGAAGTTTCACCTCAATCACAAGACCGTTGGTCTTGTTCAAAAAAACCCAACAGCTGAAAAATCATGCAACTGCGCACCATTGGAAAATCCGGCCTGAAGGTCACCGCCATGTCCTACGGCACCTGGCAGACTTTCGGGGAAAGCGTCAACGCGGCGGAGGCCGAAGAAATCGTCAAAACCGCCTGGGAGAGTGGCATCCGCACCTTCGACGGGGCGGAAGCCTATGCCATGGGCAAGGCCGACGAGATGATGGGCAACGTCCTGAAGAAGATGGGCTGGTCGCGCGAGGATTACGTGCTCACCGGCAAGTGCATTCGCAACAAAGCGGGGGACGACCTGCATCACGGCATCAGCCGCAAGCGGTTGCGGAGTTGCTGTGAGAACACGCTCCGCAATTACCACACCGACTATCTCGACCTGTTTTTCTGTCACCGCCCGGATGGGAATACTTCGCCCGAGGAGATCGTGATCAGCATGAACGCGCTGATTCAGCAGGGGAAAATCCTGTACTGGGGAACGAGCGAGTTCGATCCGATGACTCTTGAGCGGATGTGGCAGTTCGCCGCGCGGCACGGCATGGAGGGTCCGGTAGTCGAGCAGACCGGCTATAACCTGCTCGGTCGCGACCGGATTGAGAAAGTCTTGGTGCCGTTGTTCGAGAAATGGGGCATGGGATCGACCGTGTATTCCCCCATCGCGGCCGGCCAGCTCAGCGGCAAGTACAACGACGGCATCCCGGAGGGCACCCGCCTGGCGGATCACGACTGGCTGCGCAAGCAGCTCACCGACGAGCGGCTTGGGCAGCTCAAGGCCATTCAGGGGATCGCCGACGATCTCGGTGTGCCCATGGCCGAACTGGCCTACGCCTGGACGCTGAAGAATCCGCACGTGAGCACCTGCATCATGGGTGCCCGCAAACCCGAGCAGGTCAGCCGCAATGTACGCGCTCTCGATGTTGTCGAAAAACTCACTCCCGAGGTCCTGGAGAAACTCGACGCGGTCTGCGGGTAGAGGGGAGCCGACCGCTGAAGCAGCCGGTCCTTGAGGGAGACGGCGGCTGACCTTTTACTATCCGTAAGCGCCGCAGGCGGAGAATCTCTTCTTCGGAGAGCGCCAGTTCCGGGGTGGGGCGCGGCCCTTTTCGATGATGGCCGAGATTTCCCCGCCGCTCAGGCGGCGTTT
>CAZDRT010000180.1:0-7238 GCA_964507815.1 uncultured Puniceicoccaceae bacterium
GGGATCGGTTCGTTCCAAAACTCCCCGCACCTGTCGTTACACCCCGTGGCCGGGTGCCTTCAGGCTCGGCCGCGCGGCGGCACCCGGCTTTCCTCCGTCGCAAATGTCGCCGCGTCCGCTTCGGCCCCGCGTCGGGCCACACCGGCGAGCAGTTCCTCGAATCGGTCGATGGTGCGGGACCACGGGTGGGATTCGGCGGTCTGGCGGGCCTCTTTCCGCAGGGCGGGCCAGTGGGCGCGTTCGGCGGTGAGGTCGGCGGCGGCGGCGCGGAAGGCCTCCGGGTCGTCGAAGGGGACGAGGCATCCGTTTTCCCCCGAGTCGATGAACTGCCGTCCGGCGGCGTAGTCGTAGGTCAGGACGACGAGTCCGCTCGCGAGGGCTTCGAGGACCACGTTGCCGAAGGTTTCCGAAGTGCTTCCGAAAAGAAACAGATCCGCCGAAGCGTAGTGTCGGGCGAGGTCGGCGTCGTAGCGCATGCCGGCGAAACGCACCTCCGGCCACTTGCGGGCGAGCTTGCGCCGCACGGGGCCGTCGCCGACGACCACCATCCTGAGTTCCGGGCAGCCCTTCCGGGCGGCGGACCAGGCTTCGAGCGCGAGGGGGATGTTCTTCTCGGCGGCGGCGCGGCCGACGTAGAGGGCGACGGGATCCTCCGGCCCGGCCCCCCATTCCCGGCGGAGGGCCTCGTCCCGGTGGCCGGGCTGGAAGAGTTCCGTGTCGGCGCCGCGCCCGAGCAGCTCGAGCCGTTCGATGCCGCTTTCGCGCAGGCGCTCGATCAGGCCCGGGTCCGGAACCGTCGTGAGCGCGCAGCGGTTGTGGAACCAGCGCAGATAGCGCAGGGCGATCCCTTCCAGAAAGGGGGCCCCGTAGTCCGCGCAATAGTCTTGGAAATTGGTGTGGAAGGTCGAGGTGACCGGCAGGCCCCGCCGGCGGGCGGCCCGGAGGGCGGCGAGTCCGAGGGGTCCTTCGGTGGCGACATGGACGAGATCGGGCCGGACCTCCCTCAGGATCCGCCCGAGGCGGCCCGGGGACGGCAGGCCGAACCGGAGTCCCCGGTAGTTGGGAATCGGCACTCCGAAAACCGGAACGACCCGCGCCTCGCCCGCCCCCCCGGCGACGGCCTCGCCGCCGCGGCCCGGCTTGACTAGAGCCACCCCGTGCCCCCGGTCGAGGAGGCCGCGTACGAGACGCTTGTTGGTCATCGCCACCCCGTTCACCTCGGGGGGATAGGTTTCGGTGACGAGCAGGATTTTCATGATAACGGGGTCCGGTTTTCCGCTCCGCGCGGAGCGAGCACAAGAAAAGAAAACCGGAGCCCCCCGTCTTGGGAGTCCGTCCGGGAGAGTTCGACCGGAAATCGGTTCCTCCACTCGGGGAAAAAAGTGTCGCCGGAGTATTCGCGGTGGACGAGGGTCAGGTGCAGCCGACGGCAAAAGGGGAGTCCCTCGGCGTAAACGCGCTCGCCGCCGGCGATCCAGATGGTCCTGCCCGTCGGCGCGGCTTCCCGGAGAGCCTCTTCCAGAGAGGCGCACACGGTGGCGTCGGCCGGTCTCCACGAGGTCCGGCCGCTCAGGACGATGGTGCGCGCGGCTCCCGGAAACGCCCGCCCCCGGCTTTCATAGCACCGTCTGCCCTCGATGACCACGCCCCCTCGTACGCATTCGTGCAGGTAGGCGACGTCCTCGGGAAGATCCCACGGCAGGCGGCCGCCCCTCCCGATGACCCGGTTGAGCGACACCGCCGCAATGGCCCGCACATCGGCGGCTGCGGCCCCGGCGGTCCGGGCGGCGCCATTTGTTCCGGTTTCGATACCCATGCCCCTTTTCCTATACCGAAACCCCGGATTTGCCAGTCGCCGCGCTATTCCGGCCGCTCTTTTCCGCTGTTGCCCGGGATGCCCCGGCCCTTCCCCGCCCGGGAAAGGGCCTTGGCGAGCATCCCCTCGGGCAAGGGCCGGGGAGCGCCTTTTCCATCGTCGGGCAGAAGCGGGCGGACTTGGTCGCCGATCCCGTCGCAGTCGAGCCGCAGCTCGGCCAGGGCGATCTCGACCTGATCCATCCAGGCCTGGTCCGAGCCGCCCTCGGACGAGCGCATGTCGGCCAGCGACTCTCCCATCTCCTCGACGTGGCGGCGCAGGGTTTCGAGATCGGCGTAGGTCTTTTCGAAGGCCTCCCCGACCCGGTCCGGGAGGGGCGGACTCTCGCGCAGGGCGGCGACGTAGCGGAAATAGTCCGGCAGGGCGACGAGAAGGGCGCCGACCACCACGCACATCCCGAGGATGGGGATCCCGGCCACCGAGGGCTCGCGCCACAAGGCGACCCCGGCGGCGGCCCCGGCGATCAGGCAGAGGATCCCGCATCCGCGCGAGATCCAAGTGCGGAAGTCCGGCAGCGAGTCATCCCGGAAGGAATCCCTGTCCGCCCAATCCCTCATTCGCCGCGTATCCTCGGGTAGAAGCCGACCTTGCGGTACACCTTGGAAAGCGTGCGGTAGGCACGGTCCTGGGCGGCGGCGGCCCCGGCGGCGAGAACCGACTCGAGGTAACCCTTGTCGCCGATCAATTCCCCGTAGCGCGTCCGCACCGGTTCGAGGAGGCCGACGACCGCATCGCCCGTCTCCCGCTTCAGGTCGGCGTACCCTTTCCCGGCGAAGCGGTCGAGCAGCGCCCCGACCGGCTCGCCGGACGCGGCGGACAGGATCTGGAGCAGGTTCGTCACCCCCGGTTTGTCGTCCCCGGGGCGGATCTCCGATCCCGAATCGGTGACCGCCGACATGACTTTTTTCCGGATGCGGTCGGGGGGATCGAGCAGGAAAATCGTGGCCAACGGATCTTCGTCGGACTTCGACATTTTTTTCGCCGGATCCTGGAGCGAGCGGATCCGCGCCCCGTCTTTGGGGATGAAGGGCTCGGGCACGGTGAAGGTCTCCGAGTAGTTGTGGTTGAACCGGCGGGCCAGATCGCGGCACAGCTCGAGGTGCTGGCGCTGGTCGTCGCCGACCGGCACCCTGTCGGCGTTGTAGAGCAGGATGTCCGCCGCCATGAGGACGGGATAGAAGAGGAGCCCGGAGTTGATCGAGGCCTGCGCGCGCGCGCCTTCGTGGCTGAAACGCGGGCCGTCGCCGGAATCACCGACCGCGAAACCGAGCCGGGCCGCCTTCTCCTTGAACTGGGTCATCCGCTGGAGATCGCCGATCGGCGTCTGGCAGCCGAGGACCCAGGCCAGCTCCGCGTGCCCGATCACGTGGGATTGGATGAAAAGGCGGCTCCGCTCCGGGTCCATTCCGGAGGCGATGTACTGCGCCAGGCAGGAGAGGGAATTCCGTCGCAGTTCGGCTGGAATGGTTTTTGCTGTAATCGCATGCATGTCCACGATCCCGAAAAAACATTCCGCCTCGTCGAGCATCCCCGCCCAATTCCGGAGCGCCCCGAGATAATTGCCCAGAGTGAGAACACCCGAGGGCTGGGCGCAGGTGAGGATAACGGGCTTTTTCGGCTTTTCGGGAGTTTTCATTGGAAAAAATCATGAACGTTCGGAAGGCGGGGTGCGTCTCACCTCCAATCGCCTGTGAATATTTCTATTGCACGAACCAGTAGGAGCTTCAATAATCGTCTTCATTCAAACAACAAAAATTGCGACTTAATCCGTTTTCCCAAAAGAACCTTCGTTTTTCCCAAATCTTCGGGAGGCGTTTGAATCAAAATTTCCAAAGTGGCTACAGCAACCTTATCTCCAGAAGATACTCTGAAACTCAAAGAATCCTTGAAGCGATGCCCCGAGGGCACTTTCGAGGCGGCGGTGGAATACCGTGAGTCTTCCAACCCCGAACTGGTTCCCGGGATCGTCTCCGGCATCATCGAGCGATTCCTCGAACCCGAATCGAAGCCGCTCCTCCACGCGGGCCGGGCGGACATCCGCCTTTTCGAAGATCTCGGCATCGATTCGCTGACGATGATGGAGATCGTCATCCTGGTCGAGGAGACCCTGAACATTTCCTTCGACAACAACGAACTCCGGGAACTGCGGACCCTCGAAGACATCCAGACCTACATGGACAGCAAGGCATCGGGCACCCCCGTCCCCAGGAGGGCCGCCTCGCTCGGGTTTGAGGAGATCGCCGCCGTTCTCCCCCAGCAACCGCCCTTTCTCTTTCTCAACCGCGCCACGGTCGGGTCCCACTCCGCCAAAGGAGAATACAAGGTGGAGGGAAGCGAGTTTTTCCTCGAAGGCCACTTCAAGAACAATCCGGTCGTCCCCGCCTCCATCATGATCGAGGCCCTCGGCCAGCTGGCCGTTCTTTTTCTCCTCAAAAACGAGGGCGAACACCTGCCCCGCCCCGTCCTTCCCGAGGCCGTCTTCTTCAAAAGCTGCGACGGTGTCCGCTGCCACCGGGTCTGCCGTCCGGGCGACCATTTCACCATGGAGGTCAACCTCAAGCGGATCCGGCGTCCGATCGCCGTTTTCGAGGGGCTGATCACGGTCGGAAAGGAGAAGGCCGCCTTCGCCGAGGAAATCACCCTCGCCTTCGACTGCGCCGAGGCCGACCCCGACGAAGCCCCGGCCCAACTCAACGGAACGGCGCACGCCTCCGTTCACGTTTCCTGAAAACTCCTTCCGAGGCACCGAAGGATCCCCCCCGCTCCGATCCGGGCCGCCTTCTCTACCTCTGCACGACCTTCCCCCGGATCTCGGAGACCTTCGTCCGGCGCGAGGTCCGGATTCTGCGCCAAAGACTCCCGCTGGAGGTGGTTTCCCTCTGGAAGGGAGGGGACGACGCGGAAATCCCGGTGCGCCGGTTCCGCCTCCGCTCCCTCCTGCGCCTTTTCTACCTGTTGCCCTTTTGGATGATCCGTAATCCGGGCGCGCTTTTCCAACTGCTCGGGGCGGTCATCCGCCGGCCGACCCACTCGATCCTCTCCGCCCAGGAAACCTTTCTCGGAATCGGTGCCGGCGTGGTCATGGCCGCGGAGATCCGGAGCCGCCCCCCGGCCTGGATTCACGCGATCTGGGCGACCGCGCCCGCCACGGCGGCATGGACCATCCACCTTCTCACGGGGGCCCGCTTTTCCTTCGGTGCCCACGCCTACGACCTTTTCCAGAACGGGGGCGACTGTCTCCTCGGGAACAAGATCCGCTGTGCCGCCTGGATCCGCACCTCGACCACCGCCGCCGCCGGGGAACTCATCCGCCGGGGCGCCGACGCCGACCGGGTGGTTCTGGTTCGCCGCGGCCTCGAATCCCTGCCTCCGCCCGTGGAGCCCCGGCCCGCCCGACCGCCGCTCCGCCTCCTCTCGGTCGGGCGGCTCGTGCCGAAAAAAGGATACGCCGACCAGATTGATTTGTTCGCGGAACTACGGCGGCGGGGCGAATCCTTCGAGGCCACCCTGGTCGGCGACGGGCCGCTGCGGCGCGGGCTGAAGGGAAAAATCGACCGCCTCGGCCTCGCGGATCGCGTGCGCATGGCCGGAGCCCTGCCGCACCGCGAGGTCGAAGCGCTCCTGCGGGCCGCCGATCTCTTTCTGTTCACCGGCATCGTATCGCGGGACGGCGACCGGGACGGGCTCCCCAACGTTATCCCCGAGGCCATGGCCGCGGGTGTCCCCGTGGTTGCCCGCCCGGCCCCGGGTGTCCGCGAAGCGGTCCTCGACGGCGAAACCGGCGTACTTCTCGACGAAGCGGGTCCGACCGGGAAATGGGCCGATCAAATCCTCGCGCTCTGGCACGACTATTCCGCCCGCGAAAAAATGTCCGTCCGCGCCCGCGCGTGGGTGGAGGAGAACTTTCTGGCCTCCCGGAACACGGCCCGGCTCGCCGAGCGGTTCGTCGAATCCGGCGTACGTCCGGACCCGCGGTTTGTTGGTGGCTCACCGGAAAGCGGCGGTCGCACACCCTTCGCGGAACAGGGACAATCGGCAATCCCCGGGAAGACCGGGTAAGTGGAGCCAACCCTACCGACACCACCCATCCTCTCGAAGCACGCCAATCCCGTTTTCATGAAGCATCTCCTCCTCGCCCGCACCGACCGGATCGGCGACGTGGTTCTGACCACCGCCGCCTTTGGACCCCTGCGCCAACGCTTTCCCGAAGCCCGGCTGCGCATCCTCGTCCGGCCCGAGATCGCCCCGCTCCTGGCGGCGGACTCCCGGATCGAGCCGGTGCCCTGTCCGCCCGGGCCGGGGCCGAAAGGATTCCACTGGGCCCGCTTCCGCCACTGGCTCGGACGTTTCCGCGCGGACCGCCCCGACGCGGCGGTCTTTCTCCACCCCGACAACGACCTCCAGCTCGCCGCCGCCTTCGCGGGAATCCCCCGGCGGATCGGCTACCGCCGACAGCTCGGGCGTTGCGGGCTCAACGAAACCATCCCCTACCGCCGCCACCTCGGCCACCGCCACGAAGCCGCCTGCAACTTCGACCTCCTCGAGCGGACCGACTGCCCCGCCCCGGACGGGATTCGCCCCGCGCTATTTCTCCCGGAGACAAAGGAGCCGGAGCGACCCAACGGAACCGACCGCCCCTACGCCGTCTTCCACCCGGCGGCCTTCGGAGACAAACCGCGTTGGCCGCCCGCCCATTACGCCCGGCTGGCCCTCGCCTTGCACGGGAGCTATGGCTGGCGGATTGTTCTGGCCGGGGCCGAACCCCATCCGGAAACCGCGGCGGCCTTTCGGGCGCACGGCCTCCCCGGAGACGCCTGGACCGACCGCGGGGGGATCGACGACCTTCCGGGGACAGCCCGCCTCCTGGCCGGAGCGGCCATCGTTGTCTCCCGCGACAGCGGACCCGCCCACATGGCGGCGGCCCTCGGCGCGCCCCTCGTCTGCCTCATGGGCCAATGCGACCCGATTCACTCGCCGACCCGCTGGGCACCGATCGGGCCCAGGGTCCGCACGTTGATCTCGGATCTCCCCCCGGAAAAGGGAGAATCAAGGAAAGACCGATGGAATCGCTGCTTCGCGGCGATCACCCCGGAGCAGGCCCTCGCGGCGGTCCGGGAGCTGACCGACGGGCGGCCATGGGCGGGAGAGTGAAAAAAGAAGACCGGGTATTATGACTGTAGTCGTGCGATTCGGTACTCCCCCGTGGTCGCGGGGCTTGCCCCTCGATCCGAAGGTGGCAGGGGCCGCGGAAACCGCCGTACCGGATCGAACGACCACGTAGTTGGATGACTTCAGTCGTCCAACCCGAGGCGGCTTGGCGGAAAAGACATTCTCCTGTGCCGGGAGACCACTGGGAAATCGG
>CAZDRT010000181.1:0-7220 GCA_964507815.1 uncultured Puniceicoccaceae bacterium
TTCGATGGTGGAACGAAGTCGAGCCCTTGGCCTTGAGGAAGAGGGTGCAGTGGATCGCCTCGGCAAGGGTGCTCTTACCGGATTCGTTGGGACCATGGACGAGAATGAGATCGCCCTCGAAAGCCACGGCTGTGTTGCGGTGGACCCGGTAGTTTTGGATTTGGGCGGAGAGGAGCTTCATCGGCTCGCTCCTTTGACCTGGAGTTGCAATTCTCTCAAAGCATCGCGGGCGAGGGGATCGGTCTCGGCCTGTAGAGTGTCGGCTACCTGGGCGATCAGGGGATCGGGGCTTTGAGTCAGAGCCGCAAGTTCCTCAGAGGTTGGCTCGATTTGAATGTTTTGGTCGATTTTTAGCCGGATCAAGCGGGCTTCCAGGCTTTCGATCATTTGTTCCAGACGCTCGGCACCGCCGAAGCTCAAGGTTCCGTCGATGTTGAGTTTGAGAAGATCCTGGTCGGTTCGGCTTCCGACGAGGGTTTCCACCTGACCTTTGAGTGTGTCCAGGTCGTCGTCGTTGGTGAGGGCAACGGGGGCGATTTCATGCCAGCCAATCCGGCCGACGGAGACTGGTTGAACGGATGGGGGGGGGAGATGGGGTCAAACATAGAATATAAATATTCTAGTTGCATTCAAATAAGGCAACTTCCCACGATGGTTACTGGCACTAATATCTCTAGAATTTGCGTTTGGTGCCATTTGACCTGTCCATATGCTTTCCGGTAAGCCAAGAGGTGCGCTAAGGGCGGCATCAAAAAGGAGATTCGAAAAGCGCTCCGAAGGCCCCCGCATCAGGTGATTGACTTGAGGCGTGTTTCAGCTAATTTATTGTTATCGAAGAAGCACTTAAACTTACGGGAGAGTAAGGATGAAGCACATCACTCTTCTATTTGTTTCATCTACGCTGGCTGTTCCCTCCCTCCACGCCATCATGGCCGGGGGCGAGTTCGATGAGCCAACGGATTTCCCCTCCAACCGCCTGGACCCGCTGACCGACACCTCGCCCTTCAATTTCGTCGGCGGGCGGGAGATTTCCTCCGGCAGCAGTCGCTTCTATGGGAGCGCTACCGCGCTGTCGCCCGACTGGGTGTTGACGGCGGGGCATAACGTCGATCTGAACGACGACGGACAACCGGATCCGGGAATCTCAGCCAGCTTCCACCTGCCGGGACTCGGCAGGTACGGTGCGGATTCGTTTGTCACCCAGCCCGACTTCACCGGCTTCGACAACCCCACCGTCCACCACGACCTGGCCCAGCTGTATTTGGCCGATCAGCTCCCCGGCATGTTGATCTTCCCCGCCCTCGGACTGGCCATGGAAGCGGGTGATGCCTTTGCCCTCGTCGGCTTCGGGCGTTCCGGCTTCGGCAGCTACGGCTACACCACCCAGGCGGGTGTGGAGGATCGCCGTATCGGCTCCAACACGGTCGAATCGTTCGAAGCGGCCCCCTTGGGTAGCGGCTCGCTTTTCCGTTCACGGAGATAGGATGGCGTCCCGTAGGGGATTCGAACCCCTGTTGCTGGGATGAAAACCCAGTGTCCTAGACCTGGCTAGACGAACGGGACTAGCAAAAAAGAGGATGAAACCGGTTATTCGGGTGGGGATCAAGTACGAAAATGAAGAAAATCGGAAAAAACGGTACAACCCTTATGGGGAAATCGCTTGGAAGACAGGTGTTTTTCCGCTTGTCTGGGGGCATGAGTACGGAAAAGCGCGTTTTCACGGAAATCGGAGAGATGGACGGATTGATCGACGAGATTCGCACGGCGGCTGAGAACCCGCCGGGGGAGCGCCTCGACGGGATTTGCGGATTCGATGGGTTCGTCGATACCTTCATCGAATTGGAGAATCCGGACTCGATGGCCGGGTTCGGGCCGAAGGTGGCGGATGCCGCCGGGATTGCGACGTCTTTCACCGCCCGGCACAAGGGGGACCGGTTCGGCGGGAACGGGCCGCTTTTCGCCTCCGCCCTGAACTCGTTTTTCGACGGGGGAACGGGCATCGCCTATTTCGGGGCGCTCGGCGATCCGGAAATTCTGCCCCTTTTCCGCGAGCCATTGGGGGGGCGGACCCGGCGCTTGGTGAGCCTGGCCAATCCGGCGCACAGCGATTGTCTGGAGTTCCGCGATGGCAAGGTGATGCTCAGTGACCTGCGCTCCTGCGCCGAGATCGATTGGGACCGCCTCCGGGAGCGCATCGATCCGGAGGATCTCGACAAGGAGTTGCGGGAGTGCCGCTTCGTCGGAGCCGTGAACTGGGGGAAGCTGGTCAACGTGGGATCGATCTGGAAAGGGATCGCCGACGGGCTGGCCGCCGCCGGTCGCCGGGCCAAGGAGGTGCCCTTTTTCATGGATCTGGCCGAGTTCGAGCAACGCCCGCTCGCCGATCAAAAGGATCTGGTGGATCTGGTGGGTGAGATTACCGGACAGTGCGAAACCATCCTCAGTTTCAACCTGAAGGAGGCCTGGCAGATGGCCGGGGTCTTCGAAGGCGGATTCAAGGGGGCGAGAGAGCCGGAGCGGGTGGCCGGGCTGGCGCTTTTCCTCAAGGAGAAGATCCATGTGGACCGGATCGTGATCCACCCGAACGACGGTGCCGCGGGTGCCGGTCGGGATGGCGCGGTGTACGTGCCGGGACCCTACTGCGGGAAACCGCTCATTTCCACCGGAGCGGGCGATACCTTCGGCGCCGGAGTTCTCGCCGCCCGGCTCCTCGGTCTCGGGGATCCGGCCATGCTCCTCTGCGGGGCCTGCGCCAGCGGATACTACGTGCGCACCGGCAACTTCCCGACTTTGGGGCGGATCCTCGAACTCGCCGAAAAGTGGCGGGATGGTTCCCTCGGGGACCGATTGTAGATTCAATTGATTGGGGGGGAGGCGGTCCCGCCGGTTTGAGTGCCGGGCCATTGGGTTTCCGGAAAAGCTTCATTCGGCCCGGTTTTTCGGGGGCCGTTCCGTCTCCGGCTCCAGCTTCAGCTTCAGGCGGTGCCAATGCCGGTCGCTGTGGAACTGGGGTTTCTCGGGAAACTCGGAAGTCGAGGAAACCACGGGAGTCGGCGCTCCGGGGGATGCGTCATAGCGGCAAAAGGCTCCCTCTACGATGATTCCCGGGGCGAACCGATCCTTTCCCGGTCTTGCCGTCTCTGCGGGAATGCGCAGGTAGGCGGTCCAGCGCGCGTTCTCTTCCTCCACCCATGTCTTCGACAGTGGCGGGTGCTCGGAATCCAGAAGAATCTCGTCGAGGGAGGTGCCTCCATCCAGAAAGGATTTGAAACGCTGCTGCGTCCATCCCAGGACCTGCGTCTGGTTGCCCGGGGTGACGTGGATTTCCAGATAGTCGTTCGCTTCGGGGCGCCCGAGGAAAACCTGAAAGACATCGCCCACGGCCAAGCGGCTCCGCGAACTGTGGTTTTCAAGAACGACGATGTCATGATCCGTAAAAGTCGCGAAGAGGTGAAGAAAATCCGGGCACCAGGCCGCCTTGAGGGTGGCGGGTTGAAACTCCGCTTCCGGAGTCGGTCGCCAATGCTGGGCGAAAACCAATTCGGGGAAAAGAGAAAAAGCCTCGCTAACCGTCTTGAGGGAAAGGTCTTGAGGCGCTTCGATGGGCGGGAGGAGGATTGTCCGGTTGGAGGCGGGCATGATCGGAGGGCGAGGGTGGATTGTGGAGAGGACCCGGGGGTGGGGGCAAGCGTTTTGACAGCGGGAGAATCAGTGATCGGGGCGGGTTGGTCAAGCGGAAGCATTGCCCGAAAGGGTGTCCGCGACAAACCGGTAGGGCTTTTTCGCCCAGGCCGCCCCCGCGTAATCGACGCCGATCCGCGGTGTTCGGCGGATGCGGTTCCCGGGGACGGGAGGGGCGTCGGCGATGTAAAAGGAGCAGGGCGGGGCGGCGGCCAGGCGGTTGACCTCTCCCGTGAGACCGATCCCCTTGGTGAGTTTTCCCGGCCCGTCGAACTCCCCCGCCCCTCTGAGCAGGACCGCAGCCGGGTAGCCTTCCGGACCGGCCACGACATTGGCCAGCCAATGGATTCCGTAGCAGAGATAGACGTACCAACGCCCCGCCGGGCCGAAGAGAACCTCGTTGCGGGGGGTCCGCCCGCGGTGTGCGTGGCAGGCCCTGTCGTCCGGGCCGTCGTAGGCCTCGACCTCGTGGATGGCACGAACCGTCCACCCGGTCTCGGTCCCCGAGACCAACCCCTTCCCGATCAGGTCGCGGGCGACCTCGAGGGTGGGTCGTTCGAAAAAGGAGGGAGGGAGGGGATGCGGTTTTTTCAAGCCCCGGGGTCTCGCGCGGTTTTCGATTGGTCGAGGGCGATTCTCGCGTTCTCGGTGATCCGTTTCCAGTTTTTTCCGGTGATGTCGGCCCGCGTCGCGATCCAGCTTCCGCCGACCGCGAAGACGGACGGCAGGGCGAGGTATTCGGAAAGATTGTCGGGACTCACTCCGCCGGTCGGACAGAAACGAATGCCGAGGTTCGCGTAGGGAGCCGCCAGCGCTTTCAGCATGGAGATGCCTCCCATGGTTCCGGCGGGAAAGAATTTGAGAAGGCGGCACCCTTCCCGAAGGGCGGTTTGGATCTCCGAAGGAGTCGCGATCCCGGGGATAAAGGGAATTCCCGCGTCGCGGAAAACGCCGATGGTCGCCGGATCCGTGCCCGGGGCGAGGCCGAACTGACTTCCCGCTTCGATGGCCCGTTTCGCCTGTGCAGGGGTCACCACCGTGCCCGCACCGACCGCCATTTCCGGAAAACGCCGGGCGATCCGGTCGATCGATTCAGCGGCCGAATCCGTGCGGAAGGTGATTTCAATGACCTTCAGCCCGCCTTTGAGAAGGGCTTCGGCAAGGGGTTCGGCGTGTGCGGCATCGTCGAGGACGATGACCGGAACGATGGGATGGGCTTCCAAATCAATCATGAAGAGGGTAGAATGACGGGACTCGTCCCTGTTGAAAAGCATGGAATGGATTGACCGGCGTAGCCCCGGAGGGCGAAGACGGTTGCCCTCCGATCGCCGGCGGCACGGACAACGGACACTGATTTCGCGGATGCCCGGTGTCGGTCCGGAGAGGTTCGGTGGTATCCGCGGCCACCACCACCTACGGATCGAGGGGCAAGCCCCGCGACCACGGAAGAGACCGAATCGCGCGACCAAAGTCATGCGACTGCGTAGTTGGACCCCCTCATCAGTTTTTGCTGCGTTTTTTCTTGTCGCGGCCTTTCCGGGTCGGCATGCTCACCCTCTTTCGTCTGTTTCACCGTCTTTTCCACCATGGGATTTGGAGGCAGGCGTTTTCAAATCAAATCCCTCAACCGACAACCCAAACAACCGGTCGCCGGCTTCCCCCGGCGGCTTGCAATCAACCATATGAGTTCCTTAATGGAAGACCTTCTCTCCGACAGCGGCATCGACAAGCTCGAGGAGGGTGAAATCATCAAGGGCCGGATCATGGAGATCCGCCCGACCGAAGTAATCGTTGATATCGGCGGCAAATCGGAGGCGGCCATCCCCTCCGTTGAATTCAGCGACCCCGGCGAATTGGACGTCGGCGGCGAGATCGAAGTCTATCTCGAACGCCTCGAAGACCGCGACGGCAATCCGGTCGTTTCCTACGACAAGGCCGAGCAGAAGAAGAACTGGGAGCATATTTTGCTCAATTGCGACGAAGGCTCGGTCGTTCCGGGCCGGGTCAAGGCGAAGGTGAAGGGCGGGCTGATCATCAGCATCGGCGTCGATTCCTTTCTGCCCGCCTCCCAGATCGATATCCAGCCCCCCAAGAATTTGGACCAGTACGTGGGGCAGACCTACGATTTCAAGGTCGTCAAAATCAATCCCGACCGGAAGAACATCGTCGTTTCCCGACGGGAGCTGATCGAGGAGCAGCGGGCCGAGAAGCGCCGTCAGTTGCTCGAGGACGTCAAGCCGGGCGACATCCGGCGGGGTGTGGTCAAGAATATCACCGACTATGGCGCTTTCGTCGATCTCGACGGGCTTGACGGGCTGCTCCACATCACCGACATGAGCTGGGGCCGGGTTTCCCATCCGAGCGAGATGCTCAAGCCGGGCGAGGAGATTGATATCCAGATTCTCGAAGTGGACCGCGAGCGCGAGCGGGTCTCCCTTGGCACCAAGCAGCTGTCCCCGAACCCGTGGGACATGATCGAGCAGAAATACCCGGTCGGTGCGGTCGTCCGCGGCCGGGTCGTCAATCTGGTGGCCTACGGGGCCTTCATCGAAATCGAGGAAGGCGTCGAAGGTCTCGTCCACGTGACCGAGCTTTCGTGGACCAGGCGGATCAACAAACCATCGGAGGTGCTTCGGATCGGCCAGGAGGTCGATGCCGTGGTTCTCGGGATTCAGAAGGACGAGCAGAAGATCTCTCTCGGAACCCGCCAGCTCGACGAGAATCCGTGGGACATGGTCCGCCACAACTACCCGGTCGGAGCCCACGTGCGCGGGCAGGTCCGCAACCTCACCACCTACGGTGCCTTTATCGAACTTGAAGAGGGTATCGACGGCATGGTCCACGTGTCGGACATGAGCTGGACCCGGAAGGTCAACAACCCGACCGAGGTCGTCAAGAAGGGCGACGAGGTGGATGCGATCGTTCTCGACGTCGATGTCGATAACCGGCGGATTTCTCTCGGCATGAAGCAGCTCAACGACGACCCGTGGGCCGCCATTGATCAATACTTCAAGATCGGTGATGTGGTCAGCGGTACGGTGATCAAGCTCACGAACTACGGTGCTTTCGTCCAACTCGACCACGACATCGACGGGCTGGTCCACATCAGCCAGCTCAGCGAGGACCGGTTGGAGAATGTGAAGGACGCCGTCGAAGTCGGCCAGAACGTGACGGCCCGCGTGATCAAGATCGACCGCAACGACCGCCGCATCGGCCTCAGCATCAAGGCCGCCGAATACTCGGACGAGGAGATCGCCGCCGAAGCGGCCGCCTACGATTCGCTCTCCGGCGACGAGGATCTGGCCAGCCTCGGGGACATCCTCGACAAGGCCGGACGCTGATCCGGATATCGGGTTCCGAAGACGGAATTTCAGGCCGGGCGGACATCCGCCCGGCCTTTTTTTTCCAAGCGGTGCCGCTCCGCCGTTGCACACCGGGGCCTGAAGGCCGCCGGCCACGGAGGAGGCCGGGAATCCCCGGCCGTGGGGTTCCCCGTGGGGCATGGCTTCAGCCTTGCCCGGGATGGCCGTGGGGTTCCG
>CAZDRT010000182.1:0-7215 GCA_964507815.1 uncultured Puniceicoccaceae bacterium
TTTTCCGCGTGGCGGGCAACAAGAAAGGCGTCTTCACCCGCCAGCGCCAGCCCAAAGCCGCCGCCTTCCTGCTCCGCGAGCGCTGGCAGGGAATCCGGGGAGCGGTGAACAATATCGTGGGCGAACCGGACAATCTGCGGACTTGATTCAGGCTTGTAATTCGGTTGGAATATCCCGAATGGATCAAACCGACCAACCGCCTGTCCGCGAACGGCGCAAGCTTCCGATTGGAATTCAAAACCTTCGGGAGATCCGGCAGGGCGGGTATTATTACGTCGATAAGACTCCGTTTGCCGTCAGAATGGCCGAGGGAGGCAAGTATTACTTTCTCTCCCGCCCGCGGCGCTTCGGCAAGAGCCTGCTTATCGACACGCTGGCCGAAATGTTCGCAGGCAGCCGCGATCTGTTCGAGGGGCTGCACGCCGCAGACCACTGGGACTGGAGCGTTAAACACCCGGTCATCCGCATCAGTTTCGGCCGGGGAGCCATGCGCGGCCGAGAAAGCCTGGACCACCATATCGCCGAACAGCTCCGGCTGGCGGAAATCAGCCTCGGGCTCGAAGACATGGGCGGGGCCGACAACCCCATCCGCTTCGCGCGGCTGATCGTCGGCGCCGTCGAGCGACACGGGCAGCGGGCGGTCGTGCTGGTGGACGAATACGACAAACCGATCCTCGACAACATCGAGGATGATACGGCCGCCGCCGAAATGCGCGAGGGCTTGAAAAACCTCTACTCGGTCATCAAAGAGTCCGACCCCCACCTGCGCTTCGCCATGCTCACCGGCGTCAGCAAGTTCTCCAAGGTCAGCCTCTTCTCCGGGCTGAACAACCTGATTGACATCACTTTGGACAGTTCCTTCTCCGCCATTTGCGGCTACACCGACAAAGATCTGGATGCCGTCTTTGCCCCCGAACTTGACGGCCTTGACCGCAGTGCCATCCGCGAGTGGTATAACGGCTACAACTGGTTGGGCGAGACCGTTTACAATCCCTTCGATGCTCTGCTATTGTTCCGAACGCGCGAGTTCCGCCCGCACTGGTATGAGACGGGCAACCCCGCTTTCCTGCTCAAGGTGCTCCGGCAAAAACAGGAGTTCCTGCCGAATCTGGGGCGCACCGTCACCGACGCCGCTCTGCTCTCGACCTTCGACGTGGGCAATATCCCGGCCGAAGCTCTTCTCTTCCAGGCCGGCTACCTGACCATCGACGAGGAAATCCACGAAGCCGGCAACTACTTCTACCGCCTGCGCTACCCCAACCACGAGGTGTATCAAAGCCTCAACAAGAGCTTTGTGAGCGACTGCACCGCTGTCGCCGCCGAGGTGGCGGGTGCCCGGTTCCGTCTGCTCCCCATGCTTCGTCAGGGCGACATCGACGGCATCGAGCGCATCCTGCGGGCCTTCTTCGCCTCGATCCCCTACGAGTGGCACACCCGCAACGACATCGCACGCTACGAGGGCTACTACGCCAGCGTGTTCTACGCTTTCTTCGCCTCGCTCGGGCTGCGGATCGATGTCGAGGAATCCAGCCGAGCCGGGCGCCTCGACATGGCCGTCCGCTATGGCGGACACGTCATCGTCTTCGAGTTCAAGCTGGTCGAGGACGCGGCCACCTCCGACGGCAACTCCGCCCTCGCCCAAATCAAGGAACGGGGCTACGCCGACAAATTCCGGGCCGGCGACGACACCATCCACCTGGTCGGCATCGAATTCAGCAAAACCCGGCGCATGATCGTCGCCTGGGACAATCTCCCAGGCTAACCGCGGCTAAAGCACGCGGCTCCGGGGATTCGGCTGCTTCGGGGAGCGGCGAGCTTTAGCCGCCGAAACAAGGAGCGGCAAGCTTTAGCCGCCGTCGCGTCAGCCAGAAGCCTTCGAATCGGCCGTTCCGACGCAAATCCGCGGCTAAAGCACGCGGCTCCGGGATGCGGTTGCTTTTCGGGAGCGGCAAGCTTTAGCCGCCGTCGCGTCAGCCAGAAGCCTTCAAATCGGCGGCCAGCCACCACCGAAACTCGAATAGCGAGCAAGCAGTTGTCAGGATTCTTCCTGAACCCAAAGCCTGCGGCGGGGTGACACCGGTAGCGTCGCCAAGGCGGTCGAGGACGACAGCAGCATCTATGCGGATGTCATGCGCTTCCTGGTCTCGAACGAGATCAAGACCATCGAAGAGGCCAACGTGGCCGCCACGGACATCGCCGCCCGCGGAATGAAGAACCACCAGCAGCGTGCTTACATGCTGATGGTCGTGGCGGGCGTGGCACCCCTGCTCGGTCTGCTCGGCACCGTAATCGGCATGATCGAAGCCTTCGGCGTCGTCGCGGCGGCCGGTTCCATGGGCGACGCCGCCATCCTGGCCGACAGCATTTCCAAGGCACTGATCACCACCGCCTTGGGTCTGAGCCTTGCGATTCCCTTCCTGATGCTCTACCACTATTTCCGCGGCAAGACCTCCAAGATGGGGACCCTCCTCGAGGAACGGGTCACCGAGGCCCTCTACGCCTGGTTCAAGACGACACGCTAGGGCGACAGCCCCCTCCCCGCCCTCCCCTCTTCCCAAAACTTGCAATTCCCATGCGCGTTGAAGACGAAACTCCCGATGACGAAGGCGTCGCCATGGCGCCCCTCATCGATATTGTCTTTCTCCTTTTGATCTTCTTTCTCGTGTCAACCACGCTCAAGAACGTGGACAAAGAGATCGAGGTCGAGCTGCCCGAGGTGCAGGCGACCGAGCGGGTCAAAAAGGAGGAAAGCGACTTTCTGGTCATCGGCATCGACGCCGAGGGTCAGCTCTTCGTCGATGGCGAGGAAGCCACCCGCACCTTTCTGCGGACCGAGTTGCGCGCGATCAGCGAGGACGAGCCGGACCGGCGCATCCGCCTGGACACCGACCGCAAGGCCCCCTTCCGCGTCGTCGCGGAGGTGCTCGACCAGATCAAGGTGCTCAACCTGAGCAATTTCGGAATCAAAGCCTCGGAAGAAAAGGAAAACAACGCGGAAGCAGACGCCTCAGCCGGGGCGGAGCCAAGCGAAATCTGAGTTATCTTCCATGAAAAAATCCCGCAGCAACCCTTGGATTCTCCTTTCGATCCTCCTGCATGTTCTCGTAATCGGAGCCGTTCTCTATACGCCGCTGCGCGAAGCGCTCGTCGAACAGTTCATCATTCCCGACGAGCCGGAAGCCAAGGATCGCGAAAAGGAAGACCCCGAAAAAGTCGAGAAAATCAAGGAGAGCATCGTCGAATCGAAAAAGCGGACCCTCATCGCCCGCCTCGACGAACTCTACGGCCTGGAAGTCGATTTGCTGGAATGGCGCGGCAAGAAGCTCAAACAGTGGCGCGCGTTCAAAGGTGTCGGCGGCGAGCGCTTCCGCAGTTTCGTGGCCGAGACCCCGGAAGCCGCCGACCCCTTCCCCAAAGAGCGCGTCCAGACCATGGGCGTGGGCGGCATTTACCGCGAGGCGGTCGCTAAGGAAGACACCTACCATGGACAAACCCACGTGCTCCGCGGCCTGGACTTCGGAATGCGCTTCGACATGAGTCTGGAGGACGCGCTCGAAACCACCGACATCGAACGCCAGCGAATCGACCCGGAACTGGCCGCCGAAATGGAAAGTTCCCTGGTCTCCGTCGAAACCGTCGAGGGCATCGAACGGTTTGCCGAAGTGGCCGATAAGGCGATCCGTGAAATCGACATGTCCATCCGGCGGGTGGAGGACTACCTCCGCGAGCTGCGCGAGCGCGAACTCGCCACCGACGAGGGGATGATGGCCGATCTGGCCCCGGTCACCCTCGAAGCGATGGAAATGCCCGAGATCGACCCTCAGGATCTTCTCGGCCTCACCCCGGAGGAACTCGCGGAACTGGCGGCGGCCTCACTCGCCCAGCTCACCCCCGAACAGCTCGCCGCGCTGACCGACGCGCAACTCGCCGCCCTCACCGACGAACAGCTCGCCGCTCTTTCCCTCGACCAGCTCGCGGGTCTCTCCGCCGATCAGATCGCGGAACTCAACGCCGAGGCCATGCAGGCACTCTCGCCCGCACAACTGGCCCAACTGGCCTCGCAAACAGGGCTCTCCGCGGAACAGCGCCAGATGCTGCAGACGATGATGGCCCAAGCCATCCAGCAGAGCGAATCCGGCGAACTCGCCGGCGACGGACAAGCCATTCCCGTAATGGGAGAACCCGGTGAATCCGAAGGGGCGCAGCAAGCACCGGGACAGGGCGAAGGCCAGACGCTTGCGCAAATCATGGCGGGCATGAGCCCCGAACAGCGGCAGGCCCTGATGCAGGGTGCCGCGATGCAGCCCCGGAATCGCCAGAACGTATCCGATGTCTCCCAACTGATGCGCGCCGCCGCCCATGGGGGCGGTCCCATGGATGTCCAAGGAGATGACAGCAATATGTCCCGCTTCAACCCCGGCCAATACCCGCTCTTTCCCGGCGATTACGCCGTGCCCGCCGAAAGCCTCGAACTGATCCCGGAAAATGTGGTCAAGGCCAACACCGTTCCCGCCCGCCGCATCGTCGTCGGCGAGAGCCAAACCGACCGCAGCGGCATCGTTTACGTCGATAGCTGGTATATGGTCGGCCCTTTCGAGAACGATGGCAGACTCAATCTCGACCGTAATTACCCCCCCTCCATCGAATTCGATCTCGACGCCGAATACACCGGCAAGTTCGACCAGCCGGTGCGCTGGAACTTCGTTCAGACCGACGAAATCAAACAACCGGTCTATCCCCTGGCCGACCGCGCCGCCTACTTCGCCTACACCGAACTCTATTTCGAAGAGCCGACCGAAGTCTGGGTGGCCTTCGGCAGTGACGACGCCGCGAAGTTCTGGATCAACGAAGTGCCCGTTTTCGAAAGCCGCCAGAAAGGGCATGGCTGGATGATCTTCGAAGGACACCGCAAGGTGTTTTTCAAGAAAGGCCGCAACGAAGTGAAGGCCCGCGTCGAAACCAGCCCCGGTGTTTCCCACCTCTCCATGATCCTCCTGCCCATCACCGAAAAGCCCTCCGGCGGGGACGATTCCTGAACTTTCCACGATCCCATACCCATGCACCTTCCCGAAGACAACGAAATCGATGAAGTCGACCTCGCTCCCCTGATCGACTGCGTCTTCCTGCTGCTCATCTTCTTCCTCGTGGCCACCCAGCTATCCGAATTCGAGGAGCACCTCGAATTCGACATTCCGCGCTCCGAAGCCACCCTGCAGGTCGAAAAAAAATTCGAGATGATCCCGATCCGCCTTGATGACAACGAAATCGTGCAAATCAAATCCGGCCAGATCAACACCAGCCGCGGGTTGCGCGATCAGAAACTCAAAGACAGCATCAGGATTCTCGCCGACAATTACGGCCTCGAAACGGAACTCTTCGTCAACATCCACCCCGACGCCGAATTCGGCAGTGTCACCTACCTCGTCGATATTTTCAAGCTGATGGGCTTCCAGAACATCGAACTGCGCACCTACGGCATCAGAGGCGATTTCAAGGAGAAATACCGCGAACTCGAACGCGCCCGCTCCGAAGCCGTCCAGGAAGCCTTGCGCAAGCAGTGACCCATGAATTTTTAAAAAGGAGTCAGGCGAAAGAAGCGACGCCGAAACAAAGAGCGGCGAGCTTCAGCCGCCGTCGCGCCTGCCAGGAGCCTTCGAATCGGCCGTTCCACCGCAAAACCGCGGCTAAAGCACGCGGCTCCGGGGATTCTCCTCCTCCACCACTCCACCACTCCAACACTCCACCACTCCACCTCTCCACCTCTCCACCCCTCCACCACTCCACCTCTCCACCTCTCCCCCTCTCCACCCCTCCACCACTCCACCCCTCCACCTCTCCACCACTCCACCTCTCCACCCCTCCACCACTCCAACACTCCACCACTCCACCCCCTACAAATGTAGGATAGCCAAAAGAAAAAATTTCCGCTAAGTTTCGATCTCTTGACTAAGCAGTGAACCGTCCCGTTCACTTATCCACACTCCTCGAATCCCCATCCTCAACCAACCTCCATCCAACCCACCCCCCACGAAATCCCATGATCCGAACCCTGCCAACCCTCCGCACGCCGGCCTCGTTTATCCGGGCCTGCCTCTTTCTCACGCTCGGCGCGACCGCCGGTCTCCAGGCTCAGAACTTCGTCTGGGAGCAGGAATACGCCCGTTTCGTGGCACCCAACGACCTTGAGTGGGCACCCCAGGCCTTTGAATTCGAAGCCGGGGAAACCACCCGCTACATCGACTACGAGGGCGGGGACGACGCCAACAGCGGGGCTTCCCCGGACCGCGCCTGGAAGCACCACCCCTGGGACCAGCGGGCCCAGGGCGAGGCCGCCCGCTTTTCCGGCATCGCCACCTACGTCTTTAAGCGCGGAGTCCATTACCGCTTCGATCCCGGCGTCGGCCAACCCGCCTGGCAGGCGAAGAAATCGGGCGAAGCGGGCAATCCCATCCGGCTGACCAGCTCGCCGGACTGGGGCACGGGCGTCCCTGTCATCGCCGGCTCCGTGCCGATCGAACAGGAATGGGAAAAAGCCGGTTCCGGCGACGTGCCCGCGCGCATGGATGTCTCGAAGCAGACCGTCTGGTATATCGACATGGAGGCCCCGCCCTATCCCGGCGGGAACGGCAAGATGGAAGTCATTCTCTTCGAGGTGCGGCCCGACGGCGGCATCAACAACCTCTACCTCGCCAGCGATGTCGGCTGGGAGCCCCAAAACCACAACTTCGCCCTCCACCACTGGAATACTTGGGACGAATACCGGAGGTATGGCACCGGCAAGGGTAAGAAATACAAGGACGAGGCCCTCGCCGGAAAACCCAAAGACTACTTTGACGGCGGCACTCTCTGGAGCCAATACGCCTGGGTCATCGCGAACCCCACCCCGGATCCGATCAAACCCGGCGACTACGACCCCCGGGGCTTCATGGAATACAAAGGCGGCAGCGAACCGGTCAACCCCGGCACCCGCTACCTGATCGAAGACCTGCCGCAGTTCCTCGACCAGCCCGGCGAGTATTATTACGACAAAAACATGAAACGCCTCTTCGTGCGCATGCCCGAAGACCGCGACCCCAACCGCTCCCGCATCGAGCTGTCCACCGCGCTCGATATCCTGCACATCAACAGCCGGAGCCACATCGAAATTTCCGCCCTCGCCTTCCGCTTCAACGGACGCCGCAAAGGCCCCTTCTGGGAGGACAGCCACGTCATCGA
>CAZDRT010000183.1:0-7172 GCA_964507815.1 uncultured Puniceicoccaceae bacterium
CATCGTCCCGCCAGGGTCGTCGGATGTGGGACTATTCCGAAGTTTGCTGGCGCAGGCAGGGGGGGGGGTCAGTCCACGTATTCTTGATTTTCCAAAATTTTCCATGATTTATCGGTTTTCGCAGTTGACGACTTATGGCGGCTAACCAAACTACTCAACGAGTTCGCGGTGCCCATATTCAGACGCTCTGCCAGCCAAGGGTTCGGGACAAGAAAACGTTCGCGCAGGTGTCTGCAAAGGGCGACTTTCCAAAGGGCTCCCTTGCGCTCAGTTTTCAATTCGGATTCGGTCCGCCCAAGGCACACGAGCCCCTGCTTCAACCCCCTCTCCCACCGAGGTTCGGCCATTTCCTTCGCTTCCGCCTCAACGATCCGACGATTCACAAGGTCGGCCTCGTCCTTGAGCACCGCCTTTTTGAATTCTTTGGTTCCCTTCGCCCAACCACGGCACATTTTTTCAAAACCCAGCTTCTTACGCTCAGGCTCGCTCTCAGACAACCAGTCCAGGTAATCACGATATAGCTTCCTGTCTTTGGGTTTATCCTCAAGTCCACCGGCCGATCCCAAGCATGTATCCCATACGTAGAAAGACCACCGCTTGCGAGGATACCACAGTTGATGAAAACTACTGTCGTGGTTGAGAAAGGGCTGACGGTGAGCGGGAAGTCGCTTGTCGAGCATCTGGAGGCGACCAACCATGCATGCGCCCTGCAAAAGATATTGAAGCTGGCCGAGGGTAGGACAAAAGACCTCACTGAGCGGGCCATCCTGGATATTCACGAGACGATTCTCAGGGGGATTGATGATGGCAACGCCGGGCGTTATCGCTCCATCGCAGTCCGGATTTCCGGCTCAATGGTTGTTCTCCCGAATCCGGTCAAAGTTCCAGACCTCATGGCGCGCTTCACCAGCGGGATTGCCGGAGAGCGAAAGCCGCATCCGGTGGAGTTGGCGGCGGAGGCCCACTATCAACTGGTCACGATTCACCCGTTTGTCGATGGCAACGGTCGGACGGCTCGCTTGCTGATGAATCTGATACTGATGCAAAACGGATACCCGCCGGCCCTCATCCGCAAGCGGGATCGCTTGCGCTACATCCAATCTTTGGAGCAAGCGCAGCTTGGTGGCAGTAAAGAGGACTATTACCAGCTCTATGATCCTGCAATGGCCGAACGCGCCCGGGAAATAAGACGGCTTCAGGGGGAGCGCTATTCGTTGAAGGAAATCAGGGCACGGATGGGTAGCGATAAAAGAAGTTAGGAAAAAATGTTTCCGAGAATTTGGGGGAGCGAAAGAAGTTTTTCCGCAGAAGAAAGAATGGATTGAAGCCCGCAAACTACCGGTTTTCGGCAACCAACGGCCAACTCCGCTGGATTCTGCTCTTTTTTCCGGCCCAGCCGGAAACCGCTTATGTTCGCTGGTGAATTTGGTTGTGACGTTGTCTTAGCGTTCGATGATGTAGTAGATGGTGTCCGGGAGCAGGTCAAACTTATTATCGGTGCCGATCTGCTCGCGGGGATAGCCGTTGGGATCGAGAGCGGTGACCTTGCGGACATCGCCCCGGACAGAGACCTTGCCGGAGAGTTCTTTGGCCTGCCAGGGATTTTTGCCGAGCTTGGTGATTTGGCGCAGGCCGTTTTGGGCCGGGCGGGTCTGCCAGCCGCTGGGGCGTTCTTCCGCCATCGCCTGCACCAGAATCCGACGGCTTTGTGCCAGGGGCTGCCGGTCGAGGCTGACCGCCACCAGGGTGCCGAATTCCATCGGCGATTCAAACATCACGTCGTCGAGTTTGACCGGATCGTTCCCGCCGAGGAAGCCGACCACGCCCTGAGCCATGGGCGTATTGATCGTCATCAGGCCCTTGCCCCAGTTCAAGGTGAGCTGGCCGTTCAGGCTTTCGACGGTCTTTACCGAAGTAGCCGTGCTTGTCGGTGAAATCACCGTCGAGGTAGGTCCAGCGTTCGACGGGTTCGAGCGTTTCGGCGTTGGCGGTGATCCAATTGCCGACCACCACGAGTCCGCCGAAGCCGAGGTCGTTTTTCATCCAGTCGATGGTCGCGTTGGCCCAGCCACGCTGTTTGAGGGCGAGGAAGTGCACGGTGTCTTTGTCGCGGGCGGATTTACGCGCCGGCACCTGCGACCAGTGCGGAAAGCCCAGTTCTCCTTTTGCCAGGTCATCGCCGTCCACCTTCGCGCCGTCCCAGGCCCGCATGGCTTTGTCCAGCGAACCGTATTTTTCCGCCGCCCAGTCGCCGAATTCCTTGCGCAGGGTCGCGAGGTAGCGGGCGGGCACCTTGCCGGGGAAGGTCCAGAAGAAGAAGGAGTTCTCGTTGACCAGTTCCAGGCTCATCACGGCAGGATCCTGCCCCAGCGTCATGCCGGTGTAGGGATTGCGCTCGGTCAGCGCCTTCTTCCACCAGCTTCGGTAGATCGATTCAAAGTCGTCGTTGATAACGTGCTGCATGAATGGCGGTTCGTTGCCGATGATGCCCGGAAAGCGCTTTTCATCCGGGCCCCTCAGCCACAGCGGAAAATACAGCGAGAGGTGGGAATAGATGCCTTCCTCCTTGAGTGCCGCGATCGCGTAAAAGAGAGCGTCCAGTTTTTCCTCGCTGACCTCCCACTTGGGCTTGCCCTCCTTGTTGCCGCCGTAGAAGATTCCGCTGTGGAAGCGGACGAGGTTGACCCCGCGTTTGGCCAGTGCCCGGGCGGCCTCCTGCCACTCTTTCCGGCTCATGGAGTCCCAGCCCCCGCGATTGACCCCCCAGAAGCGCACGGGTTCGCCGGTGGCCGCGTGGGCGAAATTTTCGCCGCGGGCGACGATGCGGCCCTTTTCGCCCGCTTCGCGCTCGTTGAGGGAGCGCAGGTCGAGCATCGCCTGATCGGTGAACGCATCCCCGGGAGGATCAAAGTCGAACCAGCCGTCCTGGGCGGAAAGCATCGAGGCGGCCAGGAAAGTCGTGATGAAGAGTAACGAGGTGAATGTCTTCATAATTTTGGGTGGGGTTGGAGGTGGATTGAACAGTAAAACAGATAAACACTACCATAGATGATTTCCGAAATCTATCCTACAAATGTTGGATGCTTTTTCCAATGGTAATCAGTCCCCGGGCGGGACCAGTGCGAAGCGGTCGGGCATGTCGGGAGTGAAGGATTGGTCGGGGGCGGGACGGTAGTCGAACCAGTGGAAACGCGCCGGGGTCCTGGCAGGTTTACCGTTGCCGGAGGCGTGGAGGCAGAGCAGGACTCCCGTCCAGCCCCAGGCGATTTCGGTGCTGTGGTGATGCGTCTCAGCCCAGCCCAGCCACTTGGTTTTGCCCTCCTGCTCGAAGCCGAAGCGATACCAGCGGCGTTCGGCGCGGATTTTGAGGGTGACCGCACCGGGGCGGAGTGGAGCCGTGGCGACATCAACTTCCAGACAAGCGCCGACCCGGCGGCGCAGGAAGGCTTCGCGACCCCCTTTTTCTGATCCTCGAACGCCGATGACGCTGAAGTAGTGCTCATCCATGAAGGCGGAAAGGCCCGTCTCCTCATTCGGTGATGGGGGCTCGAAGTCGAGTTCTGTCGCCGCTTCCAGGAAATGATGCTGTTGGCGGCGGCCGATGAGGACATTGCCGGTGGGGTCGCTCAAGGCGGCGCTACCCCCGTGCAGGGTCAGGGTTCCGGGTGTTTCGCTGAGCGACCAACTGCCGGGCACCGGGTTGCGGCGAAAGGCCCAGTCGGGGCCGATGCCGTTATTGTCGAAATCATCACGGACGGGTGTTTCCGGCCAGGGATGCGGGTCGGGCAGGGGGCCTTCCATTTCCAGTTCGAGATCCCTGCCTGCGTTGACCACGGGCCAGCCTTCCGCTCCGCCTTCGCCGATGCCGGGGGAGATCGCTTGGGGTTCAGTGAGAAACCGGCCCGTGGCCGGGTCGATCAACACCTGGACGATGTTTCCGCCCGGAAAACCGGGATGACACCAGTGGTAATAGACCTGACCGTCGTCGTCGAAGAAGAATCGGCACGCCGGGAAACCAACTGAAGGAGGAGTTGACCAGGTAATAATCCTCACCGACCCGGCAAACGCTGGGGTCGGGATGAAAGCCGGGAATGACTGGGTTGCGATACTTGATGTTAATGGGTGAATTAGCCGTCCAGTGTGCCTGTGGGGCGGGGTGGGGTGCGCACAACGAATCCGCCGAGCGAGCTGCCCTGGTCGAAAAGGTCTGCGCGTGCCCAGGGCATGGGGCCGTCAAAACAAACAAGCTTGCCCTCTTTGACAAATCCTTCCGGGCGGTCGCGGAGGCGGTCGATAAGGTCGGTGCGCCAGTCGAGCAACTGCTCGCGCCAAGCCGGATCTTCGGCGAGATTGCGGCGCTCCTGAGGGTCGCTTTCGAGGTCGAAAAGGAGTTCGCGGGCGAGGCCGTATTCCCAGATGTATTTCCGCTTCCCGTCGGTGAGGTAGTGCATACCAGTGGGTTCGCCGCCGCACTGGGCCATTTCGCCGTGGAGGCGTTCGCGCCAGGGTTTGCCCTCCCCCCGCAGCAGATCCAGGAGGCTGCGGCCTTCGCAGGACTCGGGGATGGGCGCTCCGGCCAGGTCGAGCAGAGTCGGCATGATGTCAGTCCAGCCGATAGGTTCGTCGCGCTGTTGGCCGCCGTGGATACCGAGCCCGTGCGGTAGCCGCATAAGGAAGGGCACACGGGCAGAACCCTCAAGCGCGCGGGTCTTGCGGATGAAGTGGTGGTCGCCGAGCATCTCGCCATGGTCGCTGGTGAAAATCACCACGGTGTCGGACGGCAGTCGTGCGAGCACGCGGGCGAGCTGGTCGTCGATATGGTTGATGCAACCGTAATAGCCGGCCTGGAATTGCCGTTGGAGGGCGGGCGAGAGGGTTGTCTGCCAGGAAGCCACGGGCAGCCCGGGCGCGTAGGCTTTTTCGCCGCCCGACCACTCCGCAGTGACGGGCTCGGGGAGGTCGGCATTGATGTAGCGATCCCAGTAAACCTGCGGCGGGGTGCAGGGTTCGTGCGGATGGAAGTAGGACAGGTTGAGGAAAAACGGCTTGGTCGGATCGCGGCGCTCGAGAAAGTCGAGCGCCCGATCAGTCGCCCAGTTGGTAAAGTGGAAGCGCTCGTCGAGATGCCAGGGGCGGGCCACCCAGCCGTTGTTGTGAGCGCCGTGAGCCTCCATTTCGCGGGCGGGGATGCCTTCGGTCTCCAGCCAGCGCACGTAGTCGCCCGATGGTCCAGCATAGGGGCCGTCCGACCAGTCGGCACTCATGAAGCCGTAGAGCTTTCGTTTCGGATGCAGGTGCAGTTTGCCTACCAGGTGGGTGTGGTAGCCCGCCCGGGTCAGTTCTTCGGGTAGATAGGGGCCTTCAAGCGGTGCGTGGTAATTGAAGGGAACGCCGTGGTTCGGGGCGGTCTGCCCGGTCATGAGGGACCGGCGGGCCGGGATGCACTGGGGGTGCTCCGAATAGGCGCGGCGGAAATGGAGCCCTTCGCGCCCGAGGGCGTCGAGGTAGGGTGTTTGCAGGACGGGGTGGCCTTCCAGCCCGAGGCAGTCGCCGCGGTGCTGATCGGTGGTCACGAGGAGGATGTTGGGGGGTCGGTTCATTCTTTAATTCTGTCGTGATTGCGTTGGATGGATCAAACCAGTCGCCGCCAGTAGCGGGAGTGGCCGGGAAGGCCGCGGGGGTCTTCGTTCAGGGGCGTCACGTCGCTGGTCTGGATGAACCATTCCAGCAGGCGTTCTTTGAGGTGGGCCTGGATGTCGGTGAAGGCCGGGTTGTCGAAGCGGTTTCGTTCCTCGCCGGGGTCGGCGGCGATGTGGTAGAGTTCGTGCTCGCCGGTTTCGGGGCGGAGGATGAGCTTGTGGGTGGCGGTGCGGATCATGACCGAGCGGCGGTTGGTGTCCGGCTCGCGCTGTTGGAGGGTGAGTTTGCCCCAGTAGATTTGCTCGCGGGGCATTTCGCCGCGGTTCCAGCATTCGAGGGCCTGGGGCTCATGGCTCCCGCCGCCGCCCTCGGCGAAGACGGCCCGGTCGGGGTCGCCGGGGGCGCCGTGGAGTTGAGGCCGGAGCGAGCGGGCGAAATGCGTCCAGTCGGGATCGATCCCGGCGATGTCGAGGATTGTGGCCATCTGGTCGAAGAGTTCGACCGGCTCGGCGACGCTGTGCCCGGTCGCGCCGCCGGGGCTGCGGATGACCAGCGGCACGCGGGTCAGGCAGTCGTCGAGGGCGGTGGAGTATTTTTCGACCAGACCCCAGTCGCCCGCCCATTCGCCGTGGTCGCTGTGGACGAGGACGGTGGTGCTGTCGGCGAGGCCCTGCTCATCCACACAGTCAAGCACCCGCCCGAGCAGTTCGTCCACCATGGTGATCATCCCCATGTAAACGGCATTGACCTTGCGCAGCACCCAATCCTCGGTCTTGTCGAGTCCGTAGAATTCGTGGATGCGCCGGTAGAGGGCGGGTTTGTTTTCCGGGAACGGCGCACGCAACGGCGGCACGTCGTCCGGGTCATACATACTGTAATAGGGCTCCGGGACCGTAAAGGGGCAATGGGGCAGGATCAGCGGCAGGAAGAGACAGAAGGGCTTGTCATGCGGGCGACGCAGGAACTCCAGCCCTGCGTTGACCTTGAGGGTATCGACGTGTTCCTCGATGGTTCCCGGAGTGGGCTCGTAGAGAAAGCTGTAGTAGCCGGGGTCGTCGGGTGAATCGAAGTGGTTTGTCACGCCGGGCAGCCACCAGGGGACGTCGTCGTAAAAATCGAGGCTGGCGTCGATGGCGTCTTCGGCCAGGAGATCGTTTTTGCCGAAAAGCGCCGTCTCGTAACCGTGTCGGCGGAGGCATTCGAGCAGGTTCGGCTCTTCGGGCCGGAGCAAGTGCTGCAAGGTGCGATGCCCCCGCACATGCGGATACCATCCGGTCATGAAACTGCAGCGGGAGGGCGAGCAGACCGAGTGCTGCACGTGGCACTGGTCGAAGCGGGTGCCCTGGGCGGCGAGCCGGTCGAGGTGGGGTGTCCGGACCAGCGGATGCCCGTAGCACCCCGCGTAGTCGCCGCGCCATTGATCGGGATTGAAGATGATGAAGTTGGGACGGGGCATCAGATCTGGCCTTTGAGGAATTGGTGGAACTGGATGGTTTCGGAGAGGTTGTCGGATTTGTTGCAGTCCTCCCAGT
>CAZDRT010000184.1:0-7098 GCA_964507815.1 uncultured Puniceicoccaceae bacterium
AGTTGATCGGATCCCCCTCCGACGTATCGCGGCGGCTGAGGACAGCCGCCCTCCCTCAGCCGATGGAATATCGGCCCATTTCAAAATCGCGATGGTTTACGATTTTTCTCCACGCACTTGTGGTTGCGCCCGGTCATCGGGTCGCCGCATCCACCGATTTTGGCTTGAGTATTCCGCCGGGATCTGTTTCGCTCCCTCCCATGGTGAGTTGTCTCCGGGGTTTCGTGTTCGGCTCCGCGTTGCTGTGCGCGGGGGCGCTCCCGCTTGCCGCCTCGGACCTGCTCCTCCCCGATTCGGCGGGGGCGGAGGATTCCGTCCCGTCGGCCGCCCCCTCCCCGTGGTCCGAAACGCCCTCCGGAGCCCTTGTTTTCCGCCTTGGGGAGACCGGCGGCCCCGGCGATCAACTCGTAACCATCCGGCACGGTTCCTTCCCCGCCTCGTCGCGGCTTTCTTCCGGCTCGGCGGAAGACCACCGGCTCAGTCTCAATTACCGGAGTCAACTTTCCGAAAGAGGTTTTCTGCAGGGGCGGTCGTTCCTGGACGAGAGTGAATTCGGCCCCTACTCGGTCGGCTACCGGCAGGTGGTCGGCTACGGGTTGCGGATCGTGGACCGACAAACCGTCACCTTTGAGATCGTTCCGGGTTTCGTCGGGGATTACTCGGTCGAAGACCCGTTCCTCGACCAGCGGATGAGGTGGATGGGAAACCTGAATCAAAATATGTCCTGGGAAATTAATGACGGATTCGTTCTGAACCAGAACTTCAACACGACCCTGGAGAGAACCGGAGAGGACGACCTTTCCGCCGTGCTCAACCTCGACCTTGAAACGCTTTTCTCCGAGCAGTTGAGCTTCAAGCTTTCGTATGAGGTTCACTACGACGATTCGGTCGGAGACGAGATGGAGCAGCGCGACGCCCGCTTGTCCACCTCGGTCGGATTCCGTTTCTGAAAAGCCCCTCCCCCGACCAGCCGCGGCCCCGCATGACCGAACCGCCGTTCAGCCCCGAAGACCACGCCAGCCTCATCCGATGGATCAAAAGTCGGGGCGGAAGCGATGAGCAGGCCGGTTTCGCCGCCCGCCAACTCATGAAGCGCGCGCGCAAGGATGCCGAAAACGAACGGATCACACCGCTCGAGGCGATGGGGCGGATCCTCGAAAAGGTGGCTCGCGCGGAGCGGGTTTTTGAGGAAGCCGCAGGCTCCGCAAGCCCCGAATCCGGTGCCGAACCCCCCAAAAGCCCCTAAAAAAGGGGCGAAAACCCCTTTTTCGGCTTTTTCCCTGTTGACGGGGGGCTTCCGAAGCCGCTTTCTTGCAGGCGAGACAAGTAACCTCAACAAACTATAACCAAACATGAATAAAGCAGAACTCGTAGAACAAATCCAAGCCAACCTCGGTGGAGACACCTCCAAAGCCGCCGCCGAGCGCTCCCTCGGGGCCGTCCTCGACGCCATCAAGACGAGCATCAAGAAAGCGGGCAAGGAAGTGAAACTCACCGGCACCGCCAGCAAAGCGGAAGCCGTCCAACTCGTCGGCTTCGGCACCTTCTCGGTGGCCCGCCGCGACGCCCGCTCCGGCCACAACCCCGCCACCGGTGAATCGATCAAGATCAAGGCGGCCAAGAACGTGAAGTTCAAGCCCGGCACCGCCCTCAAGGAACTGCTCTAAGAGCTTTCCGTTTTTTTTTTCAGAGCCCGCCGGATTCCGATCCAGCGGGCTTTTTTCTTGCGCCCACGGGGGAGGCCGAACTTCATGCGGAGATCATGGAGGAAATCATCGGCGCATTCCGCGACCGCTTCGGGCGGGAGCCCGGCTACCAGGCCCGGGCACCCGGGCGGGTGGAATTCATCGGCAACCACACCGACTACAACGGCGGGTGCGTGCTCGGTGCCGCGGTTGACCGGTTTCTGACGGTGGCGGCAGCCCCCCGCGCCGACGACCGGATTTGCTTCGCCTCCGCCAACAACTCGGAGGATGTGGTCTTCGCAAACGCGGGGTCCGCGTTCGAGACGGGCAAAGGCTGGGTCCGCTATCCCCTCGGGGTTCTCTCTCTCCTCGGGGAAGCGGGGATTGCGCTCCCCGGCGGGTTTGACTTCCTGGTCGCCAGCGAGATTCCGTCCGGAGCCGGTTTGAGCAGTAGCGCGGCCTTCGAGCTGGCTTCCTCCATCGCCTTCGAGTCGATGGCCGGCCGCAGGCTCGATCCGCTGGAGCGGGTGCGTCTTTGCCGCCGGGCCGAGAACGAGGTGGTCGGGGTGCCCTGCGGGATTCTCGACCAGGGGGTTTCAGGTTTCGGGGAGCCGGATCGGCTCGTTCATATCGACTGCGCCACCGAAGTGATCCGCACCGTCCCCGGCCCCGCCGCCGCGCGGCTGTGGATTTTTGAGTCCGGCGAGAAGCACAGACTGGTCGATTCCCTCTATTCCAAACGTCACGCGGAATGCCGCGAGGCCTTTGAAATCCTCCGCGACCGGGTCGCCGGGCTCGACTGGCTCGCCCACGCCGACCCGGAGGATCTCGAGCGTTGCCGGGACGGCATGCCGGAAGCGGTTTACCGCCGGGCTTTTCACGTGATCCACGAGCACCGCAGGGTCGGCCTGTGCGAGACCGCCCTGGCGCAAGGTGACCGGGAAGAGGTCGGAAGGCTCCTCTTCGAGTCCCACCGCAGTTCGTCAAAGTATTTTGAAAACAGTATTGAAGAATTGGATGCGCTCGTCGATCTGCTCGCCGCCGAGGAAGGGGTGATCGGAGCCCGGCTGACCGGTGGTGGCTTCGGCGGGGCGGTCATGGCCCTCTGCGGGGCGGCGTTTTCCGACCGGGCGGCCGGTCGCGTCGCCGGGAGATTCGCGGACAAATTCGGGCACCGTCCCGCCTGCCGGAGCCTTTCCATCGCCGGAGGAGCGGAGGAGGTGTCCGTAGGATGAGTGCCACCGGAAAGCTGCGCGTGGGTCTGATCGGGGCCGGGGGGAATACAAAGCTCCGGCATCTGCCCGGCTTTCATTCGATCAAAGGAGTCGAGGTGGCCGCGGTCGCCAACCGGACCCGTGCGTCGGGCGAGGCCGTCGCCGCCGAGTGGGGCATTCCGACCGTTTGCGACGATTGGCGGGCGATCCCCGCCGATGATTCGATCGACGCGGTCTGCATCGGCACATGGCCGAATCTCCACTGCGAGGCGACCGTCGCCGCGCTCGAAGCGGGCAAGCACGTGCTTTGCGAGGCGCGGATGGCCCGCGACCTCGGGGAGGCTCTCGCGATGTGCCGGGCCGCCGGAGAACACCCCGACCTCGTCGCCCAGCTCGTGCCCTCGCCTTTCACCCTCGGTGTCGATGCGTGGATCGCCGAACAACTGCGCTCGGGGGCGATCGGCGAACCCCTGGAAACGAGGGTCCGGGTCCTGAACGGAAACCTCCTCGATCCGCGGGCGCCAATGAACTGGCGGCTCGATCACTGTATCAGTGGAAAAAATACGATGGTTCTCGGTATTTTCCACGAGGCGGTATTGCGGTGGCTCGACCTTCCGCAAGCCCGGGTGAGCGCGACGGCGGGCTGGGGCGCCTCCTCGCGGCCGGACGCCGAAGGCGGGAGCCGCCCCACCGTCATCCCGGAGAGCGTGCAGGTGGTGCTCCGGTCGGAAAAAGGGCACCGACTTCTCTACGACCTCAGCCAACTCCACGCCGGCGAACCGGAGAACGCCATCTCGATCAGCGGAAGGGAGGGCGCTCTCCTCGTTGATCTGGCCGCGGGCACGGCTGCGATGGTATCCTCCTCGGGGCGTAGCCAGACGGTCCCGGTCGGGGACGCCTGGGCGGTGGAGGCGGACTTCGTTCGCTCCATTCGGGAAGGGGCGCCGGTGGCGCGGACCCGTTTCGCGGACGGGCTGGAGTACATGCGCTTTACGGAAGCGGTCTGGGACTCGTGGAACTCCGGCCGGGAAGTGCCCGTGAATGGCGGGTGAATTTTTTTGACCGGATGGTCCTGGATCCGGGCACGGTTGATCACATGGGGCATGGGGAAGAAAGACACACACGGGGCGACCGTGGAAATCAGGGCCGTTCTCCCCGCCGCCCCGGATCGGAGGTGGTCGAGGCTGCGAAGATTCGAAATCAACCCTCCGGAGGCACGGACATTTCCCCGCCGGCGGAGTCTCCCGACCGGATGCGGACCACGGCCGCTTCCGCGGGGCGGATGAACTCTTCCGCCGCCCGGTTCAGATCGTCGAGGGAGATGTTCCGGTATCCGTCGAGAAGGGTACGCGACCACTCCAGCTGCGCCGGTCGGTTCTGCGAACCGCCGATGACCCGGATCCAGTAACCGTTGTTCCGGCGCATGTCCTCAAGCTGTTTGAGGGTCGGGGCGAGCGCCCGCTCGCGCTCGTCTTCGGTGACGGGCGAGGCGGTCAGAGAGGAGGCGATCTCCTGAATCTGTCGGGCCACGGGCCGCACCTTGTCCGGAGAGAGAACGGCGACGGCGAAGAAGATTCCGAAATCGGGCACATCCGTCGCCCGGTTGGCCGCGGTGTAGCTGTAGGCTTGGCCGGTCTCCTCCCGGATCCGCAGCCGGAGACGGTCGTCCAACACCGAGGCCAGGAGCGAGAGCGTCCGGCTTTGTTCGACCGGGGCGAGTCCGGTCGAGGGGAAGGCCACGAGGGCGATTCCCTGGGGGATGTCGGATTCCACCGGAAAGTCCTCTTCTTCCCCGGCGGGAAACCGGGGTCCCTCCGGTCCGGGCGAATGGCGGGGGGTCTCCGGGCGCTTGCCCGGAAGGGTGCCGAAAACCCGGTCGAGCGAGGCGCGCAGGGCCTCCTCTTCGAAGTCGCCGACGATGGAAATCTCAAGATAACCGTCGGCCAGCTGGGGCAGCAGCCACTCGCGCAACTCCCCGTAGCCGCGGGCGCGCAGTTCGTCTTCGGCGGGAAAGTTCTGTACGCCGAAACGACCGTAGAGGAACGGCCAGCCCCGGCTCTGGAGAACCCCCTGCCAGGTGGACCGCAGATCGCGGAAGGTCGGCGCTATGGAGCGGCGGAAGACGCTTTGCCCCTCGGGCCGGAGCCCCGGGTCGAGCAGGTAGGCCCGGAGAATGTCCATCTGCAGCTCGAGATCCTCCGGCCGGGTTTTCCCGCGCAGCTCGAAGGCGTTTCCATCCACCGTCAGCCGTGTCGAGACCTCCCGTCCGGCGGTCACGGTGCGCAGGTCGTCGTAGGAGATTTCCCCAAGCCCTCCCTCGACGAACGCACCCTCGGCGAAGCGGGCGAGCCCGGGCCGGTCGGGCGGCAGGGTGAGTTCGCCGCCGCCGACGCGGACGCTCACGACGATGACATCCTCTTCGAATTCCGTCCGTTTCCAGTTGGCACGGACCCCGTTCGGGTAGCGGGCCTGGGTCACCCCCGGATCGGCGACGACCGTTTGCTCCGCCGGAGCGACCGCTCCGTCCGCGCCGTAGGGGAAGACGAGGTCGTCGAGAACGGCGGGCACCGCGACGGGTTCCGCGCGCGAAGCCTCGTAAACGGCCAGAAGTTCGGCGTCCCCGGCATCCGCCGGCACCGGACCCGACAGAAAGAGGCGGCGGCCCGAGCGGCCCCATATTTCGCGGGCCAGTTCCAGGAGGGTCCCGGGGGTGGAAACGGCGGCGGCCTGCTCGGCCAGTTCCAGCTCGAGCGCGGGGGCGACCGGCACGCGGTCCGCGTTGATCAGGTGGGCGTATTCATCCGCCCACTCGGGAGTCGGGCGGGTCTCCTCCCCGGCCACCCGCTGGCGGACGGTTTTCAGAAAGTTGGATTCCGCTTCGAGAATCTCCGATTCGGCAAAACCGTGCTCAAGCGCCCGGCGCAATTCGCTTTCGACGATCCGAACGGCCTCCTCCCACCGGGCGGGCTGGACGGTGGCCGACAGACCGGCCAGTTCGACGAACTCGAAAAACGGAGTCGTGTAAGCGTAGCTGGACAGGACCGGCGAATCCGCTTCCCGGGCGATCCGCTCGAGGCGGCGGGAAAGGATGCCGTTCAGAATCTGCAGCTGCCCCTCCCGGACGCGCCGCTCCGCCGTGTCGGGCTCGTCCCCGGCCGGCACTCCGGTCGCCAGCTCGAAGCGAACCCCTTTCGCCTCGGGCTCGCGGTGAACGCGGGCCTCGACCCCGTCGAAGGACACCGGCCCGTACGCCGGCGGTACGGGGCCTTCCGGGCGGTCCTCCCCGTAGGAGGCGAAGGTTTCCCGGATCGCCGCCTCCCACGCTTCGGGATCCATGTCGCCGGTCACGACGAGAAAGGTTCTCTCCGGATGGTACCACTGCTCGTAGAATTCGACGAACTCGCCGCGGGGAACGGTCTCGATCACCTCCGTCACCCCGATCGGCATGCGCGAGGCGAACCGGGTTTCGGGCAGCAGAAATTCGATCTCGGCTTCGAAGGTGCGGAAATCCACCGAATCCCGGCTGGTCTTCTCGGCCAGAATGATCCCGCGTTCCTTCTCGATTTCCTCCGCCCCGAAGAGAATGCCGTCCGCGTAGTCCCGCAGGAGGCGCAGGCTCTCCGTCCGCAGGGAGGGATCTCCGCTGGGCAATTCCAGCTGATAGACGGTCCGGTCGAAACCGGTGCTCGCGTTCGTATCGGCCCCGAAGGCCATCCCGAGCCGCTGGAAATACTCCACCATCTCGCCGGCCGGAAAGTTGCGGGTCCCGTTGAAGGCCATGTGTTCGAGGAAGTGGGCGAGGCCCCGCTGTTCCTCGGTCTCCATGAGGGAGCCGACTTGGAAGACCAGCCGCAGGCTGACCCGCCCGGGCGGTTCCGGGGAGCGACGGATGAGATAGCCCATCCCGCTGGGCAGACTGCCGAACCGGATCGCCGGATCCGGGGAGAGGTCGGAGGTTTCATGGGTCCATGGAAAGGAAGTGTCCGCGGTGGACGGAAGGGAGGCGAGGGTCATAATAAGGGTGGCGACGGTCGATCGAAAGAAAGTCATGATTCCCGGATGAAAGGGGCGAAAGCCCGCGGCGTCAACCGGCGCGTCAATGGGGCCGCCCCCGGGGGTGTAACCACAAGCGCGTGGAGTTTTGGAACGAACCGGTCCCATTTTCTTCGGACTTTGGGAGCGCGGCGCTTCAGCGCCCG
>CAZDRT010000185.1:0-7068 GCA_964507815.1 uncultured Puniceicoccaceae bacterium
TTGAAACTACTCCGAAAAAACATGCATTTCATCCCCATGAAAGCAGCCGACTGAGAACACTGCTTCGCCTTGGCACGGCAGCGGCCCTCCCGACGCAAGGAAATGCCTTTCCCGCCAAGCCGCTCCGGGTTGGACGACTGCAGTCATCCGACCACGAATATCCCGAGGGCTATTCTTTCTCGATCGCCGCGGTCTGTCGCTGGATCCGCGCCAGCCGCGCGGTGTCGAACTTGCGGGTGCGGTCGAAGTTGTAAACACCGTTTTGCTCCTGAAACACGTCGGTGATTTGGGTATAGCAGTAGCCGAACATATTCGGATTCCGGAGGATCGCCGTGCAGAGTGCCTCGAAGCGCTCGTAGAACTCTTCCAGGCTCCCGGGTGCCCGGCCGTAACCCCAGCCGGCGGCGGGCTCGTCTTCGAGTCGCCCGGCGGCCTCGGCCATTTCCGGAGTCCAGCGCATTCCCCCGATCTCACTCAGCCAGAACGGCTGGCCGCGGTGCCGCACATGATCGCGCTTGTCCGCGGCGGCACCGGGTTCGAGGTCTATGACGCCGTTTTCATCCGCTTGGTATTTGGCGATCAACTTTCCGGGGTCCTGTTCGTAATCGTGGTGATCGTAAACATCGGTCTCGGGCACCAGGTGCGGCCAACCGCTGACATCCAGCACGGGGCGGGTCGGATCGGCGCTCTTGGTCGCCCAGAACAGGGCGTGCATGATGAAATGCAGCATTTTGCCCTGCTCGGGGTATTGGTGCATTTGCTCGTTCATGGGGCACCAGCCGATAATGCAGGGGTGGGAGTAATCGCGGCGGACCGCTTCGATCCACTCGCTGATCCAGCCGGCGTTCCACCGGTCCCGGTGCATGATGAAGGTGTCGTAAAAGTTGTTGCACCAATCCGGCAACTCGCCCCAGGTGAGGTAGCCGAGCCGATCGGCGTGGTACAGGAACCGTTCCTCGAATATCTTCTGGTGCAGCCGCGCGCCGTTGAAACCGGCTTCCTTGCCCAGCTCGATGTCGCGGATCAGCGCCGCGTCGCTGGGGGCGGTGAGCAGGCCATCCGGGTAATAGCCTTGGTCGAGCACAAGGCGCTGGAAGACGGATTTTCCGTTGATCAGCACTTTTTCGCCTTCGATCGCCACGGATCGCAGCCCGGCGTAGCTCTTCACGCGGTCCAGCGGCCCGGCCGGCCCGGCCTCATGCAGGGTGAGCGTGAGGTCATACAGAAAGGGATCGCCACAGGACCAGAGCCGACGGTGTTCTTCCGGGATCCGGAGGAGCAGTTGCGGGGTGAAATCACTTTGAACCACGGTCCGGGCGGAGGCGATCGGCCCGGACTCCGGATCAAGCCGCAACTCGGCGCACACGGACTGGCCCCGGCACCAGCCGTTGAGCGGTTGGTCGATCAGGAACGTGCCGTTATCCACGTTTGGCGTGATCCTGGCCCGTTCCAGGTAAGACCGCGGAACCGGCTCGAGCCACACGGTCTGCCAGATTCCGGTGGAGCGGGTGTAATGCACCGCCTGGTTCCTGACCTGGGTGGCCTGTTTCCCGCGTGGTTGCACGCTCCACCAATCATCGCGGCAACAAACCGTGAGGAGCACTGGCCGGCCGGGTTCGGCAAAGCCCGTGATCTCCAGGGTGAAGGAACTGTGCCCGCCCCGGTGCAGGCCGACCTCCCTGCCATCGATCCACACATGGGTCTCGTAATCCGCCGCGCCAAAGTGCAGCAGCACGCGCTGGCCCGCCCAGTCGGGCGGGATTTCGATTTCCCGCGCGTACCACACGGCGATGCAGCGGTCGTTGTGTTCCAGCCCGGAGAGCCGCGATTCCCGGCAGAACGGCACCAGTATCCGCTGGTCGAAGACAGACTCCACTGAATCGGGCTCCTGCCAGCCGCGCTCCCGGCCGCTGTCGCCGGGATCCTCCGCGAACCGCCAGAAACCGTTCAGGTTCAGCCAGTGGATCCGCTGGAATTGGGGGCGGGGATATTCGGGGCGGGGGTTTGAGGTGTCTCGCATAAGGGTTGGTTGGGTTCGGTTGTCGCCGCGGGTGGATGAAAGCCGTGAGTGGAGGGCACGCGCCGGGCCGGGGATAGGATTTCAGGCATCGAGATCCTTGAGGATTTCGCGGGGGCTCGACCCGTTTTCGGCACCGACGTAGCCCTCGTCTTCGAGGATTTCCATGATGCGGGCGGCGCGGTTGTAGCCGATCCGGAGGCGGCGCTGGAGCATGGAGGTCGAGGCCCGCTTGCTCGAGCGGATGACCTCGATGGCCTGCGGGACCAGGTCGTCGCCGAAATCGCCCTCGTCGGCGTCGCCCTCGTCGTCGCCCGAATCGATCTGGGCCTGCACCTGCTCGAGGTAGTTCGGCGGGCCGTTGACCTTGAGGAACTCGACCACCCCGTTGATTTCCTCGTCGGACACGAAGGCCCCCTGGGCGCGGACGAGGGTGTGGGCACCGGGGGGGATGAAGAGCATGTCGCCCTTGCCGATCAGGGCGTCCGCCCCGCCCTCGTCGAGAATGGTCCGGCTGTCGATCTTCGAGGCGACCTTGAAGGCGATCCGGCTGGGGAGGTTCGCCTTGATGACGCCGGTGATGACGTTGACCGACGGGCGCTGGGTGGCGAGGACGAGGTGGATGCCGGCCGCCCGGGCGAGCTGGGCGAGACGGGCGATCCCGGTCTCGATGTCGGCGGGGGCGACCATCATGAGGTCGGCCAACTCGTCCACGATGCAGACGATGTAGGGGATCTTCTCGGTCGGCATTTCGAAACCGTCGCCGCCGTCGTCGTTCCCGGCCTCGGCGAGGGCGGCGCGCTCCTCGGCCGACATTACCGCCTCCATTTCCCGGGCGCGTTTCCGCTCCTCGCGGTCGCGGGCGATTTTCGCGTTGAAGCCGGCGATGTTGCGCACGTTGGCGCGGGCGAAGACCTGGTAGCGGCGCTCCATTTCCGAGATGAGCCACTTGAGCGCGCCGGGCACCTTCTTGGGGTCCGTCACCACGGGGATCAGCATGTGGGGGAGGGAGTTGTACACCTGCATCTCGACGATCTTCGGATCGATCATGATGAAGCGCAGATCGTCGGGACTGGAGTGATAGAGCAGGGAGGCGATGACGCTGTTGATGCAGACCGTCTTCCCCGAGCCGGTCGATCCGGCGATGAGGAGGTGGGGCATCTTGGTCAGATCGGCGACGAGGGGCTTGCCACTGACCTCCTTGCCGAGCACGACGGGGATCTCCGCCCCGGAATCCGCCCACGAGCGGGACTCGATGATCTCGCGGATGCAGACCGCCGACGGGTGGCGGTTGGGCACCTCGACGCCGACGCATCCCTTGCCGGGGACGGGGGCGAGGATGCGGACCGACTGCGCTTTGAGGTTCATCCCGAGGTTTTTCGCGAGATTGGCGATCTTCTCGACCCGCACGCCGGGCGCGGGAAAGACCTCGTAGCGGGTGATCACGGGGCCGGTGTGTACCTCCCCCAGCTCGACCTTGACCCCGAATTCGGCCAGCGTGTTTTTCAGGGCGATGGCCGTCTCCTCGTGGTTTTCCACCTGGTGGGACTGCGGAGGGACCGGGTCCTGCAGGAGATCCAGGGAGGGGAACTGGTAATCCCCCTTGCGCACGGGGAAGAGGACCTCCGCCTTCTCGACTTTCTCGCCGACGACGATTTTGAAACCCTTTCCGGCGGATTCGCCCTCGTCGGTATCGGCGGAGGGGGCCGGTTTCTCCGGAACGGCTTCCGGCTTCCGGGACGTGGACGGAGTCTCCTCCTCCGCCGGCGGTTCGGCCGGTCGGGCGCGTCGGCCCGCGGAGCGCGGCGGAGTCCTAGTCCGGCCGGGAATATCCCCGGAAAGAAGCACGCTGTCCACGGACGCAACCGTCCCGGCGGTGGCCGCCGTCGTCCCCTCCGGCACCGGTTCGCGGGAAGCCGCCTGCGCGGCCTTCGCCCCCCGGGCGGCCTCCCGGGCGGCCCGCTTTTCCTCGCGCCGGGCGACCCGGGCCGTCCGCTTCTCCCGCTTCGCGCGGCGGAGATCCTCCTTCTCCTGTTTCCGGCGCTCCTTTTCCGCCTTTCGCTCGGCGATGCGCTTCTTCCGCTCGGCGGCGGTCAACTTGCGGTCTTCGCGCCGTTCGGCCCAACGCTGGAACGTTCGTTCGAAAAGATTCCGGGACGGGTCGCTGAACAGGGCGCCGAATCCGAGCAGGAGCAGCAGAAACAGCAGAAACAGGCTCCCGAATTTGCCGAGGGTCTCGAAGAGGAACGCCTCGTTCAGCCAGTAGCCCGCCACCCCGCCGGTTCCCTGCGGAAAATAGTTTTCGGGAAAGACCGACTCCATTTGCGGGAACCATACCAGCTGGAGCGCGTTGGCGAGCCCGGCGGCGGCCAGGGTGGCCAGGGTCAGCACGACCAGACGCGGACCCGTGATCAGGTGGGCGCGGCGGACGAGGTTCAACACCCCGGCCCAGATCACGCTGAAAAGCAGGAAGGTCGCCCCCAGCCCGAGCCCCGAGAGCAGGAGAAAGGCGGAGTCCCTCCCGAAACGGCCGACCAGATTCGGTTCCGCCGAGGCCTCCGTCGAGGTGGCGAAAGCGCGGACCAGACCCTCCTGGGCCGGGACATAATCAACCAGCGCGACCGCGAAAAGGAGGCCGCAGGTGACGAGGATGCCGCCCTTGAACGGACGGATCGGGGAGACACGGGGTTCGAAAGTGGCTTGGACTTTCGGTTTCTTCTTTTGACGGGTGGACGACATTCGGCTGGATTCAAACCCGATTTTATAGCGCAATGACAACGATGAATCCAGTTCTCTTTCAACCGATCTACAAAGAACGCGTCTGGGGCGGGCGCACCCTCCGGGATTCCCTCGGGCGGGAACTGCCTCCGGGCAAGGTCATCGGCGAAAGCTGGGACCTTGTTGACCGGCCCGGCGACGAATCGCTCCTGCGCGAACCGGCGGACGGTGCCCGGACAATCCGGGAGCTGATCCGCCAGGCCCCGGAGGCCGTCATGGGCGCGGGATGGGCGGCGGACCGCCGCTTCCCCATCCTCGTGAAATGGCTGGACTGCCGGCAGCGGCTCAGCCTCCAGGTCCACCCGCCCGCCCCGGTCGCGCCCTCCCTCGGCGGCGAACCGAAAACCGAAAACTGGTTCGTGGCCGACACCGATCCCAAGGCCGGGCTGATCGTCGGGTTGAAACGGGGGGTCACCCGGGCCGAGTTCGAAGCCGCTCTGGCGGAGGGACGCCTCGAGGACTGCGTCCATCGCTTCCCGGTGGAGAAAGGCCAGTCGATCCTCGTCGAAAGCGGCCGCCTCCACGCCATCGACGCCGGAAACCTCATCCTCGAGATTCAGCAGAACTCGGATACGACCTACCGGGTCTTCGACTGGGGGCGGGCCGGGCTCGACGGAAAGCCGCGGGAACTACACGTGGAGGAATCCCTGCAGAGCATCGATTTCGACGACTTCGAGCCGGCGCCCCTTCCCGCTTTCGAGGATTTCGGGGAGGTCGTCCTCGCCGATTGCGGTGAATTCCGCATCCGGCGGGCCAACCTCGAGGAGGGCGCGCCCCTCGACACCGGCGGGGCGGGCGCGCCGGTCCTCCTCCACGTCGCGGAGGGGGCGCTCCGGGACGCGGCCTCGGGCACGACCTTCGGGAAGGGCGATACCGCGCTCCTCCCGGCGGAGCGGTCGGTCCGCATCGAAGCGATGGCGCGATCCACCGTTCTCCTGACGGACCGGTTCAACCACCCCGCCTGAGCCGCCGCGCGGAAACCATGGCCGCCCCAACCGCCACGACCGTCCTCGGAACGTCAGCCCTCGTCGCGGTCACGGTCATCTGGGCCTTTTCCTTCGGGCTGATCGGCCGTTTCCTGGACGGAGTCGATCCCTTCTTTGTGGGGGCGGCGCGACTGCTCATCGCCGGACTTTGTTTTCTGCCCTTTCTCCGGATCGGGGATCGCAAGGTGGTCCAGCGGCTCGAGCTGGCGGGGATCGGGGCCGTCCAGTTCGGGATCATGTACCTGTGCTATCTCGCCGCCTTCCGGCACCTCGAAGCCTGGCAGGTAGCCCTTTTCAGCGCGCTGACTCCGATCTGGGTGGCCGGGATCGACGCGGCCCTGCGGCGGCGGTGGGAGAGCCGGTTTTTCCTCGCGGCGGCTCTCTCGGTGGCGGGGGCCGTTGTGATCCGGGCGAAAGGCCTGCCCGGGGGCGGCTTCCTCCAGGGCTTTCTCCTCATGCAGGCGGCGAACGTGGCCTTCGCCGGGGGCCAGATCTGGTTCCGCGAATGGAAGTTCCGCCATCCGGCGAAACCGGAAAAAGAGGTTTTCGCCCTGCTCTACGGCGGGGCGCTCGCGCTGGTCGCGGGCGCGGCCCTGGTCCGGGGAACCTTCGCCGGTCTCCCACAGCTGCCCCCGTCCGGCTGGCTCGTTCTCGTCTATCTCGGAACCATCGCCTCCGGGCTCGGATTCTTTCTCTGGAACTACGGCGCGAGCCGGGTCTCGGCCGGGTTTCTCGCGGCGGCCAACAACCTGGTCGTCCCCCTCGGGGTCCTCGCGGCCATCGTCATAACCGGCCGTCAGCCGGATTGGGTCCCCCTGGCGGCGGGATCCGCGCTCATCCTCGGCGGGTTGGTCGCCGGGCGGAGGCGGGCGGAAAGGAGCCCGGGAAATCCAGTGGCCGCCGGGATCGGTGGACGGGAGCGTCCGCCGTCCGAATACAGATCGACGAAGAAGAAAAATTGGTTGTAAAAGGTTTCTCCTTCCCCTCGCTTGTGGGTACACGCGCAAGCACATCACAAGGGGATGCCTTTTCCGCCAAGCCGCTTCGGGTTGGACGACTGAAGTCATCCAACTACGGGGTCGCATGACTTTAGTCGTGCGATTCGGTACTCTTCCGTGGTCGCGGGCCTGCCCCTCGATCCGAAGGTGGTAGTCGCCGCAGATACCACCGAACCTCTCCAAACCGACACCGGGCATTCGTGGAAATCAGGGTCGTTGCCCGTGCCGCTGGAAAACGGGGGAAATCCCTTCCATAGCTCCACGCACTTGTGGTTACACCGCCGCCGAA
>CAZDRT010000186.1:0-7014 GCA_964507815.1 uncultured Puniceicoccaceae bacterium
ACGCACGATTATCGAATCAATTTCGGTATTCCCTCCACGCACTTGTGGTTACACCCTCCCTGGGCTCGCCCTCTCGTATTTGGTTGAAATCGTCTTCGATTCCGTTCAAACCAGAATTTCTTCGAACCAAACCCGCAATCGAAAATCAGAAAATGAATAAAGCACCCATTCGCGTCGCAGTCACCGGAGCCGCCGGCCAAATCGGCTACTCCCTCCTTTTCCGGATCGCATCCGGCGACATGTTCGGCCCCGATCAGCCGGTCGCCCTGAACCTGATCGAAATCGAGCCCGCCATGGGTGCCCTCGAGGGGGTGATGATGGAACTGGACGACTGCGCCTTTCCCCTTCTGGAGGATGTCCGGGGGGCCTCGGATCCCGATGAGGGCTTCGCGGATGTGAACTGGGCGCTCCTCGTCGGCAGCGTGCCGCGGAAAGCGGGCATGGAGCGTAGCGACCTGCTCGAGATCAACGGCAAAATCTTCACCGGGCAGGGACAGGCGATCGCGAGGAGCGCCGCTTCGAACGTGCGTATTCTGGTGGTCGGCAACCCCTGCAACACCAACTGCCTCATCGCCATGAACAACGCCAGGGACATTCCCTCCGAGCGGTGGTTCGCCATGACCCGGCTCGACGAAAACCGCGCGATCACCCAGCTCGCCGCCAAGGCGGGCGTCCACTGCACCGATGTTTCGAACATGACCATCTGGGGGAACCACTCGGCGACCCAGTATCCGGATTTCTACAACGCCAGAATCGACGGCAGGCCGGTGCCCGAGGTCATCGCCGACGAAGGCTGGCTCAAGGACACCTTTATCCCGGTGGTGCAGCAGCGCGGCGCGGCGATCATCAAGGCCCGGGGAGCGTCTTCGGCGGCCTCCGCCGCCAATGCGGTCGTCGATACCGTCCGCTCGTTGACGACCCGCACCGAACCCGGCGACTGGCACAGCGTGGGTGTCGTTTCGGAGGGGGAATACGGTGTCGAATCCGGTCTGATCACCTCCTTCCCGGTCGTTTGCGACGGTTCGTCCTGGAGCGTCCTCGAAGGGCTGCCGATCAACGACTTCAGTCGCCAAAAGATCGACGCCTCGGTCGCCGAGCTGGCCTCCGAGCGCGACATGGTCAAGGGGCTGCTCTAAACCGGGCGATTCCAACAACCTTCGCCGTCGGAGCGTCACCGAATCCCTCTTCCCGTGCAAGGCTGGCAGGAGAACCGTTTCTACGGCGATTTCGACCGCGAGACCCTTCCGGGGGGCAAGCGCCCCCCGGAGGATCACCGCTCGCCCTTCGCCATCGACCGGGACCGGGTCGTGTTTTCCTACGCCTTCCGGCGGCTCCAATCCAAGACCCAGGTCTTCCAGTCCGGGGAATTCGATTTCTACCGGACCCGGCTCACCCACTCGATGGAGGTCGCCCGGATCGGCCGCTCGATCTGCGACTTTCTGGCGTGCAGCTCGCCCGTTTTCGAGCGGGATTTCTTTCTCGACCCGGATCTGACGGAGGGTGTCTGCCTCGCCCACGATCTCGGGCATCCCCCTTTCGGCCACATCGGCGAACGCAAGCTCAACGAGCTGATGGCGGCCTACGGCGGGTTCGAGGGAAACGGGCAGACGCTGCGTATCCTCACCCGGCTGATCTACGCGCGGGAGAAGGGGAGCGAGGGGATGAACCCGACCCGCGCCTTCCTCGACGGAGTCCTCAAATACAAGAAACTCTACCGGGAGCGTAGCCGCGACGAGGGCGGCCATCCGGAGAACCACTTCATCTACGACGATCAGGAGGCGTACCGCGACTTCGCCCTCGGATCCGGTCTGGTGCCGGGGGAACTCGACTCGATTCCCGATCTCGACGGCATCCGCAGTATCGAGTGCCAGATCATGGACTGGGCGGACGACGCGGCTTACTCGCTGAACGATATCGTGGACGGGATCGAGGCCCGCTACATCACCCGGCACACCGTGGACCGGTGGGCCGAGCGCGCGGAGGACCTTTCCGAGGCCGATTTCCGCCTGCTCGACGAACTGAAACGGTCCATTCGCGAGGGGTACTACGAGCGGAAGTTCAGCTCGAAAGTCGGGGATTTCATCAACGCGACCCGTCTCGCCGAATCCGACGGCCCGTTCTCCGACCGGACCAACCGCTATCGTTTCCGGCTGGAGGTGGATCCGTCCGCCCTGCGCGAGGCCGCCCTCTACAAACGGATCGCCAACGATCTGATCTTCCAGTCCACCACGATCCAGCAGATCGAATTCAAGGGGAGCCGCCTTCTGGAAAGTCTTTTCGAGGCGGTCATGGAGAACTATTCGGCGGCACCGGGGGCGAAAAAGCTGAAAATCGTTCCCGAGAGCGAGCATCGTCTTTTCCTCGACGCGCCCGACGAAAACGAAAAGGCCCGCCGCGTGTGCGATTTTCTATCGGGCCTGACCGACGGGCAGGCGGTGCGCTACTACAAGAGGTGGTTTGATCCGGATTTCGCGTCCATCCTCGATTTGAACTGAGGCCGCCCCGCAAACACCGCAGCGCCCGGGTCCATAACAAGTCCGTCCGGGATCGGATCGCGGGACGAACCGGTCCGCCGACTTCCCGGGCGGCGAGCGACCGTACGGCGCGGGGGCTGGCGAAAACTCAGGAGGCGGCGGTTTCCACGGAAACCTTGCGGTGTTCCCGGTCGAACTTGACCACCCCGTCCTTCAGCGCGAAGAGGGTGAAATCCCGACCGATCCCGACCTCGTTGCCCGGGTGGAACTTCGTTCCGCGCTGGCGGACGATGATGTTTCCGGCCACGACGGCCTGGCCGCCGAATTTCTTGACGCCGAGCCGTTTGCTCTGGCTGTCGCGCCCGTTTCTGGAAGTTCCCTGTCCTTTCTTGTGTGCCATTGCTGCTGCTCCTCCTGTGCTGTTGCTAGTTTCCCGCCTGGATCGATTCCACGCGAACGACGGACAGGTGCTGGCGATGTCCCTTCCGGCGCTTGTACCCCTGGCGGCGGCGCTTTTTGAAGACGATGACCTTCCGGTCCTTCTTGTTCTCGAGGACCCGCAGTGTAACGGAGGCCCCGTCCACGAACGGTGAGCCGATGCGGACTTCCTCGCCGGAACCGACCATCAACACCTCCCGCACCTCCACGGAGGCACCTTCCTCGGTGTCGGTGATTCGGTTCAGGAAAAGGACGTCGTTTTCGGCGACGGTGAATTGGCGGCCTTGGGATTGGATCGTGGCTTTCATGGAAAAACCGCTGAAGAAAGAGGGTTTGCGGGGAATGGGCAAGTTTTTTTTCCGTACTTGCGGAAAAAAAGCGGGTGTAACCACAAGTGCGTGGAGGGAATATCGATGAAATTCTGCGATTTTCGAATCCCGCGTGGATTGTGGTCCATCAAGCGACTTGGTGGTAAAGGCATCCCCTTGTTTTGGGAAAGCGCTGGAAAATGACATCCGTCTCATCCTGTTGAAACCAGTCATCCCGGGAAATGCTTCGCCGTGGCACGGCAGCCGCCCTCCCGCCTCCGGCGAACAAGGTCTCATTCGAAAATCGAAAAATAAGTTGAAGTTTCGAAATCAGGGTGCCGCGGGAGGGTCGAATGGGTCGGATGGGGCGGTTTCGTCTTGTCCGCCGACAGGAATCAGTCGAAGCGGGTGGAGACTCGATCCAATTCCGGGGCTGACTTGAAAATACAACTTCCGCCCGGAGATTTCGCAGCGCAAAACCAAATCCTTTTCAGTATCGGATTCAGACAAGGTGAAGGTTTTGTCATCGTTATGTTCGATTTGCTTTGGTGTGTCCGAGTCGAAGAAGATGTGTAGAGCTTCGAGTTGGTTGCGATACTCGTAGTAATGGCTCTCGGACGGGCCGACATGGGCGTATCCATCGGTCGCATAAGATTTTCGATAAAGGCGGCGACGGGTTGTGTACCCTTCGGAGGTAACCAAATCGGGAGTCTCGTTTTTTAGACTTTCCACCTCCTCGGCAAACCGTTCCGCGACCATTCGTTCGATGTCCGGACTTTCGGCGTCGAATAGATTGACGAGAATCTTCTCCCCTTCGCCGATCACCGGTTTGAGGCCGTAGGGGAGGTCGCAGACGAGGAGAATTGGTGGTTCATTCATGTACTTCTCCCAGTGCCCTTCCGATAGGTAGAAAGATTGTTCTCCGCGCCCAATTAGTGGATGGAACAGTAAAAGGAGAAGAGCAATGATCGAAAATTTTGACATGAATTGAAGGCGGTTGTTCGAATGATCTTTTATTTGTGAAGAGAAAGTCAATTGCGAAAAAATCGTCCTCTGAAAGGATTGACAAAAGCAAACATCCCCAAGTATCCAATTTCTGTGATTTCTGCCTCCGACGACTCCAACGATACGCAAGATCCGGTAACCAGGGAGCAATCCCTCGAGCTGGTTCGTTACCGCCTGGTTCCCGGGCACTTGATTTCCCGGATGAGTGCCCGGCAGGCGCAAACGATGCTCCGCAGGCATCGGCGGAAGCGTTTCGGCCTGTTGGTGGTCAGGGTTTTCGTCGGTGTCGTCATCTTTGCTTCCCTTGCGGGGATCGGATACAAGGCTTGGAAGCGCTGGGGTGGTCCCTCGGATTCGGTCGTCGTCTCTGAGGAAATCACGCCACCGGATCCCTCCCCGGTTCCTGATCGGATGGTTATGGGGTGGGATTGGGGCTCCTGGGCACCGTGGATTGGAGACGAACGATACGCTCTGGTCCTCGACCGGCTTCCGTCTGATCTGGAAAAGAGTCTGCGCCGACAGAACGAATTGTTCCAAGCCGTTTTGTCGGCAAAAGAGGAAGAGCCGCAAGGGCTCGACGCCTCTGATATTGCCCGTTGGCAATCGCGCTTTCCCGGCGGTGAGGATGTAACGGCAGGCTACACCTCCACCCGCTCCCGCAGTCACGCCACCGCGTCCGGAAACTATGCATCCGCAGGAGGGACTTCCACGGGTTCTTCCTCCTCCGGTCGGAAAGGGGTTCTGGTCGCTCTACAGAAACGCTACAGCGCCTTTGTGAGTCAGTTCAAGCCGGAGTTGATCGAGGAACAGCTGGGTGATTTTGAACCCCGCACCCTTCGGGATATAGCCGATTTGGAATCGCGTGCGAGTCGGACGGGCGCGGATCCGCGCGGTGCTCAGACCGAAGCGACCCTCCGCTGGTTGAGCGGACAGGTGTTGCCCTATGTCCGGGATTTTCGGAAATACGTCGCCGAATCCGGTCCGCAAGACACTGGCGCGATGGAAGACTGGCGGGAATTCGAAGGGGGTGAGAAAGAGCGGATGGAGGTGCTGATTGATGGGCTGACAGCCGCGAGGATTCCTCTCAAAGAGGATTCTGCTTCGGTACCGCGCGATCATCCGGTGCTGCTCGAAGCGGAGGTGGGATCCCGGAGAATTGTGTTTCTCCCGGATTCCGGTGGGCAAATCAAGGCCTCCGTCGGAGAATAAGAATGGAGGACCTCGGCGGTCTCCATCTTTTCACGACGCATGATGGGGCTCCGTGGTCGTGTGGGCTTGCCCCTCGATCCGACAGCCCGGGAATCCGGGGTCCGCAGCAGAACTTTTCTCACGGTTCCTTGCGTTCGGGACCTTTGGTTGAATTTCGATGCAGCTTGTGCCGCGTTCGAGCAGGGCGTTGAACCTGTCTGCGACGTCCGGTATAAAGTCTGATTTTGACAGCCTTGCGGAAATGTTTCCGACGTCGAGACCAGACAAACAGCCGGCGAGGTTCAGTCGTCTGGTTGATTCTTAGGATTTTCGGGCGACTTCACTGGGTTGTCTGTGTCGTCTGGTTCGGATAGTGCCTCGAGTTCGCCACTCCGGACGGATCGGCAAAGGCGATCCTGAGCGACGACGAAGAAGCTTTTAGGAGAAAACCCAAGCGTTTCCTCGTAGATTAGAGCCAACTCTTCATGGTTGAATTTGCCATTTTCGGCGCTTTGGTGCCACTCTAGAAGGACTCTGCGAAACGGCAATTCCAGATCGGACCGACCCATCATGGCGATCGATGCCGAGAATGAGATCTTTCGGCGCGCTTCTCTGAGGAATGGAGCGAATCTTTCGCTCGAATCGATTCCCCGGGTAAAGTCGTAATTCTCCAGAGTCTCCAGGAATGCCGTCGTCTGGCTATCTTCCAGACCGTTGATGACAGGACTGAGATGTTCACCAGCAATCGACTTGAGAATAGCAGGACCACCCCTCTCGCCAGCAAGAAGCATTGAGTGGGTCATCGCTACCCCTTCGGTAAACCATCGTAGGTCTGGTGCCCATTTGCGAACGTGGCGCTGTCACATGAAGTGGAGGCGGAGCCGTAACGGAATTGTGACCAGCGTCTTGATGGGCTTCCAGATCAGGCAGTGACTCTGGATTCTTCGAAAAGGGTATCCGGGCAGAAATCCTGTCCTTTTGGCCATTCGATTGTGCCCATAGAAACCCTCACCTGCTGGAAATAGCTCTTTTCTCTGAGCTGTGTGAAAATGCCTTTGTCAAGATAAGGTGAGACGTCGAACTCACGTCTCTCGCCATTCGAAAATTCCAGTAAGAGGCAAAAATTATCTTCGGGGGTGACTTTCGTGACTCGTGGATTCATTTTATTTAAGTGGTTCGATTTTAAACACTTCCTGACCGTTCACAGCTAGTTCCCAGCCAGCCATTAATTCATCACGGTGGATCTCGATCCATGCTTGGACCAGTTTCATCCGACTCTTTTGGATGCTACCTTCGATGACCTCTCCGTCAGGTATACCGACGACAGCTTCTTCGCCTTGGTATTTGACGTGAATGTGCGGCACGTTGTGCTTCCCGGTATCAAAGAAATACAGGGCTACAATGACTCCGAAGAACATGGAAATAACTGGCGTACTGCGAATATCCGACCATTCCCTTATTTATTCTCCTTATTCGCGCATCCTGAGTAGCCGATCGTTATAGATACTACTGCGATAATGTAGATTAGCTTTTTCATTTCCTTGAAAAAGCGTAGAGCACGATCACCTAGCCAGCAAGGTGAATCGTCCTGAATCGGGTGT
>CAZDRT010000187.1:0-6987 GCA_964507815.1 uncultured Puniceicoccaceae bacterium
CCCACGGGCCATCCCGTGGCAGTCTTCCCTGCACCACAGCTAAAATACCTTTCCGGGAGGCTTCTCAATCTTCGCATAATCCATTACAAACCAAAAGCTTAGGTTTCATTATTCATCAGCGATGCGGGGGGATAACGACAAGTGCGTGGAGGGAATATCAAAATTTATCCGATAATCGTGCGTGAGCCGCCGAACTACGGCGGGAGGGCGGCTGCCGTGCCACAGCGAAGAGAAGAGAGAAGAGCAATGCGCCCGCTGAGGACCCGTCTTCGCAAAACTTCTTTTCATCAAGTGCTTGCCCCCATTCCGACCTCGCTGATAGCAACCCACTGAAGACACTGCTACGCCGTGGCGCGGCAGCCGCCCTCCCTCAACCCAGTGGTTTCCCTACCCAAGGGAATGTCTTTTCCGCCAAGCCGCTTCGGGTTGGACGACTAAAGTCATCCAACCACGGAGTCGCCTGATTTTAGTCCTGCGATTGGGTACGCTCCCCCGTGGTCGCGGGGCTTGCCCCTCGATCCGAAGGTGGTGGTGGCTGGGAAAAAAACCGCAAGGGATGTCTCGACAAAGTCCCCCTTCCGCGAAGGATAGGCGATCATGCTGCAAGCTGGAATCGTCGGACTGCCCAACGTGGGCAAAAGCACCCTCTTCAACGCGCTGACCCGCACCCGCAAGGCGGAGGCGCAGAACTATCCCTTCTGCACCATCGAGCCGAACGTGGGCGTGGTCAACGTGCCCGACGACCGCCTCGCGCCGCTGGCCGAGCTGGTGCGGACGCGGAAGATCGTCCCGGCCGCCATCGAGATGGTGGATATCGCCGGTCTCGTCGCCGGGGCGTCCAAGGGAGAGGGGCTCGGCAATCAGTTCCTCGCCAACATCCGCGAGGTGGACGCCATCGTCCAGGTCGTGCGCTGCTTCGAGGACCCGGATGTCGTCCACAACATGGGCGGAATCGATCCCTTGCGCGACATCGGCGTGATCGAGACCGAGCTGGTTCTCGCCGACCTGCAGAGTCTCGAAGGGCAGGAAACAAAAACCCGGAAGAAGGCGCGCGGGGGAGACAAGGAGGCCGCCAAGCAGGTCGCCTTGATCGAAAGATTAATCCCCCACCTCAACGAGGGTCACGCGGCCTTCACCCTGCCCCTTGAAGAGGGTGAGGGCGAGGTCCTGCCGCGGCTGAACCTGTTGTCGGCCATCCCCGTCCTCTACGCCTGCAACGTGGCCGACGGCGACCTGGCCGACCCCGACTCGCTGGAGGCGGTGCGGGCCGTGCGCGGGCACGCCCGGGACCGCGGCGACGCACGGGTCTGCGTGATCAGCGCCCGGACGGAGTTCGAACTGATCGACTTTTCACCGGAGGAAGCGTCCGAATACCTGGCCGAACTCGGGGTCGAGGACTCCGGAGTCGGGGAATTGATCCGCGAAACCTACCGTCTTCTCGGGCTGGCCTCCTACCTGACGGCCGGAGAGCCGGAAGTGCGCGCCTGGACCTTCCGCGAGGGAATGAAGGCCCCGCAGTGTGCCGGAGTCATCCACACCGATTTCGAAAAAGGCTTCATCAAGGCGGAGGTGGTCTCCTACGCGGATCTGATCGAGGCCGGCGGCGTCCAGGCGGCCCGGGAGGCCGGCAAGTACCGCCTGGAAGGAAAAGAGTATGTCGTGAAAGACGGGGATGTGATCCATTTTCGGTTCGCGTAAAAAAGGGCCGCCCCTTTCGGGACGGCCCTTGTCAAATTACACGGTTTGCGTGTGGTTCCTGCGCGGAACGGGCTTACATCATGCCGCCCATGCCGCCCATTCCACCCATGCCGCCCATGTCACCGCCGCCTGGAGCAGGATTCTCCTTCTCGGGGAGATCGGCGATCATGCACTCGGTGGTCAGGAGCAGGCCGGCGACCGAACCGGCGTTCTGCAACGCGGTGCGGGTGACCTTGGCCGGATCGACGACGCCCGCTTTCACGAGGTCCTCGTATTCACCGGTGGCCACGTTGTAGCCCTTCGTGCTGGCGCTCTTGAGCACCTGCTGGACGACGATGGACCCTTCCACGCCGGCGTTGATGCAGAGCTGACGGAGCGGATACTCGATCGCCTTGCGGACAATGGTCGCACCGATCGCTTCGTCACCTTCGAGCTGCACGCCCTCGATCGCCTTGGCGGCATTGAGGAGAGCAACGCCACCACCGGGGAGGATTCCCTCTTCGACGGCCGCACGGGTCGCGTGGAGGGCGTCCTCGACGCGGGCCTTCTTTTCCTTCATCTCGGGCTCGGTAGAAGCGCCGACGTTGATGACGGCCACCCCGCCGGCGAGCTTCGCCAGACGTTCCTGCAGCTTTTCACGGTCGTAGTCGGACGAGGTTTCCTCGATCTGACGGCGGATCTGCTTGACCCGGCCCTGGATATCGGAGGACTTGCCGCCCCCTTCGACGATGGTCGTGTTCTCCTTGTCGATGGAGACGCGCTTGGCACGTCCGAGATCGCTGACCTGGACGTTTTCGAGCTTGATCCCGAGATCCTCGGTGATGCAACGCCCGCCGGTCAGGACGGCGATGTCCTCGAGCATGGCCTTGCGGCGATCACCGAATCCGGGCGCCTTGACGGCGCAGACGTTCAGGGTGCCGCGCAGCTTGTTGACCACGAGGGCCGCGAGCGCTTCCCCTTCGACGTCCTCGGCGATGAGAACAAAGGGCTTGCCCTGTTTCGCCACGTTCTGGAGGAGCGGGAGGATGTCGTTCAGGTTCGAGATCTTCTTCTCGTGGATCAGGATGTAGGCATCCTCGAGGACGCACTCCATGGATTCCTGGTCCGTCGCGAAGTAGGGGCTGAGATAGCCCTTGTCGAACTGCATCCCCTCGACGACGTCGAGAGTCGTTTCAATCGACTTGTTCTCCTCCACGGTGATCGTCCCGTCCTTGCCGACCTTGTCCATCGCGTCGGCGATGATTTCGCCGACCTCCAGATCCCAGTTGGCGGAGACGGTCGCCACCTGGCGGACCTCGTCGCGGGTGCTGACCTTCTTGGCGTTCTTCGCGAATTCCCCGACGGCGGCGGCGACGGCTTTGTCGATGCCCCGCTTGAGGTAAACCGGATTCGCTCCGGCGGCGACATTTTTCAGCCCCTCGCGGTAAATCGCTTCGGCGAGGACCGTCGCGGTCGTCGTACCATCCCCGGCGGCGTCGGAAGTCTTCGAAGCGACTTCCTTCACCATTTGGGCGCCCATGTTTTCAAACGGATCCTCGAGTTCGATCTCCTTGGCCACCGTGACCCCGTCCTTCGTGACGGTCGGTGAGCCGAATTTCTTGTCGATGATTACGTTGCGTCCTTTGGGGCCGAGAGTCACCTTCACGGCCTTGGAGAGAGTCTCCACGCCATGCAGGATCCGTTTCCGGCCCGCTTCGTCAAACAGTAGTTGTTTGGCCATTTCTTTTACTTTTCTTTGGTTGGGTTTTCGGTTGATTATCCAATGATGCCAAGGATGTCGTCCTCACGCATCAGCGTGTAGGTATCGCCATCGAGCTTGACTTCAGTGCCTCCGTATTTGCTGACGAGCACGCGGTCGCCGACCTTGACTTCAAAGGTGCTTTTCTTGCCCTTTTCGTCGGCCTTGCCGGTGCCCAGTGCGATGACTTCAGCTTCCTGCGGCTTTTCTTTCGCCGAGTCAGGAATGATGATGCCACCGCGCACTTGTTCGTCTTCTTCGATGTGCTTTACGAGAACACGATCTCCGAGTGGTTTTATGTTTACTTTCATGTGGGTGGTTTTGGTTTCTGGTTGGATTGTGGAATTGTGGAGAGCCGAACGAGGTCAGTCCTTCTTCTTGTCTTCATCATCGACGACCTCGAAATCGGCGTCCACGACATCGTCTTTTTCGGAACCGGAGGATTCGCCCGATTCGGGAGAGCCTTCGCCGCCGGCGGCGGCTTCACCCGCTCCCTCCGCGCCGGCCTGACTGTAAATGTCTTGGCCGATTTGGGTGAGGATACCGGTGATTTTCTCCTTGGCGCCTTTCAGCTCTTCGGCCGAGGCCGACTGGTTCTCGAGAACCTTGCGCCCCTCGGAGACCGCCAGTTCGACGGCGCTCTTCTTGTCCTCGGGAAGCTTGTCTCCCAGTTCCGAAATTTGTTTCTCCGCCTGGTAGCAGAGGTTGTCGAGTTCGTTGCGGTTCTCGACCGCCTCCTTGCGCTGCTTGTCCTCGTCGGCGTGGAGTTCGGCCTCTTTCTTGAGGCGCTCGATCTCGTCCTTGTCAAGGCCGGACGATCCCGAAATGGTGATCTTCTGATCCTTCCCCGTGCCCTGGTCCTTCGCGGTGACGTGGAGGATGCCGTTGGCGTCGATGTCGAAGATGACTTCGATCTGCGGGACGCCGCGCGGGGCGGAGGGAATGCCTTCGAGCCGGAAGTTGCCCAGCATCTTGTTGTCGGTCGCCATGGGGCGCTCGCCCTGCAGCACCTTCACATCGACGGCGGTCTGATTGTCCGCGTAGGTGGAAAAGACCTGGCTCTTCTTGGTCGGAATGGTCGTGTTGCGCTCGATCATCGGCGTGGAAACGCCGCCGGCGGTCTCGATGCCGAGAGTCAGCGGGGTCACGTCGAGGAGAAGCACGTCGCGCATGTCGCCCTGGAGGACCGCTCCCTGGATGGCAGCGCCGATCGCCACGACTTCGTCCGGGTTCACACCCTTGTGAGGCTCCTTGCCGGCGAGATCGCGGGCGATTTCGATGACCTTCGGGTTGCGGGTCATCCCCCCGACCAGAACGAGGTCGTTCACCTCGGAAGAGGTCAGACCGGCATCCTTCATGCAGGCTTCGAAAGGTCCCTTGATCCGCTGGAAGAGGGAATCCGTGACCTGTTCGAGCTTCGCCCGGTTGAGCGTCACATTCAGGTGCTTCGGACCGGACGCGTCGGCGGTGATGAAGGGAAGATTGATGTCGGTCGATTGGGTGGAGGAGAGGGCGATCTTCGCCTTCTCGGCCTCTTCCTTGAGCCGCTGCTTCGCCATAGGATCGCTCAACAGGTCGATCCCGTTCTCCTTTTTGAATTCGTCGGCCAGCCACTGAATGAGAGCCGTGTCCCAGTTGTCACCCCCGAGGTGAGTGTCGCCGTTGGTCGCCTTCACTTCAAAAACCCCGTCCCCGATTTCGAGTACCGACACGTCGAAGGTACCTCCACCCAGGTCGAAGACCGAAATCGTATGGTCGTTCTTCTTATCGAGACCGTAGGCGAGGGATGCGGCCGTCGGCTCGTTGATGATCCGGTCCACCTCGAGACCGGCGATCGTTCCGGCGTCCTTGGTCGCCTGGCGCTGGGCGTCGTTGAAGTAAGCCGGGACGGTAACGACGGCCTTGGTGACGGCCTCGCCGAGGTAGGCCTCCGCGTCGGCTTTCAACTTGCCGAGGACCATCGCCGAAATCTGCTCCGGGGAAAAGTCCTCGGTCTTATCGCCGACCTTGCAGCGGATGTAGGCGTCGCCGTTTTTGCCCTCCACCACTTCGTAGGGAAGACTGCGGGCCTCCTCCTGAACCTCGGTGAACTTCCGCCCGATCAGCCGCTTGGCCGAGAAAATCGTGTTCTGCGGATTCGTGATCGCCTGGCGCTTGGCCGCCTGGCCGACGAGCCGCTCGCCGGTTTTGGAGAACGCGACGACCGAGGGCGTGGTCCGCGCACCCTCGGAATTTTCGATAACCTTGGGCTCGCCCCCTTCCATGATGGCGACGCAGGAGTTGGTGGTTCCCAGATCGATTCCAATAATCTTACTCATGCCAATCCCTTTGCGGGAATGGTGCCAGGATTTTTTCTATTTCTCATCCTGTTGCTGTTCAGTTAAATAGAATTTCAATGGCGGAAAACTCTGCATCGATGGCTCTCCTATGAGACGCCATTCTGTCTCATTCGTGTCCCGGTTGGCACGGTGTGTCACAATGGAGACAGGGTCCGGCGCACGGATTATCGCATCCACCGCGAAGGCACGACACCCTCCCCCGTAGCCGGATGACTTCAGTCGTCCGGCCCGAACGCCGACACCCCCCTCGACGGTACCGGAATGGCCCGGAGGTCCGCCAAGCAGACGACCCTGTCGGGTCGCACGACTGAAGTCATGCGACTACGTCGAACACCGGCACCCTCCCCCGTAGCCGGATGACTTCAGTCGTCCGGCCCGGAGCGCCCACACCCCCCTCGACGGTACCGGAATGGCTTGGAGGTCCGCCAAGCAAACGACCCTGTCGGGTCGCACGACTAAAGTCATGCGACTACGGGGGAGCTTCGGGAATTCGACTATACGGATATTCCCCGCTGTCCGCGCACAATCCGGCCTTTACCGGATTGTTCGCGAAATACACCAGCCAACGGTTATACTTCACCGGGTCCCTTACCCAACGGTCATACCAGTGGGGCTGCCAGAACGACCCTTTTCGAGCGGTCAATCGATTCAACTCAACAGCGGAAGCTTGTTTGAATGTGCGCCAAGCCCCGAAAAACGCTTCGGCGGAGTCACAGGAAAACGGCCTCGTGAGCAGATGCACATGATTCGGCATGATAGTCCATCCGGCGAAAGAAAGCCCCTCGGCATCATACCCCTCCAAGATCGCATGTGTGGCCGAAGCTGTCTCGCCCAGAGCAAAAGGCGCAAACCCCGCGGAAGCGTCGAGGCAATTCTCCAGCACGGCAAACTGCCTGCGACGCCACGCCTCAGCCTCCGGCGAAGCGGGTGCCACCGCACGCAGGGCCTGCGTGATCTCCAGCAGTTGATCGCGAACACCCGTCGGCAGGGAGCCGGCGCAACGCAGCGTTACCGAATAACAGCCGTAATCCACAATCCAGTGTGGGAGAGAATCGTAAACGACCTCAAGAACCCGTCCGGACCAAAGTGAACACATGCGCACATGATGGATGAGTGACTCCTGTCGTCAAGCCTGAATTCGCAAGAATTCCACCTCGCCCACGACCCTGCCGGGTCGCACGACTGAAGTCATGCGACTACGCCGACCAACGG
>CAZDRT010000188.1:0-6920 GCA_964507815.1 uncultured Puniceicoccaceae bacterium
GTCGCCGCGCCCGCACGGCCAACCGGTACCGCTCCGCCGTCGCGCACCGGGGCCTTCCTTCTACGCTCTGCCCCCCCTACGCCAAGGCTTCGGAGAACAAGCCGAGCTACGCAGGACAAGGAAGGCCGCCGGCCACGGAGGAGGCCGAAGAGCGCCATGCCATAGGCCGCTCCCACGATTCTTTCTTCACCGATCTCGCATCGGCGATGCCGCGCTTGTGTTTGCTCCCACGAGGGCTTGACCCGTCCGCGAACCGGTGTTTTCTTATCCTCTTTTCCAGCCAGGGTAGCTCAGTGGTAGAGCAGAGGACTCATAAGCCTTTGGTCGGGAGTTCAAATCTCCCCCTTGGCACCATGGTTCGGCGGGGTTCGGTGTACAGACTTCAGCTTAGCTCTTCTTCGCCCTTTTGCGGGCGGCCTTTTTCGCGGCCTTTTTGGGGCGCTCGGGGAATTCGAATCCCAGTTTGCCGCCCGGCTTCAGGACCAGGAAGGCGTCGAATTTGCGCTTGGTCCGGTTGGAGCGGAAGCCTTCGATGAGGTCGGTCTTTCCCTCCTCGAGGAGCTTGCGGATGACGGGGCGGTCGATGGTCTTCCCGAGAATGTTCCGGCCGATCTGGAATTCGCAGTTGTCGCGGTCCTTCGCGCGCTCGGCGCAGATGTAGGCGTTGGGGGTTTCGTGGACCGGGGCGCCGCAGAGGGGGCAGGTGCCGACGATTTCGGAATTCGCGAGATCGATTTCGCCGTCTTCGCCGCCGCCGGAGTCGCCGAAGTCCAGCTCGACGCGCCAGGTGCCGTTCTCTTTTTGCACCAGCTTGACCATGGCCGAGAAGGCCTTTCCGGCTTTCGAGCGGAATCCGTCGAGGGGGCCGATCTCCTTCTTTTCGAGGAGTTCGCGCACTTCGTCCTCGGTGATCGGGCGGTTGCCGATGACCTTGTTGACCTGGAGGGCGGGGATTTCCCGGTTGTTGACCGTGACGCCATCCTCCGAGACGTAGGATTTGAAATTTTCGCGGAGCGGTTTCCCGTCGGTGATCGAGGGGACCGTGGATTCGGTGGAGGGCGGAGGGGTCTTGAGGGCGTCGGTGATCTGCCGGGTGATTTCCTCGATCCCGTCCATGAAGTCGGACCGCTTGAGTTCCCCCTCTTCGATTTGCTTGAGGCGGTGCTCCCATTCGCCGGTCAGGGCGGGGCTGGTCAGCAGTTCGATGTGGAAGGCGCGGAGAAACTGGATGAGGGATTCGCCCTTGGTCGTCGGGAGGATCTCCTTCCCGTCCTTTTCCATGTACTTCTGGTGGACGAGGTTTTCGAGTATGCCGGCGCGGGTGGCCGGGGTGCCGAGACCGCGCTCGCGCATCGCCTCGGCGAGATCGTCGTCCTCGACCTGTTTCCCGGCGTTTTCCATGGCCGAGAGGAGGGTCGCCTCCGTGTAGCGCGGGGGCGGACGGGTCTGATCCGCTTTGATTTCAACGGAATCGACCGCGGCGGGCACGGGCGGGGCGACGCCCGCGGGGAGCGCCGGAATGGTGTCGGCGGCACCGGCGCTCTTGCCGTAAACGGCGAGCCAGCCGGGCTCGACGAGCACCTTGCCGTCGGTCCGGAAGAGGTGTCCGGCGGCGACGCTCTCCCGGGTGGTCACGTCGTACTCGGCCGGCGGGTGGAAGACCGCGAGGAAGCGGCGGGTGACCATGTCGTAGATTTTCCGCTCGGCGTGGCTGAGCGAGCGGGGCTTCTGGTCGGTCGGGATGATCGCGAAGTGGTCGCTGATCTGCTTGTCGTTGAAGACCCGCTTGTCCTTCGGGTTGATCCGGTTCTCCGAAAGGATGTAATCGGCGTGGGGGCGGTAGTCGTCGGGCAGGTTGGCGAGCACGTCGCGGCAGGAGCTGCCGTAGTCTTCGGGCAGCGCCCGGGAGTCCGTGCGGGGGTAGGTCAACATCTTGTGCCGCTCGTAGAGCGCCTGGGCGATCGAGAGGGTGTTCGCCGCCGAAAAGCCGTAGCGGTTGTTCGCCTCCCGCTGGAGGGTCGTGAGGTCGTAGAGCCGGGGGGCGACCTGTTTCGAGCGTTTCTTTTTCTCGGAGACGTCGGCGGACTCCGCCGCGCCCGCTTCCCGGGCGATCCGGTCGGCGTCCTCTTTCGTCCAGATCCGGGAGGCGCGGTCGTGCGGGTTGTTCTCGTCCTTCTTGTAGTCGGGTCGCTGGTAGGTGCCCGGGTAGGCGCCGGTGTCGAGCGAGAATTCGGCGACGACCTCCCAGTAGGGGCGCGGCACGAAGTTGCGGATCTCCTCCTCGCGGTCGCAGACCATGGCGAGCGTGGGGGTCTGGACCCGGCCGACGTTCGCGGCGGTGCCGCCCCGCCGCCCGAAGGTGACGGTCGCTCCGCGCGTCGCGTTCAGGCCGACCAGCCAGTCGGCCTCCTGGCGGCTCCGGGCGGCGTCCTGGAGGTTCCGCATGGCCGACTCGTCGCGAAGCTGGTTGAAAGCCTGGCGGATGGCGTCCGGGGTCATCGACATCATCCAGAGCCGCTTGACCGGTTTCCTGACCTTCGCCTGCTCGGCGATGAGGGTGAAAATCAGCTCTCCCTCGCGCCCGGCATCACAGGCGTTGATGATCTCGCCGACATCGTCGCGCTTCATCAGGCGCTTCAGCTCGAGGAGCTTCTTCTTGGTCTTTTCGACGGGCTTCGTCTTGAACTTGTCGGGGATGATGGGAAGGTTGTCGAGGGACCACTTGCTGTAGGCCTTGTCGATCTCCTGCGGCATCATCAGCTCGACAAGGTGCCCGAGGGCGGAGCTGATGACCCACTCGTCGTTTTCGTAGTAATCGCCGTTTTTCGGGACCTTCCCGAGCACGCGGGCGAGGTCGCCGGCGACGGACGGTTTTTCGGCGATGACCAGTTTCTTCATGGCGGCGGAGAGCCCGTCCCTCAGGATGCCGAGGCGATGATGGTGTCGAGATTGCCGAGGAGTTCCCGGATCGATCCGGGGGTCTCGTTCCCCATGTTGGAGATGCGGAAGGTCTTGCCCTTGAGCTTGCCGTAGCCGGTGTCGATGACCATCCGGAACTCTTCCTTGAGGCGCTTGTTGACGGCGGCCAGGTCGAGATCGCGGGTGTTGCGGATGCAGCTCAGGGTCTTCGAGGCGTAGGCCGGCTGCGGGAGGAGTTCGAAGCCGTGGTTGGCCGCCCACTCGTGGACCATCGTGTTGAGGTCGGCGTGGCGGCGGTAGCGGTTTTCGAGACCTTCGTCCGCGATTTCCTCCAGCTTCTGCCGGAGGGCGTGGATCAGGGGGATGACCGGAGTGCTGGGAGTCATGCCCTTTTCGTGGTTTTTCCTGAACTCGAGGAAATCGAAGTAATAGCCGCGCCCTTCGACGGTTTCCGCCCGCTTCATGGCCCGCTCGGAGACGGAGATGAGCGAGAGGCCCGGGGGCAGGGCGAGCGCTTTCTGCGAACCGGTCAGGAGGACGTCGATGCCCCACTCGTCCTTCGGGATCGGCACGGCCGAGAAGGAGGAGACGGAATCGACCACGGAGATGACATCGGGAAACTCGCGGAGGACGGCGGCCAGATCCTCGAGCGGATTCATCATGCCGCAGGAGGTTTCGTTGTGGACGAGGGTGACCACGTCGTATTCGCCGGTGGAGAGTTCGCGGCGGAGGTCCTCCGGGTCGATGTGCGAGCCCCACTCGACCGAGAGTCGGCCGGACGGGAAGCCGCAGCGCTCGGAAACGTCGTTCCACTTGTCGGAAAAGGCGCCGCACATGCAGTTGAGCACCTTCTTCTTCGTCAGATTGCGGACGGCACCCTCCATGACGCCCCAGGCGCTGCTCGTGCTGATGAAGACGGGGTCCTTCGTCATGAAAAGGTCCTGAAGACCCGGTTGCACGGATTCGTAGAGGGCGACGAAGTCGGGGCTCCGGTGGCCGAAGACGGGAGTCGTCATCGCCTCGTAGGTGGCCGGCGATACTTCGACCGGTCCGGGAATGAAAAGTTTGTAGCTCATGTATTCAGGGTTTTGATCACGGTGTGGTTGTCCCGGCCGAGAGTGATCGTCTTCGGTTTCCAGGAATCGGCATCCGAGGCCTCGACCTCGGCGAAAGAGATGATGACGAGGCGGTCGCCGACCTTGCCCTTGTGGGCGGCGGCGCCGTTGAGCGAGATGCGGCCCGATCCGGCTTCGGCCGGAATGGCGTAGGTCTCGAAACGTTCCCCGTTGTCGATGTTGCCCACGAGGATCTTCTCGAACCGAAGCAGGCCCACCCGCTCCATGAGGGCGGCGTCCACCTCAAGGCTCCCCTCGTAGTGGAGAGCGGCATCGGTGACGATGGCCCGGAGGATTTTGGACTTGAGAAGGTGTACACGCATGGGACAAACCTTACTGCACTCGCCCAAACGCCCGCCAATGTCCAACAAAAAACCGAACTTTTCCCATGCGTAGCCTCGAACCCACCCCCGAAGAGATCGCCTCGACCGCGATTCCGGAGTCCCCGTGGGTGCGGGCGATGGTGCTCCGGCTGGGAGCCGACGAGGCGCGCGTCCGGCTGGCCCGGGAGGCCCGGCTGCTGCGCGTCATGGCCCCGCGGTTCCGGCACCCCCTGGGGATGGCGGACCGGGGTCTGGGGGTGCGGCTCCTCCGGGGGCTGGTCGGCGTGGCCGGGCTTTCGGAACGCGCCCGGCGCAACTTCGAGCGGATCGAGATCCAGCACCGGGAATGGGAGATCGCCGGACTGCCGAAATCGTTCGACGGGTTCCGGATTCTGCACGTATCGGACTTCCACCTCGACTTCGATCCGGGGGTGGTCGGACGGCTGAAGCCGGTGGTCGCGGATCTCGAGTACGACCTGGTCTGCCTGACGGGGGATTTCTTCGATCTGGTCTTCGAGGAGGAGCGCATCGACCGGGGCCTGCTGGCGGATTTGATCGGCCTCTTCCGCAAACCCGTCCACGCGGTGCTCGGCAACCACGACATCCTGGCCGTCGGCGGCGCCCTCGAGGAAGCGGGTGTCCGGGTGCTGATGAACGAATCCGTGCCGATCGGGGAGGCGGGCGGCGGATTCGTTCTCGCCGGAATCGACGATCCGCGCATCTACCGGGTCCATTCCTGCGAGCGGGCCCTGGCGGGCCGCGGAACGGACGAACCCACCGTGCTTCTCGCCCACTCCCCGCAGGTGTACCGGGAGGCCGCGGAATGGGGCGTGAATCTCGTCCTGTGCGGGCACACCCACGGCGGCCAGGTCTGCCTGCCGGGCGGGCTGCCGCTGCCGGGAAGATGTCCCGGCCCGCGGGTCCTCGTCTCGCGGGAGTGGTCGGTCGGCGGCGTGCGGGGCTACACCTCGCACGGATGCGGGGGGTGCAAGCTGCCCTTCCGCTTCAACGCCCCGGCGGAGGTGACGGTCCACTGCCTGCGGAGCGCGGCTAAAACTTGATCGTGGCGAACACCCGGACCGGAACGAGGCCGAGATCGCCCTCGTTGTTGATCCCCTGCAGGCCGAGGAGATCGACCTGGGAGGAGTTCTCCTTGGGAGCGGTCTGGTAAACGAAGCCGCCATCGACCCCGACCTCGAGGAAGTCGAGCGGCGTCAGGATGACCGAGAGAAAGAGGCCGCCGCTGAAGACCGTCGAACGATCGTAGAGACCGAGCCGGTCCACGTTGGGGATGTTGGTCACGTTCGCGTCGATCGAATCGACCACCGCCACACCGACCTGGGCGGAGAAAAGGGACTTGATCCAGTCGGAATGGCCGATCCCCCAGCGGAACCCGCCGTAGAAGCCGGTGTCGGAATAGTCGGAAAAGGAAGCGTTCACGGGACGGTTGTCGAATGTGCCGAGGAAGGCCGACTCGCCGGACGCCCGGGTGTGCGAGACCCCGAAGTAAAGGCTGCGGGTGGCGCTTTCCCAGAAATCGACCTCCACGGCGAGCGTGAGAAAATCCCCGTAGGCATCGGACCAGTCGAGGCCGAGAATGTTCGCGGAGCTGTCGGTCGTGATCGTGTTGCCGTCGTCGTCCGTCGTGGTTGTGGGCTCGGCGGCGGCATTTCCGGTGAACTCCCCCATGACGGGGAAGGCCGGCCCGCCCTTCACGGTGACCGACCAGGCGGATATGTCCGGGCCATCGGCCCAGAGGAAATTGGTGAGAAAAAGAGCGGAAAGACCAAGGAGCGGGAGATGTTTCATGGTGCGGGTACGGTGGTGGGCGGATCAGTCTTCGTTGTCTCCGATTCCAAGCTGGAGACGGATTTCGGGAAATTCGTTGAGTTCGGCCGTAAATTCGTCCATATCGAAATCGGCGACCACGAAATCGCCGAATTCGAAGGTGGGCGTCAGCGTCTGGCCGCTCACCTCGACCATGCGGTTCATGGCGGACCGGTCGCGGTTGACGTCGCGGACATCGACATCAACTCCGTGCTGGTCGAAAAAAACCTGTGCCGCCTGGCACCACGGGCAACCCGCCTTCACATAGAGAATCGGTCTGTCTTTCATCAAAGGCATTCCTACCGGATGAACGATCCCATGGCCAGAACGATTTTCGGGCGTTTCGGACCGGGGGTGTAACCACAAGGGCATGGAGTATTGGAACGCAAAGCACGGCGATTTCGAAATGGGCCGTTATTCCATCGATTGAGGGAGGGCGGCTGCCGCGCCACGGCGTAGCATTGTCTCCAGTCGGCTGCTTTCAGCGGGCTGAGACTGCATGATTGGGCGTCCAAAGTGGGTGGGTTGCTTCAGCGCCCACCTGCTAGAGCCCGGAATTTCACGTTCACGCTGAACCTCTGAGGCGATCCGGAACATTCCCTTCCGATGCGAAAACCGGGCGCTGAAGCAACCCGGCCACGGTGGGCGGCCTTCCGTGATTCCGCGAGGCAGTCACAGAAGAGAGCAGGATCTTCAGTCGGTTGCTATCAGCGGGATGGGACTGGAGGGCAAGCAC
>CAZDRT010000189.1:0-6913 GCA_964507815.1 uncultured Puniceicoccaceae bacterium
GGATTATTCCCGCAGTGCCACGCTGGCCTTTACCGCCTCGGGGAACAACTTCGAGTTGGCCATCGCCGTGGCGATCGCCGTCTTCGGCGTGGCCTCCAGTGTGGCCTTCACCACCGTGGTCGGCCCACTCATCGAGGTGCCGGTCCTTATCGGTCTGGTCCACGTCGCCCTCTGGCTGCGGCGTAAATACTTCCCGCAGGCCATCGTCGAAGAGGCGAACGAGGGCGGAGTCGAGCAACTCAGCGACAAAGACCGGGCCTTCTACGAGAGCGAAGCCTGCCGGGCGACCCGTCAGGCGGTTGATGCCGGGTCCTGAGATTGGCAAAACATCCGTCGTAACTAAGGAGGAGTCAGGAGTCAGAATTCAGGAGCCAGAATGAAAAAACCAGCGAAGATGTTCGAAGATTTACTTGTTTGGCAAAAGGCCCACCAGTTGATGCTTGGTAAGATAAGTAAGATATTGTGACATCTATTCTGAATTCTGACTCCTGACTCCTGACTCCTGAGTAGTCCACATCCATCATTCATCCAAAGCCAAATATCATGAAACCACGCATTCTCATTCTGGGCGGCAGCGATGCCGGAACCATGGCGGCCCTGCGCATCCGGGAACTCGATCCTTCGATTCGCCCGCGCATGGTTCTCGCCGACGACTATCCGAACTTCAGCATTTGCGGGATACCCTTTCTTCTGAGCAAAGAGGTGGCCCAATACAGCGATCTCGCGCATCGCACGCGGGAAGACATTGAGTCGCTGGGGATTGACCTGATGCCGAAGACCCGGGCGCTCGCCATCGATCCCGATGCCCGCACCTGCCGGATTCGCCACCCGGATGACCGGGAGGAGAACCTGGAATTCGACCGGCTCATCATGGGAGTCGGCGCGCAATCCATCCGTCCTCCCATCGAAGGTCTTGATCAGGAAGGGGTGTTCACGCTGCGGTGGATGGAGGAAGCCCGCGCCATCGACCGCTTCATCGACGAGCGACAGGCCCGCTCGGTCATCCTGATCGGCGGCGGCTACATCAACATGGAGCTGGCCGACGGCCTCACCCGCCGTGGCCTCAAGGTCACGGTTCTGGAGTTTCTACCCCAGGTCCTCTCGACGGTGGATCCGGAACTGGGGGACCTCGTCGCCGGGGAGCTGCAAAAGCACGGCGTGGAGGTGGTCACCAACGACAAGGCCCTCGGGGTTACCTCCGAAGAGGGTCGGCTCTGCGTCGCTACTTCCGGCGGTCGATCGCTGACGGGTGATCTGGTGATCGTCTGCACGGGTGCCCGGCCCGCGACCGGTCTGGCCGAAAGTGCCGGACTCGCCCTGGGGGCGGGCGGTGCCATCCGGGTCAATGCGAAGATGGAGACGTCCCATCCGGCCATCTATGCGGCGGGCGATTGTGCCGAAACCCGGCACCGCCTGCTCAAGGAAAACACCTACCTCCCCCTCGGCTCGACATCCCACAAACAGGGTCGTATCGCCGGAGAAAACTCCCTCGGGGGCCAGCGGGAATTCCACGGTTCGACCGGCACCCAGGTCGTCAAAATATTTGACGTGATCGCATCGCGCACCGGGTTCCACGACCGGGACGCCCGGCACTTCGGATTCGATCCGCTCACCCTCGACGGCGAGTATTGGGACCACAAAGCCTACTACCCCGGCGCGTCCAAAATCCGCCTCCGCCTCACCGGCGACCGCAACACCGGTCGTTTTCTCGGGGCGCAAATGATCGGATCCCCGCAGACACTCGTTGCCAAGCGTATTGACGCCGCCGCGGTCGCACTGTACCACGGCGCCACCGTCGAGGACCTCAACGATCTCGACCTGAGCTACTCTCCACCGGTCAACAGCCCCTGGGACCCCCTCCAAGCCGCCGCACAGGATTGGTGCCGACTGAATCGCGAGACTGTGGATCCGCTGGCATCCTAGCCGGGGGATCGGACGGCAAGCCGACGGACCACGCTGTAGCCCTCCGTGGTCGCGGGGCTTGCCCCTCGATCCGAAGTTCGTTTGGCATCCAAGGCACCGCCGAAGACCTCCCGACCGATGCGGGACTCGCTGAGATTTTAGTCCTTTTGTCTTTGCCGCCAGGAGATCGGACGGCAAGCCATCCGACCACGGATGGCGTTGACTCCCATCCATCTCTTGCAAATTATTAGTGAGATGAGCGGACCTTGGGGCAGTCGTCTTCTCGGCGTTTACCACGACGGCCTTCCGCATTGGGTGGTGGACTGCGGGTGCTATGCGGTCACTTTTGACCATTGGGTAATCATGCCCAATCACCTGCATCTGGTAACGGCTCCGCTGCGCTGCCGCACGATAACAGATTTCCGCACGGCTTGGAGCCGGTTTAAAAGTCGCAGCGCCCGAGTGGTCAATCGCGCCATCGACCGGGAAGGCCCATTTTGGCAGTCTTCGTGGTACGACCGATGGATACGGGGACCGGAGGATTTCCCTTTTCGGAGGTAGTTCCTCGGGGAGCTGGCGTGAGCAACCCGGGGGATTGGACGGCCTTTCGGCCGGTTCGACAGGCTCACAGCAGGCTAGCTCAAGGTTTGCCAACAAGCCATCCAACGATGTTTCCCTCCGTGGTAGAGTGGGCTTGCCCCTCTAGCCGAAGGCCAAATCGTTTGCGCACACCACCGAACCCTTCCCGTCCGATGCGACCCTCCCGGAAAATTAAGTCCCATTGCCTCCGCCGCCGGGGGATCGGACGGCAAGCCGACCGACCACGAATGGCCCTCCCTCGGGGTAGAGTGGGCCCTTGACACGGCGGAGACGGTTGCCCCTCTAGCCGAAGGCCTGGACGGCTCCGGACAACTCCGAAACGTTCCCGGATTTCCTCCATTCCTCCATCCCGCGCATGGCGAATTGAGTTGCGGCATTCCCCGCTTCGTCGTATCTTGCCCCATGGTTGTATTGATAAAGGAACGCAGTTGAGCGCGGTCACTGATCTTGGGAGGATCGCTTTTCTGGGGGATTATGTGCCGCGGAGGTGCGGTATCGCGACCTTTACCCAGGATCTTTACCGATCAATTGCCGCCGCCGCACCGGAGGCCGATTGCTATGTGGGGGCGGTCACGGATACAGCCAGTGGCTATGATTATCCGGAAGAGGTTCGTCTCCAGTTTCAAGAAAAGGATCTTCGTTCCTACCGCCGCGCCGCCGATCTGCTGAACTTCAAGAACGCCGATGTGCTTTGTGTTCAACACGAGTTTGGTATCTATGGCGGGGCGGCGGGCGCTTATTTGTTGACGCTGCTCAAGGAGGTTCGGATGCCCGTCGTGACCACTCTGCATACCATCCTTGAAAGCCCCACCCGGGATCAACACAGGGTCATGGGGGAGTTGACAAGGCTGAGTGATCGCCTGGTGGTCATGGGGAGGAAGGGTCGCGATATACTGCGTGAGGTCTATGAGGTTCCAGTCGGGAAAATAGACATCATCCCGCATGGAATTCCGGATGGCGATTTCATGGAAATGGACGCCTACAAGGAGCAATTCGGGGTGGGGGGTCGCCAGGTGCTGCTGACCTTCGGGTTGATCGGACCGGGAAAGGGCATTGAGCATGCGATCCGGGCTCTCCCGATGATTATCGAGCGACATCCCCGGGTGGTGTACCTGATCATCGGGGCAACCCATCCAAACCTGCTGGCCAACGACGGTGAGCGGTATCGCCTTGAACTCATCAGTCTGGCCGAGAAATGCGGTGTCCAGCGGCAGGTCATCTTTCACAATCGATTCGTTTCCCTCGAGGATTTGAAGGAATTCATCGGGGCGGCTGACATTTACCTGACTCCCTATCTCGACAAAGGGCAGATTACCTCGGGCACGCTTGCCTATGCCTTTGGATCGGGAAAGGCTGTGGTTTCGACACCCTATTGGCATGCGGAGGAATTGCTGACCAATGGCCGCGGAGTCCTGGTGCCCTTCCGTGATCCGGGGGCAATCGCCTCCGCCGTCTGCGATCTCTTCGATGATCCGCCCCGAATGAGGAAAATACAGCGGGAAGCCTATGCGCTCGGGCGGGAGATGATTTGGCCGGCGGTCGCAAAGCAGTATTTGTCGTCCTTCGCCCACGCCCGCGCGGACAGGCGTCCTTTGCCCCGGACCGCATTTGCCGATTGGACGCTGAGCAACCGCCCGAAGGCACTTCCTCCCCGGACACTCGATCATGTGATACGCATGAGTGACGGCACCGGTATTTTTCAGCACGCGATCTTTAACGTGCCCAACTACCATGAAGGCTATTGTGTGGATGATAACGCACGGGCCTTCATCCTCAGTATTCTCCTTGCCGAGCGGGAGGACCTTCCCGACGAGCAGAACCTCGCAAAATTCATCGCGGTTTACCTCGCCTTTCTGTCGGCGGCGCTCGATTATCAAAGCGGTCGGTTTCGCAATTTCATGAGCCACAGCCGCGAGTGGCTGGAGCATGCGGGGAGTGAGGATAGTCACGGGCGCAGCCTGTGGCCGACCGGGACGGGTGCCGCGCGTGCGCCCAACGGAGGATTCCGCCGATTATCGGCCCAGCTCTTTGAGGTAGGACTTCCCGTCGTCGAAACCTTTACTTCGCCCCGCGCCTGGGCGTTTGCCATCCTTGGCATCGAAGAGTATCTCCGGGCGCAGCCGGAGCATGAGCAGGCCAACCGGATGGCCCGGTTATTGATCCGGCGATTGATCGAACTGTGGGACGCTCATTCCGATGAAAGCTGGCCATGGTTTGAGGGAAGCGTCACCTATGAAAATGCCCGCTTGTCCCAAGCCCTGATCCTTGGCGGGCAACGATATAACGACCCGGAGGCGCTTGAGATCGGTCTGAAATCACTGGAATGGCTCGCTTCGATCCAAACCACTCAGGAGGGATGCTTTCGTCCGGTCGGCAGTGATGGATTCTACCTCCGCGATGGAACGCGGGCGGTTTTTGATCAGCAGCCCGTCGAGGCCCAGGCCATGATCGCCGCATGCAATGTGGCTTACCGCGCCACCCGGCTCCCCGCATGGCGGGTTGAGTCCAAGCGCGCTTTTGAATGGTTTCTCGGTCGCAACGATCTCGGCCTGCCTCTCTACGATTTTTCGTCCGGTGCCTGCGGGGACGGCCTGCACAAGGATCGCGTCAGCGAAAACCAGGGAGCGGAGTCCACCCTGGCATTCCATCTCGCCCTGTCGGACATGAATGATATCGAGCTTGATACCATCCCCTCCAGGGACGGTGCGGCGAGCCCAAACCCGCATGAATAAAATTCCCATCCACCGCCATCCGATCAAGCTGCTCCCTGTGAACGGTCGTGTGATCGTCCGCCCGTTTATTCCCGGAGATCCCCATATTCTGAAAGGAATCATCAATCGGGTCCTGAAGCTCGAAGAAGACGCAGTGGCGGAGCAGTTGTCCCGGGTTCATCAGGACTTCGGCAACCGGCATTACGACATCGATTCCCTCTTTCTAACCCATTACAAGGAAGTTCGGAACCGCATCGAGATTGCTGACACACTTTCCGCCAATCGAAAGCTGCTCCTCGGCGCGTGTTTTTCGGGTGAATACGCATTGGAGTCCGCCGCACTTTTCAACCCATCAATCGTCCCGCATCCGGATCAGTCCGATGCGCCGGAGGGTGGATTGCGTTTCATCATGAGCCTCCGGGCCACTGGAGAAGGTCACATCTCATCCATCGAGTTCCGGGCGGGCACGATTGAAGCGTCGGGCAAGATCAAGCTCGATACCATTTCCGGGTATGTGACCCAGCCGGAAATTATTCCGGATCCCGCGTATCACAAGCCGAGCTTTATCCTGAAGCTTAAGGAAATGGGGCTCAAGGGGGCATTCGTCATCGATGCGTTGCGCCCGCTCGGCGAGCATTTCACGCTCAGTGAACTCAAGCGAAGCCTGACAGCCATGCAGCTCAAGCCACACGAAAAAACACATGATTTCGACAGCACCCTCGAGTTCATCCAATGGCTGGCTGACTCCAATTACGATATCCGCTTCTCCGAAAAGCTGGCGATCAGCGAACGCATCATTTTCCCCGTGTCCCGCAACGAGTCGAAAGGGATCGAAGACGCGCGATTTGTTCGCTTCGTTGACGACGATGGTGCGGTGGTATATTACGCGACCTACACCGCTTACAACGGGCATACCATTCTCCCACAGCTCATCCGCACGGAGGATTTTCTGCACTTTAGGATTTTGACCCTGAATGGCGACGGAGTTCAAAACAAGGGGATGGCGCTATTCCCCCGCCGGGTGAACGGTCGCTACGCCATGCTGTCGCGGCAGGACGACGAGAATCTCCTGATCATGTTCGCCGACAGTCCCCACCATTGGAGTGATCCCAAGGTCATTCTGAGGCCGGAGCAGCCATGGGAGTCCGTCAAAATTGGCAACTGTGGATCACCCATGGAGACGGAGGCGGGTTGGCTTGTCATCACCCACGGCGTAGGCCCGATGCGTGAGTACTGTATTAGTGCCGCATTGCTCGACCTGCACGACCCCACCCGGGTGATCGGACGCTTGCGGGAGCCCCTCATTGCCACCGATCCGCAAGAGCGCGAAGGATATGTTCCCAATGTGGTTTACAGCTGTGGCTCAATGCTGCATGGCGACTCACTCGTCCTTCCCTACGCCATAAGCGACCTCTCCACCGTCATCGCCACCATACCGCTGGGTCCATTGCTTGACGCCCTGTTGGAAAATAGTGAGGGCCAATGAGTGCGCCGTTCCCGCAGTCGAGCCTGTGATTGGGGATTGGACGGCCGACCACGCTTTCCGCTTTCCTCCGTGGTCGCGGGGGCTCTTGACTTGGCGTAGCATTGTCCTCAGCGCGCTGATTTTAGCAGGATGAAACTGCGTAATTGGGCGGCCAAAGTAGGTGGGTTGCTTCAGCGCCCACCTTCGAAAGCCCAGAATTTCCCGTTCACGCTGA
>CAZDRT010000190.1:0-6839 GCA_964507815.1 uncultured Puniceicoccaceae bacterium
CAATTATGCAGTCTCAGCCCGCTGAAAGCAGCGCGCTGAAGACAATGCTACGCCGAGGCAACGCGGCGGATTGACCGGCGAACTTGAAGCCGCCCTCGATCCCGTGGAGGAGAAATCGGAGAATCCTTCCGAAGAAAAAGTTTCGGAACCCCGGGAGTAGCGGCCGTTCGGACTCTTCCGGGAAAACACGAAAACCCGGACTTGCAGGATACCCCATCCGGCGCCTTTGTCGGTGTCCCCGGTGGGTGGGTTGCTTGAGCGTGTCACCTTTTGCCCGCCCCTGAGAACGAGAGTCGGATCCAAACTTGCGATCCGATCCCGGAACCCAGAACCTGTGCGTCTGATCCCTTCGACCATTCGGCGGTCCGAAAGACCAAAAAACAGGGAAATTTGGACGGACCCCCTCCGGCTGTTTCCGGACCCCTACGGCTGTCTCCGGGATCTTCCAATGACCTCGAGACCTTCCAAGGATTCGATCAGTCCGAGTATGTCTTGTCTTCCCGATATTTGAGCGGATTGAATAATCTGCTTTCCGAGCGTATCAAGGAGCCGTGGCTGACTTTCGGAAATTTCCTGGCCGTGCGTGGAGACAACCAGCTGATGTTGTTCCGGGCTCTCCTCCACAAGGGATTTTTCGATCTGGATCCTCTCGTAACCTTTCGCGCGCGCAAGGTTGAACATCGATTGCGAGCGGAGATTGACATCCAGCCGTGCCGGAAGGTGGACACTCCTGTCCGCCGATTCTCCTCCATCCAATAGCGAATTCCACCCGACCCTATTCGGCTTTGAGCCTGCGGGTCATGAGGTCCCGGAGCGCTTTCGCGGGCTCCTTGTCTTCGAAAACCAGGGCATACACTTCGTCGAGAATGGGGGTGGAGAGGTGCATTTTCCGGCAGCGCTCCCGGTACCAGCGCACGGATAGAGCGCCTTCGACGACGGTCCGCCGTCCCTCGAGTTGCTCGCGCACCGGTTTGCCCCGGGCGAGATCCTCGCCGAATGTCCGGTTGCGGCTCCACGCGCCGTAGCTGGTGGCCGCGAGGTCGCCGATCCCGCTTAGACCGGAAAAAGTTTCCCGCTTGCCGCCGAGGGCGGTTCCGATCTCGACCATCTCGGCATGGCTGCGGGTGAGAAGGGCGGCCTTCGCGTTGTCGCCGAGCGCGAGGCCGTCGCAACATCCGCTCGCGATGGCGAAAACATTTTTCAGGCTGCCGCCGAGGGAGACGCCGGTCGGATCGTCGGAGAAGTAGAGGCGGAAGGTCTCGTTGCTCCAGGCCGCCTGCAGTTCCCGTATCCACGGGGTGTCCTCCCCGAAGGCGAGCACCGCCGCCCCCGGCAGCCCTTCGGCGAGGGAGCCGGCGTGGGTCGGTCCGCTCAGGATTCCGGCCGGGTAAAAGGGCAGTACTTCGCGGAGCACTTCCACCGGCAGCTCGAGCGTGCGCGGGTCGAGGCCCTTGCACACGGTGACGACCGCTCCAATCCCCCACGAACTGTCGCGGGTTTCGGCGATGCGCCCGCAGAGATCCCGCAGGCCTTTGGCGGGGGGGGCGAGCACGACGACATCGGCCTCCATGAGAGCCGGCTTGATCTCGTGCCCGATCTGGAGGTCGTCGGGGATGGTGTGCCCGGGGAGATACTCGCGGTTCTCCCGTTCGGAGGCCATCGCGGCGGCGTGCTCGAGCCGACGGGAGGTCAGCGTGACGGTGTGCCCGCACCGGTGAAGGTGGAGAGCGAGGGCGGTGCCCCAGGCCCCGGATCCAAGGACGGCGAAGTTCATGAGGGAAAGCGTTCGTGGATCACATCGTCGCGGTAGGTTTCGAAAGAGCGCCGGATCTGCTGGCCCAGTTCGGCGTACACCTTGACGAAGCCGGGTGGCTTTTCCGTGCCCAGACCGAGAATGTCGTGGCTGACGAGGATCTGCCCGTCGCAATCCGGACCGCAGCCGATTCCAATGAAGGGGATCTCGATCCGGGCGCGGATTTCGGCGGCGGCGGCCGGATCGATCATTTCCCCGATGCAGGCGAAACAGCCGGAGTCCTCCACCGAAACCGCGTCGGCGAGGAGACTTTCCGCTTCGTCGGGATCGCCGCCGTAGCGGCGGTAGCCACCTTCGACGCGGACGTGCTGGGGGAGCAGACCGATGTGGCCGAGGACCGGAACCCCCGATTCGACGAGAAAGGAGCGCAGATCCTCGCGCGTGCGACCGCCTTCGAGCTTGATCGCCCCGGCCCCCATGCGGAGAAACTTCCGGGCGGCCCGCAGGACGTGCTCCCGCCCGAGGGAGGCCTCGCCGAAGGGCAGATCGACCACCACCAGGGCATCGGGCACCGCCCGCAGCACGGCGGCGGTGTGGTGCTCCATCATTTCCAGGGTCACCGGCACGGTGTTGGGGAAGCCGAGGACGGTCGTCCCGACGGAATCACCCACGAGGATAAGGTCGATCCCCGCTTCGTCGGCGTGGACGGCGGTGGGGAAATCGTAGGCGGTCAACGCGGCGATGGGTCGGCGGCCTTTGAGTTCGCGAATGGTCTTGGTCGTGGTTTTCACTCGATCCGAAATGGACAAAGTCATAGGGTCACGGTTTCCGAGTCGTCCTTCAACATGATTTTTTTCCGCAGATTCTACCGCTGGCGCTACTTCCGGCGGGAACGGGCCCGTTCGTACCGTCTGTTCTCCGGTGGCGGAAAAGGCTTCGGCCTCTCTTTCGGCCGCCATCTCGCCCGCTCGACCCGGGAGGGGCGGGAGTTTTCCGGATTCCGCGACCGCGGCCAGCGCCGCAAGCGGAGGATTGTGAAGGTGGTCCTGGGGGGAGTCTTTCTGCTCTTTCTTGTGTGGGTCGTTTATGAAAGCGCGTTCGGACTGTCATTATTTTAGAAGCGCCGTTCTCAGATTTCAGGTCTCAGGGCTCAAGTCTCGGGTTTCAGATTTCAGGTCTCAATCGTAGAGCCCCTCCCACTCCCAGCTTCCCGTCGAATGGCGCACCAGTCGGCCGAAGCGGGCTCCCTCCCATTCCACGTCCCACTCTTCTCTCGCCCAGAGGTGGCGGGGGTCCCACCAGTCACCCGAGATCCGCCATGGTCCCCGTACCGACCGGACGGCGAAGGACTGTTGCTGCCAGAGGAAGCGCACCGGCCGCCCCTCCCGGCACCACACCCGGATCGTCCTCGCCGGACGGAAGCGGCGCAGGGCCGGTCCGCTCCTGCGGGTGTAGGGGGCCGCTTCCTCGCGGGTTTCGAGTCGCGCGGGCGGCGCCTGTATCCGCCACGCTTCGGGATGGTGGGAGGAGAGGCGGACCGGCACCCCCATCCGATCCCCGCCCACGATGCCGCGGATGCGGGAGAGAGTCTCCTCGAACCGGAAGGGGTTTTCCGCCGAGACTTCGAAAAGATCGCGCTGGGCGGTGACCGGATCGGTGGGTTCGGCCTCGATCCCGATAAAAACCAGGGCCGCTTCCGTGGTGACCCCGGAAAGATGGCTCTCCAGGAGGGCGAAGAGGACCGCAGCCCGGTCGGTGGGCTCGGGCAGGGCGAACCGGCGGCCCCCCTTTTCCCCGCTTTCGGTCCGCCAGGCCAGCCGCAGCTCCCGGGCCGCGCGTCCGGCCGCCGCCAGGGCCGGGCAGATTTCCCCCAGTAACCGGCGGATGAGAAAAAGCGCCTGTTCCAGTGTCTCCACGGGATGCTCCAGGTCGGCGGCGCTCCGGAAACGCGGCCGCTCCCCGACCGTCCGGAGAAGACGGGCCCGGCGGCCTTTCATCTCCTCCCACAGCCTTATTCCCTCCGGGCCGAGCCTGCGGCCGACATCCTCCTTCGCCATCCTTGCGAAAGCGAGCAGATCGGGGAGCCCCCAGTCGAGCAGGGTGCGCCGGATCGCCTCGGGCAGGGGGGCCTCCGCCGGGGGGAAGTTTCCGAAGAGGACCTCCTCCGCGGTGGTATCCACCATATTCTCCGCCCGCAGGGCCGCCCACCCCGAGCGCTCCGGTGTGTCGGAAATACCGATACGGATCCCGGGACAGTCCGCCCGCGCCTTCCGCAACCGCCTCTCCGTTGTCCGGCGGTCCGTTCCCCGCAGGTCGATGGTGACGATTCCGGGGGCGGTTGCCTCGACCCGCGGGGAGATTCCCGTGCCCGCGGCCAGCAGCCAGCCCGCGGCCGCTTCCTCCGCCCGTGGATCGGGGGCGACGAGCGCAAGGGCCGGGCAGCGACCGAGGGCCCGCCCGGTGTTCATCCCGGGTGTGACTCCCGCGCGCCGCGCCGCTTCGTCCGCCGCGCCGACGACCGAGGTCCGCCCGCGGGAGTCGGCGGTCGCCCGCGGGGGCGGCGGCGGATCCTCCATCCGCCGGAGAGCCGCCGCCAGCGGGAAGTCGGGGATCAAAAGAGTGGCGAACACGCTGGTATCCTTGTGCGGGTGGATACGTCTCAGGCCGGGCGACGGCCCTCTCCGGCCCGGTTTTCCATTTCCGCTCCGTCGGCGGGGGCGATGCGGATCCGAGCCCGGAGTTCCTCCGGCGAGCGATCAAAGAGGTGGTCGAACGACCACTCGGTCGAGAGGGTCCAACGCCGCGAGGCCGCCGGGATCGCGAGCGGGGGCGTCCACAAAAGGAGGGTCGCCTGCCGCCGCGACACCAGACGCTGCAAACGGTACCAGCGCGACAGAGGGATGCGCCGCCATTCCGCCGCCGGGAGAAGGACCCCGTCCAGGCAGACAAACGGGAAATCGCCGTCGCGGAGGATGGCGTCGGCCACCCGGAGCGCACCCGGCAGACCCCCGCCCCGCGCCCAGAGGAGATGCGAGGGGGTGCGTTCGAAAGCAGTGGCCGGATCGAGCGAGTCCGCCGGATCGATCCAGACCATCCGCATGGGCCGCGCCCCCGTCTCGGCCACCAGGCTCAGAAGAACCTCCAGACTTCCGCAGCCGCCCCCGGCCCGGACTTGGTGGAACCCCGGCAGATCGGGGCAGCGGGCCGTCCATTCGGTGATGTCCCCGACCGCCGGGGGCGGAGCCTCCGGGGTGGTGGCGAAAGCCGTGGGAAAGCGACTACGGACCTCCCGGCATACGGTTTCGAAGGGAATGGAAGAGGTGGAATTCATGAGGAATAAATAGTGAACAAAAGTTTATTTGTTTGGCAAGGAAAGAATCCCGGTCTTGGTCGGGAGTCGGATGTGATTGCGGAAAGAGGTGGACAGGAGTGTCCACCCTCCGGCAAGGGGATTCATAATGAGGAGGCGGGACACTCTTGTCCCGCGGCGCCGGGATTAAGTTGGAGGTTTTCCGTGGCGGCGGGAGCACGCGGCCCGGCAAGTTGTTCGAAACAACAACAAATCCGGGCTTCGTGTTTAGGTGGGGCCTCGCGCTTTTTTCTTTAAAAGGAACGCGTTTCAGGGAGGTTGCCCGAAGGGGTAATCCGGTCCTAAAGAAACTCTAAACTTTTTTTGCAAAAGTTTATTTTAGTATGGACTTATGGAATATCTTTGGTGATTTTTCTTCTCGATATGGCAAACATGCAAAACAAAATCCAAACACTGACGGAACTAAAGTCATCCATCCGGGAGGCTCGCAAGTTGAAGGCGATGAGCGATAAGCTCCTTGCGACTTTGGCGGACGCGGGCTATTCCAGCTTACAGGAACTGGATGCTTTCCTCGAAATGGTCGGCGACCTGGGTGCCACCAAGAAAGCGGTGAAGCGCGGTCGCAAAACGACTTCCAAGAAGACCGCCAAGAAGGCCACGAAGAAGGCCACCAAAAAAGCCGCTCGCAAAGCCGCCAAGAAATCTCCGCGAACCACTCCCGAGGAGAAGGAAAAGGCCCTCCAAATGATCAAGGAAGGCCGGACCGACAAGGAAGTCGCGGCCGCCATCGGCAAGTCCGCTCAGACGGTTTACAACATCAAGAAGCAGAACCAAGTGGCGAAACCGCCCGAGGAGAGCTGATCCTCTTCCGTCGGCCGGATCCCTGATCCGGTTCGCATTTTATCGCAAGCAGGGGCCGCGTTCGACGCGGCCCCTTTTTTGTCGGAGGGTCTGTCCCTCACCCGCGCGTGAGCGACCGATAATGAGGGGAAGGCAATACGGGATAAGGGATGGCTCTGCTTCATGAACCACAGGAGCGGCACGATTGCGCTGATCCTAACATTGATAAACAAGTCGATTCGCGGCCATTGCACGAGGCCCCGCGATTTTTGCGATGCGGATCAGTCTTTTCGTAGGGCCGCGTGCTTGCGCGCGTGCCGCGACCGCTCATGGCGTCCCCGTCATTTGCGCGGCGGGGTAGGGCCGCGTGCTTGCGCGCGTGCCGCGACAGGGGTGGCGACCTCGCCCGGTGGCCTGCGGCATCGCGCAAGCGCGAGCCCTACATTCTCTCGTAGGGTCCGCCGCTTGCGGCGCGCCGCCTCCATTCCCGCGTAGGGCCGCCGCTTGCGGCGTGCCGCCCCCATTCCCGCGTAGGGCCGCCGCCTGCGGCGTGCCGCCCCCGGTTTTCGCGCCGGAAGGAAAGGTTTCGGATCGTTGCGGTGGTTCAGCGTGGGCGGGAAATCTCCGGCTCCCGGAGGTGGGCGCTAAAGCAACCTACCTACTTTGGTCGCTGGGTGCGTTGGTCCGTGGGCTGGTCTTCGCTCTTTGAGCTGCTCAGCGCCAAGAACTGGCGTTGTCCCTTTAAGCGAAGACTGGTGGGAGATGGCGGACTCGAACCGCCGACCTCCTGCGTGTGAAGCAGGCGCTCTAACCATCTGAGCTAATCCCCCGGTCGGGGTCCCCGTAGCCGGAATTTTCCGGCTGCCTTTGGCGTGGTCCAATGGGAACAATGGATAGGCTCTCCGAACCTGCGGCGGTTGTCGAGTCTAATTTCAG
>CAZDRT010000191.1:0-6836 GCA_964507815.1 uncultured Puniceicoccaceae bacterium
GCTACGCCGTGGCACGGCAGCCGCCCTCCCTCAACCGATGGAATATCGGCCCATTCCAAAATCGCGATGTTTTACGATTTTTCTCCACGCACTTGTGGTTACACCCATATTCTGGGAGGCTTCTCGATTATCGAATAATCCATTACAAACCATAAGCTTAGGTTCCATTATTCATCAGCGATGGAGCAGCGATCCGATCCCATCGGTCTGGGCGACAGGGCCTTTCTGTAAAACAGGCGGAATCCGCCGATGCATCCCCCTTCCTTGCGCTTACACCTGATGGCGAAGGAAGCGTTTTTTTCGGGCGCAACCGCCAGCCGGGTTCAGCCTGCGCCGACCCGCCCGAGAAGACCGCGCACGAACGAAACGCGCTTGCGGGGCGCTTCGGATGCTTTCGCGCCGGAGGAGCTTGCGCGGCCCCGGACGATGTACTGGGCGAGCAGGCGTTTTTCGTCGTCGAAAATCGATCGGAAAACCTCGGCTCCCCCGTCGCTTTCCTCGCGGACCGAGCGGGCTGGTTCGGGGAAAAGGGCGCGGAATTCGAGCCCGATCATATCCAGGCGCTGGCGAAGTTGCTCAAAGGCCTCCCGGTCTTCGTCGGGCACGTTCGCCGACCCGCCGCCGTAGAATTTGACCAACGGCCCTCGGAAGCGTTCCGGAATTTTATCCAGAACATTCTCCATCGCCTTCCAGGGCTTGGTTCCCCGCTCCCCCGGAACCACGGGCAGAAACCGGGCCAGCAGTTGCTGGCTTTCGGTTGAAACGGCGTTCACGAGATCCCTCAAATCCCCGCTGAGAAATCGTTTTTCGGAGAGGAAGATCCCGTACCGCAGGATTTTCTCCAAATCATCGACCTCGGCTCCCTCGCACAGGTCCAGGGTCTCCTCATCCAGAGCCAGAAAGTCGATGCGCAGGTCGGGGCGAACGCCGAGTTTTTCGAGGGTGCGAAAGAAGAAGTCGTTGGTCTGCGAGTTGATCCTCTCGCTCTGCACCATGTTCTTCTCGCCCTCTTCGGTCTGGACAACGCGTGAGACCAGGTCGATCAAGAGATCGATCTCCTTGGGCTTGAAACCCGCTTCCTTGATCAGTTCTTCGTAGGACTGGTCGAAGTAGGAGCTGATCGGGGCGGGACGACGCTTTCCGGGCCAGGGTTTTCCAATGACGTCGAGGTAAAGGGGGGCAATCGGGAGGCTCAGAATATCCATGGTCGGAATCTTCATCCGCAACAAATCCCAATCCCGGTCCGTGTAGCGGGGGCGGTACTGCCGGAAGTACCGGCGCTGTTTAACTGTCAGTTCTCGTTCTTTCATCCTACAGAAACCTCCTGGGGTTCGGTGGCCGACGGATCATCCGCCACCTTCGGGACTTCCCGCTGGGGCAGTTCCTGGCCGTCGATCTCGGCGGCAAGAGCCCGGAAGTCGTTCGCGATGCCCGCCTGGGTCTCCTGTCCCGCGACCAGATTCACGGGGATGCCGAGAGAAACGGCCCGGCGGACAATGGTCGCATCCCGCACCCTGTTCTCAAAGACACGGGCGTCGGGAGCGACGAAACGCTGGCGTACGAACTGTTTGAGCCGCATCTGCATGCGCATGACGGATACGCTGATATCCACGTTCGACTTGATCGCGTTGAAAATGATTCCCCGGACGTATGCCGGGGTGCCCATCTCTTTTTTCCGGAAGCCCGACGAACGCTTGTGGAAGAGCATGAGCTTTTCGACCATCAGCGTGAAACCGATGAGGCTCAGCGCGTCCGGGTTGGAGGGGACGATCATTTCGTTGGACGCGAACACTCCGAGCTGGGTGGCCCGCAGGAAATTCGGCGGGCAGTCGAAAAGGATGTAATCATACTGATCCTCGATTTCCTTCAACTGCCGGTAAAAGAGGAGGAAGTGGGGATTGTAGGGGTCGGGCACGTACTCGTTTTCGAGATCGATGAAATTGAAGCTGGTGGGGAGAAGATCCAGCCCCGGCAGAATGCATCTGCCCGATTGATCCTTGACGACATCCTTGCGGACGATGTCCGCCAAGCGCTGCTCGCCGGGAACAAAAATCGAGTAGATCATGTCCCGGTTCGTCATGTTGATGCGGTTCCACTTCTCGAGCCGCATCAACCAGATGCTGCTGTTCGACTGGGTGTCGAGATCGGCGATGAGGACACGCTTCCCCGCCTCGGCCAGGGCCGCCGCGATATTAACGGTGAGAGAGGTTTTGCCCACGCCCCCCTTGTAATTCAAAAATGCTATTTTTCGGCTCATCAAATCGTACTACCACTTGAAATCGTCGATGGTTGGGATCGACGCGGAAAAGCTGACCCCGCTGGAGTCAGCCGGAACTTCGTCCCTGACCAGCGAATCGGCGGTCTCTTCTTCCGCCTGTTTCTGGATCTCCATGTCGATGGCCTCTTCGAGAACCCGCTCGGCCCAGAACCCGTTTTCGAGTTCCCAATCGCTGGGGATGTAGCCGTAGTCGTGAAGGATATCCAGGATCAGGTTCGAATCGCCGCCGGCGCTGAGACCGGAGAGCAGACCCTTCTCGCGGTGGGCCTCGATCACCCGGTTCGTGACCGGCCAGGGGAGAACCTCTTCATACGAGGCATGGATGGGGAATTGAGCGGCCCAGCGATCCCACTGTTCGATCGTAACGGCCAGGAGGCTCATCCCGGAGGTCTCCAAATAGTAAACGCGGTTGCGGGTCACCCGGCGAACGATCGCGATCACGTCGGAGGCCGGTCCACCCACTTCGAGCCAATCGCCCGGGCGCAACCTCTCGCGCGGATCGCGCGTTTTCGAGAAATCCTCCGGGACCTCGATCATCTGCTCCCGCGCATTGAAACAGAAGAAAGACTCGGTCTGTCCATCCTCCTCGATCCGGAGCTGGCCACGCCGGATCAATTCATCATGGAAATTCGACGCATCCTCTCGCGAGTCTGCCCAATAATACTTCGTGACGGCGGTGGTAACTCGAAACTTTCTCATGGTGTTGCTTTCCTGTTTTTGGGGCCGAGGGGATTATCGTAACTTACTGATGTTTGCTCGATCTCAATCGAACATCAAAGGAAATCATCTGATCGAAACTTTTTAACATTCTCTTGAAACACGCTGATAGTCAAGCCTCTTTTTCTTCTTCGACCACCTCCACGCCGGGCAGGTTGGCGAGCATGTCCTCGGGCGAGTGAAATCGGTTTTCGGGAAGGAGTTCCGTTGCCCGCAGAAACCAGGCCCCCCATCTCGATTGTATCTCCTCTTCGAGTTCGTAAAAAAAGTTGGCGTCGGCGCGCGAATGTCCGGTGAAGAGGTGCCAGGCCAGGAAGCCGACCGAGTACAGGTCGCTTTCCACCGAATACTCCGCGCCCGCCACACACTCCGGCGCGGCGAAAAGCACCGATTCGATCACCGCCCCCGCCCTCGGGTTGAAACCAGGGATATCCACTACCTCCAGGCCCGCTTCGGGAGAACCGAAGTGTGTCGGCGACCCGAGCAGGGGGGATAGCCCCGAATCCGCCACCTCGAGGCAAAACTGATCGTCGATGAAGCAGTGCGCGGGCTTCAGCGCACCGTGGACGATCCCCCGCTTGTGGAGGACGCACAGCGCGAGCAGCACCTGAAAGATCATGCGGCGCACTTCTTTCTCCGAAAATCCGCCCCCGCCACGACTTTTCCGCTCGCGCATCACCCGCGAGAGCGGCACCCAGTCGGACCGGCGGAAGGCCACCCAGTTGAAAAACTCGTCGGACTGGCCGTCGAGGTATTCGAGCACGTGGAGATTGCGGATATTGCGCCCCTTCTCCATCAGATCGGCGATTCGCCCGGTCATGCGATCCACCGGATTGCGCTGGGGAGAGAGCAAGCGCACCACCGTATCCTCGGTCCCCGACGCACCGACGGCCAGATACGACTCTCCATGGGCACCGGATCCGAGGAATTCCATGACCGTGAAGTCTCCGACCTCCATCCCCGGTTGGAGACAACCGGTAGCACCACCTATCAAATCATCCATACCCCAATCCCGCAGCGGTCGCCATCAACGAAAGTCGCCGCACCGATCAGCTCCGGCGCTCATCCTTGTTTCCGTCTTCTTCCTTCCCCTCTTCCGTGTCGGCGGATTCCCCGTCGGAAAAATCTTCCGCCTCTTCGTCGCCGAACGGCTGCATTTCCGGGAATTCTTCTCCCTCTTCGTCGCCGAACGGCTGCATCTCCGGAAAGGCTTCCTCCTCCCCCTCCTCCGGATTGAAGCGCTCCATCTCTTCGGAAGACTCCTCTTCCCCGCCCTCTTGAACGGCGGCACCCGTCCACGGATCGAGCCGGATATTTCCCTGACGTCCCGGTTCCGTGGCCAGGACACCCTCGCCGAAGAAGGGAGCTTCCTCTTCCTCTTCCCCTTCTCCGTCTTCCGCCTCCTGGTCGCGGGAGATAATCACGGGTCGCTCCTTCGAGGCGGACCGGGAACGCGAAGGGCCTTTGCGCGAGCGCTTGGGCTTCTTCTCGCGGGGCACCTTGACCACGACCTCATCGATGGCATCGGTTTCCTCCAGTATGACCGGGCGTTTCAATCTGCCCTTGCTCTCAAACTGGCGGATTTGCTCCTGCTTTTTCAATTTCCGTCTGGCATCCGGGACACCAAAACACAGGGGGATGGCGCAGTATGAGACCAGCAATATCCAGCCGGTCGTATTCGTTTGCTGCAGGATGAGCGCGGGTCCGGCCATGGCGGCGGCGATCCCCGCAATAAAGGACCGGGCTCCCCGAACCCCGCTTTCCACAAACGTCAGGCACCCGACCAATCCGAAAAGCCAGCCGACCGAGAACAAGCCGATTCCGATGGCCAATGGCACCACGACCCCGACGCCGATCAAAAGCAGCCCGGCAACACCCACGAAGGGTGCGATCCGGAAGAGTATCGATATTTCCTCCGGTCGATCTCTCCGGATCAACCAGAATCCCAATCCACCGAGGTAGAGCGCTAGGCCGGCCGCCAATAAAAACACGGAACGTCCGGCCGCCGCCTCGACCGGAGGAAAGACAAAGTACAGGAGGACCGCAAGCAGGGCCAAAGCGGAAAACGCACCCGCCTGTTCAACAAGAGAACCCTTCGGCTGCGAACTCCTCGTCCGCAAAAAAAGCCCTCCGAGAACCGCAACGGGAACGAGAAAAAGAGCCGCCGGGGGGAGAACCGGATGGGGCGTCGCGGGAGCGGTCCCGCGGGCGGCCGGGTCCTGCCGGGCGGGTTCCGTTGCGCCCGCGACCGTCCCGTCCTCCGGAGAGGCGGCGGGGCGCGCTTCCGGTCGATCCACCGTCGGGGTCTCGGTCGTTTTATCCGCCGCCGGAGTCTCCGGTTTCTTCTCCGCCGGACGGTCGGCCCCCTTGGCGACGGGAGGAATTTCCGGCTTCTCCAACGGAGGTTCGGCGACCTTGGCGACCGGGGGGATCACCGGTTCCCCCGCACCGATCTCCAAACGATCCAAATACGAATCGGCGGAACTCTCGTTGCCAAAGGTAATCTTCCCGAACTGATCGACACGATTCGCGAAGCGGAGATCGACACCGGCCACATGCCCGTTCAGCCAGATGCTCCACGTCTGCGGCGAAGCCCCGTAATTCATTTTCGTCACGATTCGCTGCCACTCGTTCAAATTGACGGGTGCCGTCCGCGCATCCTGCCAAACGCCGCCGTTGTTCACCCGGAGCTGGCCCCGGGGCGTGAAATAAAAGGCGGCGCTCGTATCCTCCCGGATCGCGGGTTCGTCACTCATCGGGCGTGCTTTGATCCGCATGTCCACCCAGGAGACCTCATCCGGGGAGCCGGAGGACCATTCCCTGGTGATATTTCCACTGTTGAACCCCAGCGCCCGCCCGTCCGAGCCCGGCAATTCCCGGACGATGCCCGATGCGCCCTCATCCATCCGCCATCCACTCAAACGATCCGCACGGGTTTCCCCCTCGACACTCTCGAAATCCTCCTCCAGGAGGACATTGCGATCCGCCGCTCCCACGGCAACCGCCGCCGCCGTATGAAGGGCCGCGGGCAAGGCGGGCCGGGCCGCGGACACCGGCGCGCCGACGGCGATGAGCGGAGGAAGAACCAACCACCACCGTCGGCACAAAGGTCTGATCCGGAGCGGTCTTCGGGAAACTGTGGAGAGGAGCGGAGAACGGGCGGTTTTACAAAGCATCATTGGAAAAATGGGAAGATAAAGGCTTTTACGAAACGTTACCAAGGAAGAAAATCACTCGAAGCCCCCCCCCGCGTCCCGACGCAACTGTTTTCTCCGCCGATCAATCATCCAAATCATTGACAATGCGGAACTTCGTGTCGATTTCAGTAAAATCGTAAAAATCGCCACCCTCCTCTTCGTCTTCTTCCACGTCGGAATCCTCCTCGTTCCTGGCGAAGACAAAAACCGTCTTTTTCCGCGAAACGACCAGACGCGGTCGAACCATCGCCTTGGTTTCCTCCGCCTCGGAGTCCGGGGAGGGCCTGCTGTCGGTTTCGGAATCAGACATAACGGAAAGGGGCTGGGGACGATTGTTGCGGACCGGTCTCGCTCGGCCAAAGTCATCGCGAAGGGTCGCGACCGCAATTCGAGAGGGTTGTCATGGTTCAGGGTTTGATGTTCGTTAACTTTCGGGTGCCGGTGGCTCGGGAAACCCCTAATCTGTTACCCAAACGGCCCCCCGCCGCAAACAAAAAACACCTCCCGCCCGAAGACGGAATGTGACCACAAGTGCGTGGAGGGAATATCAAAATTTATCCAATAATAGTGCGTACGCCGCCGAACTAAGCGGAAGTTGGATTGATAACAGTATAACAAGTCGTTAGAGGCTAATGTTTAATGAA
>CAZDRT010000192.1:0-6800 GCA_964507815.1 uncultured Puniceicoccaceae bacterium
CCGCTTGGACCACTACGAGACGCCGATCCTGAACCTAAAGCGCCGCAGCGAGGAGATGGTCGTTGCTCCCGGCGACACCGTGCTGTTCCACGGCGGCACCTACAAAGTGGACAAGTACAACTACCGCGACCGCCTGTTCCAGGGGCCCAAGTGGGGCGTGTGGTGGTTCCGCCGCGGCGGCGAACCCGGTCAGCCCATCGTCTTCAAGGCGGCCGGCGACGGGGAGGTCGTCTTCGACGGCGGCGGCAACCAAGCCATTTTCCAGTTGGCCGCCACGCACGACCTGTGGATCGAAGGCCTGACCTTCCGCAACGCGCGGTCCGCCCTGATTGTCGGCCACCACGGCTGGGACAACGCCGAAAATCTGACGGTGACCAACTGCACCTTCCATGACGTGGCCATGCCCGTTTATGCCGACACCGAGCCGCGGGGCTGGCACTTCTCGGGCAACAAAGGACTGGACGGCATCCACTCCGGCCCGTGGTGCGAGGCTTTCGGCACCGTCGACATTAATGTGACCGGCGAGCCCGGCAAGCCCATCGTCATCCGCGGCGAAGGCGAGGTGATGATTGAAGGCAACGACAACTACGCCGTTTTCGACGCCACCCACGCCGATCACGTCTGGATCCGGGACATCAGCGTGAGCAACACCGAGTGCGTCGTCATGACCGGCCTCTACCCGTTCGGCCACGCGCCGGACGGGCTGATCGTGACCGGGCTGCACGGGGAGGACGTGCGCATGGGCGTTTACGGCGACGAAAGCACCGGCTCCGGCTGGTATATCGCCGACAATACGTTCATTGGCCGCGCCGTCGGGAACATGCGCATGAACCAGCACATCTCGCCCTTCGGCATCAACGTCTGCGGCCACGGCCATGTGGTGGAATACAACCACCTGGAGTGGTTCCAGGACGGCATCGACCTGGGCTGGTGGGACCGCGACACCAGCTACGAGCGCGGCGACTTCACCTCCTCGGTCGATGTTTACCGCAACTACGTCTTCGGCTCCGGGGACAACAGCCTGGAGGCCGACGGCTCCTACTTCAACGGGCGTTTCATCGAGAACGCCTTCATCACCAACAACAGTCCGTCCACCCAGTCCACCCCGGGCGGGCCGTATTACTTCATCCGCAACCTCTTCTACAACGACACCCGCTCTGACCGCACGTTCAAGCTGCCGAGTTCGATCATTGCGGTCAACAATGTTTTCGGCACGGCACGCCGTCTCCAGCACGGCAGCAATAACCTGCGCTACTGGAACAACCTGTTCGTTTACACCCCCTCCCGAAGGCGTGACGAGGAGAATGCGATGATCACCTACAAGCGGGGCGAGCCCGGGGCGGTCAGCGACTACAACGGCCTGCGGCTGGTGCCGGCGGTGATGAGCGACCGGCCGTTCGCACTGCTCGACGGTCGGGACATCACCGAATACGCCACGTTGGAGGACTACACCGGAGCCACGGGCTTCGAGAAGAACAGCATTTTGATCCCCGGATGGGAGGACTTGTTCGTGAACGCGCCCGAGCCGGACGGCGAGACGCGCTACCGCCTGCCGGGTCTGGACTTCCGCCTGAAGGACGGCGCGCAGGCGATCGACGCCGGCACGGTGGTGCCGAACATCAACGACGGGTTCAACGGCAGGGCTCCCGACCTGGGTGCCATCGAGCACGGCGATCCGATGCCCCCTTACGGTCCCCGGAGCAAGTGATGCGGCGGTCTTAGGGGTTAATACAGACTCGGCATGACTTTTTCGCCCGCGGCTTGGGCGCTGGTTTCTTCGTAGGCGCCGTAGAAGACGCTCATGTTGTCGAGCCAGGCGGTGAGGCGCGTCATGTCCTCCTGGGAGAGTTCGACCAGATCCTTGTGCGAGCCCTCGGTGAGCAGGGGATAGAGGCGCGACATGACGGCTCCGGTCTTGCCGGGAATGGTGCGGACCGGGCTGGTGGGGATTTCCTCGCCCTTGGGCATGGTTATAATGTTGCCCTTTTGGTCCAAGCAGAAGGCCCACTCTTTCAGTTGTCTATGGGAAGCACCTGCGCTCGCAAAGCTGGGTGCCTTGCCCGATTTATCTGTGTCATGGCACTCGACACAGTTTTGCTCTAAAACGGGTTGAACCATTCGGGCGAAAGACATGGGGAAACTTTCGGTTGGCGCATTCGTGGGCACGCTTGGCGGACGGGTCATGGCGAGGGGCATGGTGCCCTCGAATTTCGGTGCCCCCTTTGGTTCGTGGCATCCAACGCAGGTGTTTACCTCGCCGGGCATGCCATAGAAGCTGGTTCGCATACTTTGAATGGCTAGACCGTCTTCGTCCAGAGCCTGGAGATAAATGGGCACGCCAGCTGGCACCTCGAAGTGGGCACTGCCATCTTCTTCCACAGGAACATTGCCCAAAATACCACGGGCGTTGATCTCTTTGTTATAGCTGATTCTCGGGTTGCCAACTCTTGGGGTCGTCTTCGGAAAGATCTGAACAACGCGAAGCTCTTTGATCTTGCGGTCCTCCGGCCACGGCATGCGCGAGTTGTAAACATCCATCACCGCGAAGGTCGCTTTTTGGGGGTCGCGGTCGTTGTTCTGCTGTCCCGGAGGGGCTGCGGTGGCCACGGCGTGGGGCAGCACCGGAGGCTTGGGTCTTGCCTGGAGAGGCACTGGATCAATGGAGCCGATCTCCGTGTCGCGGTAGAGCAGGGTTCGGTTGCCCCAGCGGTCGAGGATGTAGAGGCCGTGCGGGGTGGGTGGGAAATACCAGCGGAACGTATTCAAAGTCAGGTCCGGAGTATCAGGAGACCAGGCACTGAGGAAGTAGTTTTCGCTCAGCGGGTAGGGGGTTGCATATTCACTCTGTGAACTGTGGGGGGTTAGCGTGGTCAGGCCTGGCTGCTCCTCGGTATCCGGTTCACGCGAGTCATAGATCATCAGCTCACCATAAGCGGAGCTGTGATGCTTGTGTTTGACGCCGACATAAAGTGGCGAGTCGGGCACTGCGCGGAAGTCCTCCATCACTTTGCCCCGGAAAACGCTTTCGTAGTTGCCGAACAGATCGCGGGAGTCGCGTCCGTCGGGTTTTGCGATCCAGGTTTGTTGCCCGTCGGAAAAACTCCTGTCCATGTAATCCCATCGGGAATAGACGATTTCACCGCTGTTGTTCACATGCGGGCTCCACTCGTTGATTTCGTGGTAGGAGAGCGGTTGAATGTCGGATCCGTCCGGCAGCATGCTGTGCAGGACGTAGCTTGGATTCGGGCGGGGGTGGCAGCGCCCTTCTCCTCCGCGGCGGGTGGAGACGAAGGCGAGGCGCCCGTTGGGCAGGACGCAGGGAGAGAAATCTTCTTCGGCATCGCCGGTGAGCTGGACGAGACCGCTGCCATCGGCATTTACCTTCATAATATTGAAAGAATCTTCTTCACTGCGGAAGAACTCTTCGCTGATGAATTTGCCCCCCCAGGGTTTGGCTTCGCCGCGAAGGTAGGCTTCCTCCCAGCGCTCACTGAAAGCTTCCTGAACGCCTGAGTAAGCGAAGTAGATATGCTTGCCGTCATAGCTGACGGCTGGCGATGCGAATGCTCCGGGCTTCAAGGTCTTGCCAGCCATCGGGCCGCTTTCGACCGCCACGCCTTTAGTGAGGTTGGTCAGGCTTGGAGTGGCGTCGGTCGGGTTTTCAAGAACAAAGAGCCCGCCGCCAGGATCCTGGGCCATGCCAAACCATTGATCACACATGTGCCCCATCCGCGGGGGATATTTTTTCGCGAAAACCAGCCGGTCAATGTTTTTGACTAAAGGGTTTGCCAAAGCGATTTTGCGGTTCAATTCGCAGGCGCGGACGAAGGCCTCTTCGTGTGCCCCCAGATCAACCGTTCCCGCTTTGTTCGGGCGCTTTTCAAGGTTGTCGCGGTCTTTTCCGCCCACAGTCCCGAACTGTAAGCTGGGTACCCGCCCCATTTTCGGCAGCCCGTCGGCCAAAGCCTTCAGTTCTGCCAACTCCGCACGGCAGGCCGCCGCATCGAGGTCGAAGCCGGGCGTGCCCTCGAGGTCGTTCAACATTGCCTCGGTCCGGCGTAGGACCACATCCGTCGGGTGCCGATCCGAGCGGTGATAATTCAGGTGCTCGTCGTAGGGCCGGTCGGAATTGCGACCGTTCATCTCGTGAGCGATGGCATGAAACTGTATCCGCCATTCTTGGTCGAGATCAACAAGAGGATCGGCAGGAAGGGCCGCGCTGAAGGTGATGACGGCCAGAGAGGCGAGAAAGAATTGCTTGGAGAAGGTCGAGTGTGTCATGGTTAGTCCGTGGATGGGGTGGGTTCTTGCTTTTTGGAGAGGTAAAGGTTCATGCCGAACGTTCCGGAGAGGATCAGGTGGCCGTCGAAAGCTTCGACCGTTGCATGGTCGCCCCGGAAACGTTCCTGATAGACTGGCTGCAACTCCGCGTCGGCTTTCAGGACATGAAAGAGGCCGTCGGAACTGGAAATGTAAACATGGCCGTCGGCGACGATTTGGGACCGGCATTCCACCATGTGCCCCAGGTCGTAGCGCCAGATGTGGGTGCCAGTCGCTTGATCCAGGCAGTGCAGCATTCCGGCGGTGTCCGCGATGAAGATCATGCCGTCATAAACGGAAGGGGTGGACTGGGTGCGGAAAACGTCGCGGTTTTCCCAGACCAGCGTGGGCATCAAGTCCTCGCCGATTTCCAAGCAGACCATTCGTCCGGGCCCGGTATGGCGGCGCCCTTCCCTCGGTAAGTCGATTTCGTATCCCTCCGGAAAGCCCCTGGAACTGTAGTAGCCGTCCCGGCCGACCGCTACGTAAACCCGGTTGTCTTTGACCGCCGGCATTCCAATGATCTCCGCTGGCCCCCAAAATCTGGTGCTATTGCGGTCAAAGCCCTGAATCCATTTTGTTTCGTCCTCAGGATATCCAACCGGAAACTTAAAAAAGAGTCTGTGATCGTCCGTGTAAACGTAACGCAGTCCCTTCTCGTTGGTGCGCCATTCGGGCAGATTGACGTCGAAACTCCAGAGCGGTCGCAGCGTAGTAAGCGGTTCGGTCACCTGAGAAAAATCGGGCACCTCAAAGCCATGAATCACCCCGTAGCCATCCGGGAAAACGACCAGATGTCGACCATCGTCAAGCGTCCAGTGAAGGCGAAGACCACTGCCCGTGGTAGATGACCGGAATATCCATGTCGTCAACGGCCACCAGCTCCCCGTTCTCCTTGTCGAGCACGATCAGGTAGGGCTTTTTCTTGGGGAGGTCTTCCGGTTGGAAGGATTCGCCATTTTTTGCGGCCTGGGCGACGCCCCATCCTTGGGCATCCGTGCCCAACTGGTGAGAAGTGCTGACCCACAGGTAGCCGTCCACATCAATCATGGAGCAACTGGTGGCGTCCTGGTAGTCGAGACCGTAGGGCTTGAGACTGTGCCGCCAGAGGATATCGGCCGCCCAGCTTGGGGTTTCCGTTGGCGCCTCCTGGCCTTCGGGAGCCGCGAAGCCCTTCTGCGTCATGAAAGCAAGTTCGTCCTGGTAGCCTTGGTTGCCGTCTGCCAAGCCATTCAGGTCGAGGCAGAGTATCTCATCGAGCGCGAAAATATAAACGCGCTCGCCCTGCACGAGGGGAGTCGTGCAAACCCCATAGGTTGCCAGGCCATAGCCTTTTCCCGGAACGATCAACTGCCAGGAAAAGCTCCCGTCCTCGAGCCGATAGGCGGTAAAGGTGCCGCCCTTTGGCACGGCCTCCTTCCAGTAGTCCATGATCACACCAGAGGCATCCGCACCCACTAGAACATGACCGTCGAGCATCGTCGGCATTGGATATTGGTGCTTCCATCCATCGTCGAGGCTCCAGACGATTTCAGCTTGATCCAGCTTGGCGGGAATGTCGCTCACGCCCTCGTGGACCATGTTGTGCCGGGGATCATTGGCCCAGGGTTCCGCCGGGAGCGTCCCGGCCGCCGCCACAAGAGCAGCCATCAGGGCGAGCCATTTCAAGCGCGGGGTGGGGGTTGGGGAGTTCATGGGTTTTTTGAATGAGTGGGGCAAGTCGGAGAAGGAGGTCGTTGATTTTTCTTAAAATAAAAATCAATTCATTAGAAAACAACTCCAAAATCAGAAAAAAGATTAGAAAATCGAATAGCCTGCCCAGGTGCGGCTTGCGCGAATGGCGCTCGGGGGGGGTGCAACCAGAAGTGCGTGTGGCTACGGATCGGGAGTCTCGGCATTCGGCCATTCGCAGAGGAAGCCATCGGGCAGCCACCAGTCCCAACCCGCCGCGGCCACATCGACCCAGAGACCCTCGTCGAGAAAGCGGCGGCCAATCGCAAGGCCGATGTTCTGCGCGGCCCCGGTGACGAGGCAGACTTTGTTGGTGAGCCGGGCGGGATCCATGAAACGGATGATCCACGTCGGAATTTCCTGGGTCAAGCTTTGTTGGGGTGGGGGAAATGGGGTGATGTCGCCCGGGGAAAATCCGGCGAGGCCGGGGTCGCCGCGGAAGAGGGGCCACTCGGCCACGGTTTGCGGCGGGACCGCGGCATCGGCGGCGGTGTCCGGACTGTCTGCGGATTCTCCGGGCGGTTGACAACCCGCGAGGAGAGCCATGCCCGCGAGGGCGAGCGGGAGCAGGGCCGCACTGAGGCAAGGCGGCGCCGTGCGGGCTGTTGGAAGAAAGCGGGGCATGGCGGGGCGGGGCCGGGTCAGAGGGAGAGGACGTAGGCATCCACGTTTTCCACGCGTCCGGCGGGGGGCACGACAAACTGGATGTGGCGGAAGCCGGCGCGGTTGGCGACCGTGTAGTCGTCCCG
>CAZDRT010000193.1:0-6781 GCA_964507815.1 uncultured Puniceicoccaceae bacterium
CCGCGCTCCCCTGAATCTTTCCGTGGTTTTCTCACAAAAATGGCTGCAATTGCCAAGTGAAGTCCACGCACTTGCGGTTACACCCCTCCGGAAAAGGGCGCAAGATAAGTCTCGTCAGACGGGGGTGCGGGTGCGTAGAAACTGCCGAATGTTATACTTGTCCGTGGCGTGGGGAATTCTGGGGGTGCTCGGAATTCTGGGATTCGCGGTGTGGCGGCTGTTTCCGATAGCGGTCGAGGCTTTCGCCATCGGGACCTTCGGGATTTCCGAGTGGGCCGTTTTCTCCGGCTGGCTGCTTTTCATGACTTTTGCCGAGGGGGTGAAGGGCTTCCACCGCGCCTTTTCGCCACGGGTGGTCGCCCGCGCGAGGGCCCTGCTCGAGCGCCCGCAACTCTGGCCTTGCCTGCTGGCACCGTTCTACTGTTTCGGCTTTTTTCACGCCACGCGGAAGCGGATGATCGTCTCCTGGTCCGTAGCCGGAGGTATCCTCGGTCTGGTTCTTCTGGTCCGGTTGCTCGCCCAGCCCTGGAGGGGGATCGTTGACGCCGGCGTGGTCGCCGGACTCGGCGTGGGGATGGGCTCCATCGTTTACTATTCCGTGCGGTGGCTGGTCGGCCGCCCGGTGGATTACCCCGCCGATTTGCCCCCTTCCCAACCGTCGGAGTGAATCGCCTTTCGCCTTAGCCCCGGGAGCGCCCGGCGGCGTCCGGCAGGCGCTCCTGGCGGTTGTAGCGGTTGTATAGGTATTCGGTCCACTCGGGACCGGGCATCCGCACTTCCGCGCCGACCGGCACATCGCCTTCGAGGACCCGGGCGCCGAAGGAGCGACCCTCGACCTTGCCCCCGCCCACGAGAAAACCCGTGGTTTGGGTTCCGGTCGGGTCGAGGGCGAGCAGGAAGGCCGTTTCGAAGGAGTCGCGGGCGACGTCCATCCGCACGACGACAAAGTCACGTTCGGCGTTGATCCAGACCACTTCGCCAATCCGGACGTTCGGGTTGAAACGGAGCGCGTCCGGGTTTTCCCCGAGATCGCCGCCCGCCGCGCCGGGCCCGCGGGATCCGCCGGAGGAACAGGCGGCCAGGACCAGGCAGACCCACCCGGCGATAAGCGCTCCGGCGGGAAGCGGGGTCCCGGGGATCCTCATTTTTCCGAACTCCCGTTTGCGGGAGCTTCCTTTTCGGGGGCGACCATGAACTCGCTCGGACTCGAGCCCTCCTGGGCCTGGTCCGAGTCGAAAAATCCGTGCAACTGGCGGATGCGGGTCGGGTGGCGCATCTTGCGCAGGGCCTTCGCTTCGATCTGCCGGATGCGCTCGCGGGTGACCTTGAACTGCTTGCCAACCTCCTCCAGGGTGCGGCTGTAGCCGTCCACGAGACCGAAACGGAGCGAGAGGACCTTCTTTTCCCGGTCGCTGAGACTGCCGAGGACATCGACGATTTTTTCGCGGAGCAGGGAGTAGGCCGTCTGGTCGTAGGGGTTTTCGGCGGTCTTGTCCTCGATGAAATCCCCGAAGTTGGTGTCGTCGGAATCGCCCACCGGGCTCTGGAGACTGACCGGCTGCTGCGCCATTTTCAGAATCTGGCTGACCTTTTCGACCGGCATGTTCATCTCGGAGGCGACTTCCTCGGGCGTGGGCTCGTGCCCGAGATCCTGGAGCAGGAGCTTCTGGATCTGCAAGACCTTGTTCAGGGTCTCGATCATGTGGACGGGGATGCGGATCGTGCGGGCCTGGTCGGCGATCGAGCGGGTGATGGCCTGGCGGATCCACCAGGTCGCGTAGGTCGAGAATTTGTAGCCGCGGCGGTACTCGAACTTGTCGACCGCCTTCATCAGCCCCATGTTTCCCTCCTGGATGAGATCGAGGAAGGAGAGCCCCCGGTTCGTGTACTTTTTGGCGATACTGATCACCAGTCGCAGGTTCGCCTCGACCATTTCGGTCTTGGCCTTGTGGGCCTCGCGGACCGCGCGGCGCACGGCGGAAATCTCGATGACCAGATCCCGCGCCTCGATGCGCCGCTCGCGGGAAATCTCCAGGAGCCGGGCTTCGACCGCGTCCACATCGACGACCTTTTTCCGGCGGATTCCGGGGTTCTCGGCCACCTCGAGACTCTCCACCAGCTCCTCCGCTTCGCGGACGAACGGCTCGATGTCTTTGAGGAACTCCTCGAACACCTTGAGCTTGAAGCACAATTTGCGGTGGATCGGCTTGAGTTCGGCGAGGTACTTATTGAAACGGGTGCGGGAGCGCTTGCGGTTCGACGGCGACTGGTTGTCGAAGGAATCGATCCAAGCGCGGTCCAGCTTTTTCTCGAGGTCGCGGGCTTTCTCGATCCAGCCGGGCAGACCCTTGAAATAGTTCTCGCGGCTGTCGATCCGTTTGTCGAGCACGACTTGGTCGAACCGCTCTTCGCGGGAGAGCAGCCGCTCGGCGATCCGGACTTGGAACATGTTGGCCAGGCCGGTCGAAAACAGGAGATCCTGGGCCTTTTGCTCGGCCGTCTCGATCCGCTTGGAGATGGCGACCTCCTGCTCCCGGGTCAGCAGAGGCACCTGCCCCATTTGCTTGAGGTACATGCGGACGGGGTCGTCGAGAATGTCGTACTGCGCCTCGCGCGAGGAGGTCGTCTCGTTCTTTTCCTGACGCTCCTTGAAGCGCTCCACCTCCTCGTTGTCGAGAATCTCGATTTCCAGATTCGCGAGAATCTGGATCACGTTGTCGATCTCCTCCGGATTGTTGAGGCTCTCGGGAAGGCCTTCGTTCAAATCCTTGTAGGTCAGATAGCCCTGGTTGCGCCCCTGGCCGATCAACTGGCGGATGCGGTCATTCAGTTCGCCCTTCGCTGCGGTCTCCGGCTTGGCGGATGCCTTTTTCTCGGATGCTTTCGCCTTTGCCGGAGCGGTGCCGGCCGCCTCCGCGGCGGGTGCCGACGCGGCGGCTTTTCCGGCCGCGGGAGCTTTGGCCGCCTTGGAGGCGGGGGCCTTTTTCGGCGTCGAAGCCTTCTTTGGCGCGGCGGCCTTCTTTGGCGCGGCGGGCTTTTTCGGCGCGGATTGGGAACCCTTCCCGGAGGAGGAACCGGTTTTCGCGGCTTTGGTCTTCTTGCCGCCGACAACCTTCTTCACCGCTTTTGCGGGGGAGTCTTTTTGCGGGGGCGCTTTGGGTGCGGGAACCTTGGCGGGTGCTTCTTTCGCTTCAGAGGGATTGGTGGGTGCTTTCGCGGACATCAGGAATGAGGGACTGGATCGGGCGGTTGCTGAATGAGTGAGCGGAGTTCCCGGCGACGGGATTGGAGGGTGCGCAGTTCGGGATCCCCGGGAGGAAGATCGTTCATGCGGCGAACGAGACGGGCGATTTCCCGGGAAGCGAATCCGCGGACGAGTTCGCGAAAAGTGCGGGAGGCCATGCGTTCGGGCTCCTCGATTTCCACTTCGCGGACGAGGAGGCGGGCGAGAAAGGCGCGCTCTTCCTCCGACTCGCACTGGTTGGCGAACTCTTCCGCGGACACAAACGACCCCTCCACAAGCTCCGAACCGAGACGGCGCAGGAGCTTCGCGGCGAGGGACTCTTCTGTAATCCACTCACAGATAGAAGTTTGCGAGAAAAATTCACGAATGTTGGAAAATTGCAAAACAAGAAAGAGTAACACCTCCTCGTTCTCTGTCAACCGCAGTTCGGAGACGGGGGCGGAGGGCGCGTCCGGAGGGGTCCGCGGCCCGGCGGCCGGAGCCCGGTGCCCGCGGACAAACCGCGAGTAATCATTGCGGAGCGACTGGGGATCCGCCCGCAGGTAGCGGGCCGCGTCCTCGAGGTAATCCCCCCGGAGCACGTCCGATTCGATTTCGCGCATCAGCTCGAAGAGCGGTTCCGCGACCCGGGTTCGCCCGGCGGCATCCATGGAGCCGGGGTCGGGTGCCAGGAAACGCAGGGCGAACCGGATCGGGCTCTCGGCGTCCTTCCGGATGACGGCGAGGGCTTCCGCTCCCTTTTCGCGGAGAAGATCGTCGGGATCGGTCCCCTCGGGCAGCGGAGAGAAACGGAGATCGATCCCCGTGCGGAATCCGATCGGGATCAGCTTGAAGGCGGCGGCCTTCCCCGCGCGGTCGCCGTCGAGGAGGACATCAACCCCGTCCGCGTAGCGTTTCAGCAAAAGAAACTGCTCCTCTCCTGCGGCCGTGCCCTGCAGGGCGATGGCTTCGGGGAGGCCCTCCTCCCAGCAACGGATCACGTCCAGCTGGCCCTCGACGAGGAGGAAACGGCCCTCCCCCCGGACGACTTTGCCGGCGCGCTCCAGCCCGAAGACGATCCGCCGTTTGTGGAAAAGGGGCGTCTCGGGGGAGTTCACGTACTTCGCCTCGCGGGTCTTGTCGTCCTCCGGCACGAGTGGCGTGACCCGGGCGGTGAAGCCCACAACCCTCTCCTGCACGTCGCGGATCGGGATCATGAGACGGCCCCGGAACCGGGGGAAGAAATTCCCGCCCCCGCCCCGGCGCTCGTAAAAGAGACCCGAGGCATCGAGCACCGGATCGTCGAACCCCTTGCCGCGGAGAAAATCAACCAGCGGGACGGGATCGGTCGGGGCCAGCCCGATGCCGATATCCCGGGCGGTCTCGATCTTGAAACGGCGCTCTTCGGTCCAGTAGCGGCGGATGACCTCCCCCGCTTCGTCTTCGGCGCGGAAGCGGCGGGCGAAGAATTCGGCGGCCTGGGCGTTGGCCTCGAACAGGCGGCGGCGGAGCGAAACCTCCTGGCGGGACGGGCCCCCGGAATCGTATTCGACCGGCACCCCCACCCGTTCGGCGAGGTGCTCGACCGCCTCCTGGAAGGTCAGGTTCTCGAGGCGCTGGACGAAACCGAACACATCGCCGGCCTCCTGGGTGCTGAAGCAGGAGAAAACGTTTTTGTCGGGGTTGACGAAAAAAGAGGGCGTTTTCTCCTCGGCGAAAGGGCTCAGCCCGCGGTACTCCCGGCCCGCCCGTTTCAGCGAGGTGTAGCGCCCGGCGATTTCGACGAGGTTGGCCCGCCGACGGACTTCGTCGATGGTGTTGCGCGAGATGACCGGCATGGGCGTGGGTCAGGGAAGGGCGTTCCGCTCGCGGCGCGCGGCGGTCACTTCCGGATGCCCCGGCGCCATTTCCAGAAACTTGTCGTAGAAGTACGCGGCGTTGGTCGGGTTGCCCCCGGCCCGGCCGTAGGCCCGGGCGAGCGAGAGCACGATGTCCGGGCTGTTCGGAATGCGTTCGTAGGCCCGTTCGAGTTCCTCGAGAAAACGGGTTTCCGAGCGGGACTGCTGGATGACTTTCAGATAGGTCAGGGTGTATTGGAGACTGTCCGGCTCGCGTCTCCGGGCTTCGAGGATCGCGATCTCTGCGTTTTCGGGATCGCCGTCGGCGAGGTAGCTCCGGGAGAGACCGGCCCAGAGTTCCGCGTCGTCGGGATTTTCCCCGATCGCCCCCCAGAAAAGAGTCGTCGCCCCGGCGGCGTCCCCTTCCTCCAGGGCGGCCCGCGCCAGCTCCGCCGTTGTCGGTGGTGGTGGTGGCGGTGGCGGCGCGGGCGGTGGTGGAGCGGGTTCCCCGGCCGGTTCGTCCGCCGGATCCGCCTCTTCCAGTCCGGCGAATTTACCGTCGGCTGATTCGCCGGTCTCTTCTTCCGCCGCGACCGTCTCCTCGTCTCCCATCCCCGCGTCGTCTCCGGTCGCCTCCTCCGGCTCCTCCTCCGTTGCGGCTTCGGCCTCCGCGAGAGCCTCGAGGCGGGCGATTTCCTCCGCGATGGTATCCTGGGCCACGCGCCAGACCTTGATCCGCTCCCGCGCGTCGGCGATCGCGCTGGCTTCGACGGCACCCGGAAACTCCTCGTCGAGAAGAGCGAGGGTTTCCTCCGCCCGGGCCAGATCCTGCGAGCGGGTCTGGATGGTGAGAAGCCCGATCAGAGCCTGTAGCCGGTCCTGCGGCGACTCCTCGGCGGCCGTGGCGAAATAGATCTCGGCCTGGGCCAGATTGCCGACCCGGAGATAAAGATCGCCGACGGCCGCCGCGTATTCCGGATTGCGGGACGGTCCGTCGAGTCGCTCGCCGCGAAGATGGGCGCTCAGGGCGGACTGGTGCCGATTCGCCCCCGCGAGAAGATCGGCGGAGAAGCGCCAGGCTTCGGCATCGTCGGGAAACCGGTCGAGATACTCGTCGATAATGTTGATCGCGCGGGCCTCGTCGCCGCCCGCCGCGAAACTCCGGGCGGCCGGGAAAAACAATTCTTCGAAATCCGGGCCGCTCCGGGCCGCCTGCTCGTAAAACAAGCCGGCGAAAAAATCCTCCCCCGTCTCCTCGTAGATCGCCGCCATCTCGCCGAGGACGGCCCCGCGACCGGGAAATTCCTCGTTCAGCTGGTTCAGTTCCTCGAGAGCCCGGTCGGGATCGCCGCGAGCAGCCAGAGCCCGGGCGGATTCCAGCCGCTCCTCCAGACGGACCTCCGGATCCCCGCACCCGGCGAGCAGGACAAGGACCAGGAAGACCAGCGTCCCCGGCAAAGCGGATCGGAAAAAACGTACCATTCCCACGCATCTTGTTGTCTCCGGCGATGTTTGCAAGCATCTCCCTTCCGGGTGGGCAGGGGCGGGTGTAACCACAAGTGCGTGGAGAAAAATCGTAAAGCATCGCGATTTTTGAATGGGACGGTATTCCATCGGTTGAGGGAGGGCGGCTGCTTTCAGCGGGCTGAGACTGCATAATTTGGTGGCCAAAGTGGGTGGGTTGCTTCAGCGCCCACCTTCGAGAGCCCGGAATTTCACG
>CAZDRT010000194.1:0-6770 GCA_964507815.1 uncultured Puniceicoccaceae bacterium
GGCCACCACCACCTTCGGATCGAGGGGCAAGCCCCGCGACCACGGAAGAGTACCGAATCGCACGACTACAGTCATGCGACTTCGTAGTTGGATGACTTCAATCGTCCAACCGAAACGGCTTGGCGGAAAAGACATTCTCCTGTGTCGGGAGACCACTGGAAACTGGGAAAAATCCCTTTGATTATTCCACGCACTTGTGGTTACACCAATCGGTGGGTGATTCCCATTTCGGTCATTGCGGAATACGAGGACTCTTTCAATCTGGAGTCGTGGCATTACTCAGTTTCCGCAATCTCACCATTTCCTTTGGCGACCGTCCGGTCCTCGACCAGGCCCAGCTTACCCTGGCGGGCCGGGAACGGGTCTGTCTGATCGGGCGCAACGGCGAGGGCAAAAGTACCCTCCTGCGCTTTCTCACCGGAGAGGTCGCGCCGGACGGGGGAGAAATCGAACGCCCTTCCTCCCTGAAGGTGAGCTGTCTCGATCAAAAGGTGCCTGACGATATGACCGGCGGCGTCTATGACATTATCGCGGCAGGGCTCGGAGAGCGCAGCGACCGCCTGCTCGAATACCACCGCATGATCGACCGGATGGACCGGGAGCCCGGCAACACCGCCCTGGCCGAGGCCCTCGGGGACATGGAATCGAGCCTCACCCTGAACGACGACTGGAATATCGAGCACCAGGTCGAGAGCCTGATCACCCGGCTCGAGATCGATCCCGCCGCCCGCTTCGAGACGCTCTCCGGCGGTCTCAAGCGCCGTGTGCTGCTCGGCCGCGCCCTCGTCACCGAGCCCGACCTGCTTCTGCTCGACGAGCCGACCAATCACCTCGACCTGCCCGCCATCGAGTGGCTGGAGGCCTTTTTGGTCACTTTGCCGTGTGCCCTCCTTTTCGTCACCCACGACCGCTCGCTCGTGCGCAAAGTTGCCACGGCCATCCTCGACCTCGACCGGGGCAAGCTGACCCGCTGGAACTGCGGCTACGAAACCTACCTGGAGCGGAAGGCCGGGACCCTGCAAGCCGAAGCCCGGCACTGGCAGGTGTTCGACAAGAAACTGGCGGAGGAGGAAATCTGGATCCGCAAAGGCATCCAGGCCCGGCGCACCCGCAACGAGGGGCGGGTGCGGGCCCTGCAAAAGCTGCGTTCCGAACGGGCGGAGCGACGGGACTTGCAGGACACCGCGAGACTCGCCGTACAGGAGGGCCCGACGAGCGGGCGCAAGGTGATCACCGCGAAAAACGTCTCCTACGACTGGGGGGACGGCGAACCGGTCGTCCGGGATTTTTCCACCGTCGTCTGGCGCGGGGACAAGATCGGCCTCGTCGGGGCGAACGGCTCCGGCAAATCCACCCTGCTCCGGTTGCTTCTCGGGCAACTGGCGCCAACGGGTGGCGAGGTCGTTCACGGCACGAGCCTGGAGATCGCCTACTTCGACCAACACCGGGACCAGTTGGACGACCGGCTTTCGGTCATGGAAAACGTCAGCCCGCTCAGCGACACGGTGACCGTCGGGGGCAAATCCAAGCACATTCTCGCCTACCTGCGCGACTTTCTCTTTTCGCCCGCGACCGCGCGGGCACCCATCCGCAAGCTTTCCGGCGGTGAACGCGCCCGGGTGCTTCTGGCCCGCCTCTTCGCCCGGCCGGCCAACGTCATCGTCATGGACGAGCCAACCAACGACCTGGATCTCGAAACCATCGAGCTGCTGGAGGAACTGCTTCTCCAGTTCGACGGGACCGTCCTTCTGGTGAGCCACGACCGTGAATTTCTCGACCACATCGTCACCAGCACCTTCTACCTGCCCGGCGACGGCAGCGTTTACGAATCGGTGGATCTGGCCGGGGCCCTCGAAGCCTTCGCGCGGGAATCCGAAGCAGGCGGGAAACCGCCCGCCGCCCCGCCGAAAGCCGCCGCCGCCCGCGAGAGTGATCCCGCCCCGCTCCCGGGAAAGCTGACCCGGAAGGAAAAAAACGCCCTCGCCGAATGGCCGCGCAAAATCGAAACGATGGAAGCGGAACTGGAGGAGATTGTCGCAAAGCTGGCCGAAATCCCGGCGACTTCGGACGGAAAACGCACCGGAAAACTGACCGCCACCATGAAACGCATGGAAGCGGCGATTGAGAGGGCCTACGCCGAGTGGACGCAACTCGAGGAACGGGCCGGGGGCGGCGGTGAATAGAGAATAATGGCCGGGCCTCGCGCGCTACATGCCTTCGCGGAAAGCGCTCTTGTCGTTGGCTTTCATGTAGGCCTCGTGACGGTCGATCCGCCCGGCGGAGAGGAGTTCGCGCAGAGAGGCGTCGAGGGAGATCATTCCCATCTCGCGGCTCTGCTCCATCAGGTTGCGGATGCCGGCGAGGGAATTCTGCCGGATGCAGTGGGGCAGGGACTGGTGATAGGTCAGGATCTCGAAAGCCGGCACCTGCCCGCCTTTGGTATCCGCGCAGAGCAACTGGGAGACTATGGCCTGGAGCGACTCGGCGAGGAGGATGCGGATCTGGCTCTGTTCCTCGGAGGGGAAGGCGTCGATCACCCGGTCGATGGTCTTGGCCGCTCCGTTGGTGTGAAGCGTTCCGAAAACCAGCATGCCCATGGCCGCGCAACCGAGGGCGAGGCGGATGGTCTCCTGGTCGCGCATCTCGCCGATGAGGATGACGTCCGGATCGGCGCGCATCGCGCTCCGCAGACCCGCCGCGTAGTTGCGGCTGTGCTCGGTGATCTCGCGGTGGATGAAGGTGGACCGCTTGTCCGAGTGAACGAATTCGACGGGATCCTCGAGAGTGATGATCTCCTTGCGGGCGTTCTCGTTGATGTGGTTGAGAGTGGCCGCGAGGGTGGTCGATTTGCCGCTGCCCGTCGGTCCGGTCACCAGAACGAGCCCCCCCTTGAGCAGAGCCATCTTCTTGAGCGCCTGGGGCAAATCCAGCTCGTCGATCGATTCGATCCGGTTCGGTATTTGCCGGAACACCGCCGCCGGCCCCCAGTGGTTGCGAAAGAGGTTCGTCCGGAAGCGCGCCCGCCCGGGGATCTCGTAGGCGATATCGACATCCCCGTGCCCCTCGAACTGTTTCCAACGCTCGCCCGGAACGAACTCGCGCAGGATTTCCCCGATCAGCTCGGTCGAGAACGGTTCGTACTCGAGGGACTGGATCGATCCGTTCACCCTGATCCTGGGGGGGGCGTTCGCGGACAGGTGCAGATCCGATCCGCCCTGTTCGAGCATTTCTTCGAGGAGGGTGTTGATTTCGGCCATGATGTCAGTCGGTGGAATCGAGCAGCTTCGGATCCCTGAGGTATTCGAGGGCGGTTTCCCGCGAGATCCGCCCGATCGCGCTAAGCTCGACGAGAGATTCGTCCATCGTACGCATGCCCTGCTTGCGGCCGGTCTGCATCGCGCTTTCGAGCCCGGCCTCCTTGCCCTCGCGCATGATGTTGGCCGTGGCCGTGTTGTTGACCAGCAGTTCGCAGGCGAGGACAACCCCGCCATCGGTGGCGGGAAGCAGCCGCTGACAGATGACCCCCCGCAGGGAATCGGCCACCATGGACCGAATCTGGCTCTGCTGGCGGGAGGGGAACACGTCGAGGATGCGGCTCAACGTGGTGGCCGCGTCGCGGGTGTGGAGGGTGCCGATCACCAGGTGCCCGGTCTCGGCCGCGGTGATCGCCATTTCAATGGTCTCGAGATCGCGCATCTCCCCGACGACGATGATGTCCGGATCCTCGCGGAGGGCCGATTTGAGCGCATCCCCGAACGATTCCGTGTGGCGGCCCACCTGGCGCTGGGTGACAATGCACTCCTTGGAGGGCTGGACGATCTCGATCGGATCCTCGATGGCCACGATGTGGCTGCGGCGGGTTTCGTTCAGTTCGTTGACGAGACTGGCGAGGGTCGTGGTTTTCCCGGACCCGACCGGACCGGCCACCAGGATAATCCCGTTGTGGTAGGCGAGGAGTTCGCGAATTCGGGCGGCGTTTGGAAACCCGAGGTCCTCCAGTCCGGCGACCTCCGGCCGGGCCATGTGATAGGTCCCGGAAATCCCGTTTTTGTGGCGCATGAGATTCACCCTGAGCCGGGTTTGGGCACCCTCCCCTGTTTCTTCTCCGAGCTGCAGGGCGTAGTCGAGATCCCACTCCGATTCGAAACGGGTGCGCAGCGACTCGTCGAGGAGCGAAAGATTCATCCGACCGGCGAGTTCGGGGTCCAACGCCTCTTCCGAGAGATAAACGATCTGGCGGTGGTGCCTTACGCGCGGCCTGGCCCCCGCCGTGACGTGGAGATCGCTCGCCCCGGCCTGCTGGCAGGCATGTATCCACTCGCGCATGGCCGCCGCGAGATCGCCGTCCCCCATCTCCGACCAGGCGGAAAAGTCGGGCGTGCCCGCCGCCGGATCGTTCTCGGGCGGCACGGGAAGGGCCGGGGGCTCTTCCTCCTTCTTCGCCCGCTTGAGCGAGTCCTTGACGGCTCGTTTGAGAAACGCCTCGTCCTCGACCCAACCGGCCTCGCGGAGCATTTCGACGACCTCCGCGAGTTCGACCCGGGAGTGAAGTCCGCCGATGGCGGAGTGGATCCTCCGGGCGTCGAGTGCTCCCTCCTCCGCGCAGAGGTGGAAAAACCATTGCAAGTCCCGCCGCATGATCAGTCGTTGGATGCCGTTTTCACCAGGATGTCCATGGAGCCCCTCACACCGTCCGGTTGTGCCTGCCTTCGTAGCGCAAAACGCCGGGACCGGCCTTCAGGATCATCAGGGCCTTTCCCGTCTCCTGGATCCTCTCGAACTCCCGGCCGAGAACGGCGAACACCTCGGCGGCCTCACCCACGATCCGGGTGCTCATGCCTCCGGTGGAAAACGAGAGATTCCCGGCTTTTTCCAGATTGTCGAGAAAGGTCAGAACGACTGTCTCGTAGTCTTCGGTCAGGGGGTAAAGGGAAACTTCAAAAGTGGATTTCATGAGGAATGCGAATGCGGAGGATTAGGAGCCCATACGGGAATGTCAAACCGTAGGGAGGGCGAGGTTCCGGAAAATTTCGGCGAAGGCGTCGATTCCGTTTTCGAGGATTCCGAGATGGAAGCTCTCGTCCGGGGCGTGGAGATTGTCCCCGGGGGTGAACAGCCCGATCATGAGGGTGTCCAGACCGACAATCGACTTCAAATCGGCGATAATGGGAACACTCCCCCCCTCCCGCAGGTAGAGCGGACGCCGCCCGAACGCCCGGGTGATCGCCTTCTCCACGGCCCCGAAACCCGCCGCCAGCCGGGGATCCTGGTCCGCCGGGGTGTTCGGCCGGCCCGGCGGCACGATCCCGTACGGTTCGCCCCGCCCGTGCGGCTCGACTGCGATCCGCACTCCCGGGGGACAGCGACCGCGGAGGGTTTCGACCAGCAGCGTCTCGATCCGCTCCGCGTCCTGCCCGGCCACCAGTCGGCAGGTGATCTTCGCGAAGGCCCGGCTCGGGATCACCGTTTTCTGCCCCTCCCCCTGGAAACCGCCGCCGATCCCGTTGATCTCGAGGGTCGGCCCGAACCGGACCGCCTCGAGGGCCGAGTAACCCGGGGCGGTGAAGAAGGCATCCACCCCGAGAAAGCGGGCGTAGTCGGCCTCGTCGGAACCCAGCCGGGCCAGCTCGTCCCGCTCCCATTGCTCCGGCAGGGAAACCCCGTCGTAGAAACCCGGCACATCGACCGTCCCATCGGCGCGGTGGAGCGAGGCCAACAGGGTGGCGAGGGCCTGGATCGGGTTGCGGACCGCCCCGCCGTGAATTCCGGAGTGGAGGTCGGTGCGCGGACCGGTCATCTCCACGTGCAGGGAGACGAGACCGCGCAGGGCGGTGGTCACCACGATCTGTTCGGGAGACGGGCTCCCCGTGTCGGAGAGAAGCACGAAATCGGCCTCGGCGAGGCGGTCCCGGTAGGTCTCCAGAAACCCGCGGAAGCTGGGGCTGCCGATTTCCTCCTCGCCCTCGATGAACCAGGTGATGTTCAGCGGCAGGCCGGGATCCTCCCGGAGGGCGCGGGCGAGCGCCGCCATGTGGACGATCTGCGGGCCCTTGTTGTCGGCGGCCCCGCGCCCGTAGAGACGGTCCCCGCGCCGGTCGGCCTCGAAGGGCGGATTCGTCCACAATTCGACCGGATCGGCCGGCTGCACATCGTAGTGCCCATATACGAGAACATGCGGATCCTCCGGGCGGGTCCGGCGCTCGGCCAGAAGAATCGGATGCAGGGGCGTCGGCACCTCCTCGACCGAAAACCCGAGTTCGCGCAGCCGCTCCGCCGCGAAATCGAACGCCCCCCGCATCCCCGCCCCGGCCCCCGGATCGGTCGAAACACTGGGATGGGAGATATACTCGCTGAGAAGACGCACTGGATCATTCATGATAGGAACCTTTGGACATTCCCCGGCGCTTGGCAATCCAGGCGGGCCGGAAATCCGCTTCCCGGTATAAAATTCGATTTCGGCATTTGTGAAGTCACCTCCCTGTTCGCGAATTATTACTGTTTCTCATCTTACTGAAAATCCTTTTCGTCGGGCGATGGAGATCATTGCTTCGGTTCCCGAGTTGAACCGGGAAATTACAGAAACGAATCCATGGCAACGGAAAAGTTGCTGCGCGGGGGGGGGTAGCCACGAGTGGGTGGAGCGAAATCGTAAAACATCGCGATTTTGAAATGGACCGATATTCCATCGGTTGAGGGCGAGCGGCTGCCGTGCCACGGCGTAGCAGTGTCTCCAGTCGGCTGCTTTCAGCGGGCTGAGACTGCATAATTGG
>CAZDRT010000195.1:0-6609 GCA_964507815.1 uncultured Puniceicoccaceae bacterium
ATCAACTGCGACGACCTCGGCTACGGCGACCTCGGTTGCTACGGCTCGACGCTCAACCAGACGCCCCATGTGGATCGGCTTGCCACAGAGGGCATGCGCTTCACCGATTTTTATATGGCCAGCGCGGTCTGTTCCCCCTCGCGCTGCGCCATGCTCAGCGGCTGCTATCCGCCCCGCATCGGCTGTGGCGACTTCGACGGGGCCGGGGTGCTCTTCCCCGGAAACCCCACGGGCCTGAACCCGGAGGAGGCTACCCTCGCCGAACGGCTCAAAAAAGCCGGCTATGCCACCAAATTGGTCGGCAAATGGCACTGCGGCGACCAGCCGGAGTTTTTGCCCACCCGCCACGGTTTCGACAGCTACTACGGCCTCCCCTACTCCAACGACATGGGCATGCAAAAAGTGCGCCCGGACGCCAAGGTCCCCCTCCCGCTGTTGCGCGACGAGGAAGTCATCCAACAACAGCCCGACCAGGCCGGACTGACCGAGCGCTATGTCGAGGAATCCGTGCGTTTCCTCCGCGAGCAGCGCGACGGACCGTTTTTCCTCTACTTCGCCCACATGCACGTCCACCTTCCCCTGCTGGTGGCGCAGCGCTTTATGGAGCAGGCGGCGAACGGCCCCTACGGTGCCGCCGTCGAGTGCATCGACTGGGCGCTCGGCGCCCTGCTCAAGGAACTGGAGGATCTCGGCATCGACGACGAGACGATGATCATTTTCACCTCCGACAACGGCTCCCGCGTTAAGGGCGAAGGCGGCAGCAACGGCCCGCTGCGCGGGACCAAAACCGAATGCTGGGAGGGCGGCATCCGCCTGCCCTGCATCGTGCGCTGGCCCGGCAAAGTGCCCGGCGGCACCGTCCGCGAAACGATCTTCCGCTCCATCGATTTCCTGCCCACCTTCTGCGCCCTGGCCGGGGCGCCCCAGCCCGAAAAACCGATCGACGGGCTCGACTTCTCGCAGGTGCTCACCGGAGAGACCGAAAAAGGTCCGGCCGACACGTTTTACTATTACTGGCAGCACGAATTGCTGGCCGTTCGCCAAGGCGACTGGAAGCTTTGGGTCCGGCGGGGCAATTGGCAGGGCATCGAGGCGGTGGACGAACTTTACAATCTGCGCGAGGACATCGGCGAGACCAACAATGTGATCGACGCCCACCCCGACGTGGTCGAACGACTGCGCGGGCTGCTCGACGAGGCCCGTGCCGAACTCGGCGACACCGCCACCGGCACCGTCGGACGGGGCGTCCGCCCCATCGGCCGCGTCGAAAATCCCAAGACCCTCTGCCAATACGATCCCACCCACCCCTACATGATCGCCGAATACGACGGCACCGCCGGGTGATTCCAAACCCTGAAACTGACACGAATTTAAAAACGGAAAATCGTTCACCAGTGCGGAGCGCACCGGACGCAGGCTAAAGCTCTGCGCTCCCCGAGATGGCCAAATCTCAAGAACTCCGAACTAAGAACTCCGAACTCCGAACTAAGAAACTCCCATGAAACGTCCCAACATCGTCCTCGTCATCTCCGACGACGTCACCCCCGCCTATCACGGCTGCTACGGCGGCGCCACACCCACGCCGCACATCGACCAGCTCGCCCGCGAGGGGGTGCTTTTCCGCCAGTCGCACGGGGTCGCACCCCTCTGCAACCCCAGCCGCTACAGCATTTTCACCGGCCAGTATTGCGGCCGGGCGCCCTCCTGCTCGAGCGGATGTTCCAGCGCCGAGCCCTATTCGCTGGGTCAAAACGCCGACCTCCAGCCGGACACCCCCACCATCGCCAAGCAACTCGCCGCCGCAGGCTACTTCACCGGACATGTCGGCAAATGGCACAGCAACTTTGCCATCCTCGGCACGGAATGGGATGCCGAGCTGCTCGGCCCGGACGCCGATCTCGACGATCCCGGGGTGGACGCGCGCCTGCGTGAACTGCAGGCCGACCATCAGGACGTGGTCAAGCGCTGCGCCGGATTCGAGTGGGTCGGCGCGGTCAACTGGGGCAATCTGATGGGAAACCGCCCCTCGCGCCTGCGCTACCACAACCCCGGATGGATGGCCGACACCGCCCTGGACTTTCTCGACGCGGCGGCTGCGGATGAACGCCCCTTCTATCTCCACCTCGCCAACACCGTTCCCCACGGCCCCGACCCGACCGGCTCCCTGGGCAAGGACCACCGCTACACCTTCAGCGGCAAATGGGAAGAACCGCCGCGGAGCCTGCCGCACGACGCCACCGTGCTCGAACGCCTCCGCGCCGCCGGGCTCCAAACCGAAGGCCCGGTCGCCGCGATCAACGCCGGGATTATCCAGGTGGACGACCAGGTCGGTGCCCTCCGGGCCAGGCTCGAAGCCATGGGCGAACTCGACAATACCATCTTCATCTACACCGCCGACCACGGCATCCACGGCAAAGGCACTTGCTACCTCGGCGGTTACCACCTGCCCCTGGTCGTGCGCTGGCCGGAGGCGGTTTCCGCCGGACGCGAGATCGACGCCCAGGTCTCCCACGTCGATTTCCTCCCCACCCTGCTCGAAGCCACCGGCACCTCCCTGCCAGCGGACCACGATCTGGACGGGCGCAGCTACCTCGGCCTCCTGCGGGGCGAAACCGACACCCACCGCGACGTCACCTACCAGGAAATGGGCGTGGGCCGCGCCATCACCAAAGGCCGCTACCGGCTGATCCATTTCTTCTATCCCGAGAGCGTCATCGAAGCCATGCGCAAGGGCTGCATCGATCCCGCACCCCCGAGCCTGCAAGCCTACGTCGAAGGCCCCTTCTGCGACTATAACTTCGTCAACAAGCCGCATTACTTCGACCCCGTGCAGCTCTACGACCGCCAGGCCGACCCCTGCGAACGCCGCAACCTCGCCGCCGACCCGGCCTACGCCGCCATCCTCGACGAACTCACCGCCGACCTGCACGCGATCACCGACACCCTCCCCGGCCCCTACCGGCACGACGTGCCGCCCTTCCAGCGAAGCGCCCACTACCTGCGTCTGGTCGAAAACCGCCGCCTTGCCGTCCAACAAAAATCCTTCTATCCCGACGGCTGCGACCAGGAGAAAATCTTCAACCTCAACCTCCCCGACCCCCTGGGCGCATGATCCATCACATTGTTTTTTACTGGGTGGACGAACCGGTTGAGGCAACGCGGGCAAAACTGCTGGAAGGAACCCGCCTGCTCGCGGAAATTCCCGAAGCCCTGAACTTTCACGCCGGACCGCCACTGGCCAGCCAGCGCGGGGTGGTCGATCATTCCTACTGCATCGGCATGACCATGCAATACGCCGATGCGGCGGCGGCGCAGGCCTACCAGGTCCACCCCAACCACATTCGCTTCGCCGAGGAATACTTCAAACCCCTCGTCAAACGTGCCGTCGTTTACGACTTTTAACCGCCGGGCTGGGATTGGTCTCCCGACGCACTTGACTGGCAGGGCGTGACGGTTCATAGGTCATAAGCGTATAATGATGAACAAAGAATCCACCATCGACACACGCATCGACAACCTGCTTTCCCGCATGACCCGGGAGGAAAAAATCGGCCAGCTCGGGCAGATCGTGCAAAAACTGTCCGGCATGAGCGAAGAGGTCTCCCTGCCGAGTTTCGGTGATTCCGAAGAGGCCTTTCTCGACGAGGTGCGCAAGGGGCGCTGGGGGAGTCGGATCGTGGCCGAGAGTGCCTGGGGCGGCTCAACCGACCAGAGCCTTGTCGATCCCAGGGAGCTTGAATCCCTGCAACGCGCCGCCGTCGAGGGCAGCCGCCTGGGGATTCCTTTGCTTTACGGACGCGATGTCATCCATGGCCACCGCACCGTGTTTCCCATTCCGCTGGCGCAGGCGGCGACCTTCGACCCGGAGATGGTGGAAACCTGTTGCGCCGCGTTTGCGCGTGAAGCGGCATCCGAGGGACTGCACTGGACCTTTGCGCCGATGATCGATGTCGCCCGCGACCCGCGCTGGGGCCGGGTGGCGGAAGGCTACGGCGAGGATCCGTTTCTCTGCTCGGCGATGGCGGTGGCCAGTGTCCGGGGCTTTCAGGGCGAGGACCCCTCGCAGCCGGGGCGCCTGCTGGCTTGCGCCAAGCACTTCGCCGGTTACGCCGCCGCCGAAGGGGGGCGTGATTATGATACCGCTGAGATTACGGAAAACACCCTGCACAACGTGATCCTCCCACCCTTCGAGGCTGCGGCCAGAGCAGGGTGCGCGACGATGATGAGCGGGTTCCACGACCTCGGCGGCACGCCGGTGAGCAGCAGCCGCGCGCTCCTCACCGACTGGCTGAAAAACGATCTTGGCTGGGAGGGCTTCATCGTCAGCGACTGGGGCAGCGTGTGGGATCTCGTGCATCACGGGGTGGCCGGGAATGAGCGGGGGGCCGCGGAAAAAGCCTTCAACGCGGGCGTCGATATGGAGATGACCGCCGATTACTATGAAAAACATCTCGCCGACTTAATCGATGCGGGCGAGGTCTCCGAGGAGCGCCTGGACGACGCCGTGCGCCGCATCCTGCGGGCTAAATTCCGCAAGGGACTCTTCGACGCGCCCTATCCCGACACCTCCCGCCGCGCAGAGATTCTCCGTGCTCCGGCGCACATCGAACTGGCCCGCCGTTCGGCGGAAGCGTCCATGGTGCTTCTCCGCAACGACGACGCCGTGCTGCCACTCGATCCGAAACGCTTTCCGTCGATCGCGCTGGTCGGCCCCTACGCCGAGGCGCGCCGCCAGCTCATGGGCTGTTGGGTTTGCGACGGGGTGCCCGAGGAGGTCGTCACGATCCGGGAAGGCTTCGAAACGTGGATCGCCGCGAATGCCCCGGAGACGAAGCTGCACGTCCGTTGCTCAACGTTTACCGATGAGATGATCGACACGGCCCGTTCAGGCGATGTGGTCGTGCTCTGCCTGGGAGAGAGTCATTCCTCGACCGGAGAGAACCGCAACATCAGCCGCTTCGCCCTGCCACCCGGCCAGGAGGAACTGATCGAGGCCTGTGGCCGTTGGGGGAAGCCGCTGATCGTCCTGCTCTGCAACGCCCGCCCCCTCCCTTCGCCCGCCGCAGAGGCGCATGCCGCCGCGATCATGCAATGCTGGCACCTGGGTTCCGAAACGGGCAACGCCGCCGCATCTGTGCTCTTTGGCGACGTCTCCCCCTCCGGCAAGCTCCCCATGACCATTCCGCGCCACGGCGGACAGATTCCGCTCTATTACAACCGGAAATTTCCCGGCAAGCTCGGCCAGATGACCGGAGAGACCACCTATGTCGATGAAATCTGGCAACCGCTTTACCCGTTCGGCCACGGCCTGGGCTACACCTCATTCCGCTACGGCGAGCTCACGCTGTCGGCGAGCGAGATGCAGCGAGGCGAGACCCTGACGGCCTCTATCTCCCTCACGAACAGCGGCGAGCGCGAGGGCACCGAGGTCGTGCAACTGTATCTGCGCGACCCCGTCGCCAGCACCGCCCGACCCGTCAAGGAATTGAAAGGCTTTCAGCGGGTCACCCTCGCACCGGGCGAATGTCGCCAGGTGAGCTTTTGCATTGGGGAGGAACTGCTTGCCTTCTACGGAGCCAAGCGCCGCCGCGAGGCCGAACCCGGTGAATTTCATCTCGGCATCGGCCGCGATTCCCGGGTGGAATTAACCGCTCGTTTTCGCCTGGCCTGAAAAAAGGAATCCAGCGGAGCTGGAGACCGCTTATCACCGCTTATGCACGCTTATGAAGTTGTCAATTCTCAGGTTTCAGGTTTCAGCCCTCCCACTCCACCTCTCCACCACTCCACCTCTCCAAAACTCCCCCACTCCACCACTCCAATACGGCGTAGAAAAACTCCCAAGCGGGCCGGCAATCCTTGACCCGGGCATTATTTCTATTTCAGCTTGATCCAATCCATCCGACACCATGAACGAAGACCCCACCCAAATCCCTTACAAAAACGAAAACGGTCGTCTGGCCGGGCGGATCGCCTGGATCAGCGGGGCGACCTCCGGCATCGGCGAGGCCGCCGCCCACCTCTTCGCGTCCGAAGGAGCCGCCGTCGCCCTGACCGGACGCCGCCTGGAAAAGAGCGAGGCCACGGCGGAGGCGATCCGCGACAAAGGCGGTCGGGCACTGGCCCTGCAGTGCGACGTGGCCGACGAGGCGGCGGTCCGCGATTCCATCGAAAAGACGGTCGAGGCTTTCGGGGCGCTGGACATCCTCGTCAACAATTCCGGCATGGTCGATGTGCGCCAACTCCACGAATATTCTTCGGAGCAGTGGGACCGGGTGATGGACGTGAATGTGAAAAGCATGTTTTACAGTTTCAAATACGCCTATCCGCAGCTCAAAAAGGCGCACCGGGGCTACGTGGTCAACGTGGGTTCGATCAGCAGCTTCGTGGGGCAGGCGGGGACCCCCGTTTACACCACCACCAAGCACGCGATCGTCGGCTTGAGCCGCTCCATCGCCCTCGACTACGCGGTGGACGGCATCCGGTGCAACGCGGTCTGTCCCGGCATCACGGACACCCCCATGCTGCGGGAACACCTCGATTCGACCGGCGATCCGGAGGGCACCCTGCGCAAGCGGCTCGAACGCGTTCCCATGGGCGTCGCCCTCTCCC
>CAZDRT010000196.1:0-6589 GCA_964507815.1 uncultured Puniceicoccaceae bacterium
AGAGCATTGTCTTCAGTCGGCTGCTTTCAGCGGGCTGAGACTGCATAATTGGGCGGCCAAAGTGGGTGGGTTGCTTCAGCGCCCACCTTCGGGAGCCGGAGATTTCCCGTTCATGCTGAACCTCCGCGGCGATCCGGAACCTTTCCTTCCGATGCGAAAACCGGGCGCTTATGTAAGGCACTGCTTCGCCGTGGCATGGCACCCGCCCGCCCGCCGTGCCACCGCGGCTCGCGCGCGATTATGGGACAAATTTCGATATTCCCTCCACGCACTTGTGGTTACACCCGGCGAACGACGCCGCGTCCGGTCGTGTTTGCCAAACCGCAATCTGCCCCTAGCTTTGTCCCCTGTGCCCGAACTTTCCAAATTTCCATTTGCCCGCCGCGTCTTCGCCGCTGCGATTCTCCCGGGCATCCTCGTCCTCTTTGCGGGGTGCGGGGAGGGCGGTTCGGGCGAGCGTGGGGAGCGTCCGCCGGCGCCCGTCGAGGTGGCGGAGGTCGAGCGGGGCGAGATCCGGGCGGAGCGGGTGTTGAGCGGCACGCTGTCGCCGTCCGCCGAATTTGTCGCCGCCGCCAAGATCGCCGGACGGGTGCGCGGGTTGCGGGTCGATCTGGCCGATCCGGTCGAAAAGGGGCAGGTCATCGCGACCCTGGAAGACGAAGAGTACCAGCAACAGGTGCGGCAGGCCGAGGCGGAGGTTGCCGTGGCGGAGGCCGCCCGTTCGGAAGCGGAGGCCCGGGCCGCGACCGCCGCCAAGGAGGCCGCGCGGGTGCGGCGGCTCATGGACCGGGGGATCGCTTCGGAGTCGCAGCAGGAGGAGGCGGAGGCCAACCAGCTCGCCTCCGCCGCCGCTCTGGAGGTCGCCAGGGCGACGGTAACCCGAGCCAAAGCCGCCCTGGAGGGGGCGCGGATCCGGCTCGGCTATACCCGTGTGCGCGCCGATTGGGCCGACGGCGGCGGGGAGCGCTTTGTCGCCGAACGCATGGTTGACGAGGGGGACACGGTCTCCGCGAACGAGGGCCTCTTCCGCATCGTGGCGGTCAATCCGCTCCGCGGGGTCGTCTCCGTGACCGAACGGGACTACCCCCGCATCGGCGTCGGCCAGCCGGTGGAGGTCTTTGCCGAGGCGTTCCCCGGCCGGGCTTTCGAGGGCCGGATCACGCGGATCGCCCCGGTTTTCTCGGAGGAGTCCCGCCAGGCCCGCGTCGAGTTCGCGGTCGAGAACGAAGAAAAGAGGCTCAAGCCGGGGATGTTCGTCCGGGTGACCATGGTACTGGAGGTCCGGGAGGACGCGGCCATCGTCCCCGACTCGGCGATTGTCCGCCGCGACGACCAAACCGGTGTCTTCCGCCTCGAGGCGGGCGGCACCGCCGTTTCCTGGGAGCCGGTGGAAATCGGCATCCGGCAGGGCTCCCGGATCGAGCTGGTCGGAGCGGAGCCGACGGGGCGGGTCGTCGTGCTCGGCCAGCAGCTCGTGGAGGACGGGTCCTCCGTGAGCGTGACGGAGAACACGGCGGCCCGATGAGTCTCCCCCGCTTCAGCGTGAACCGGCCGGTCTTCACGACGATGGTCGTCCTGATCGTCGTCGTGCTCGGGCTGGTCTCCTTTTCCCGGCTCAAGATTGATCTGCTGCCGAGTATCGAGCTGCCCACCGCCAGCGTGCGGACCCAGTTCGAGGGGGCCAGCCCCGAGGTCATGGAGCGCCTCGTCACCCAAATCGTCGAGGAAATCGTGGCGACGGTGCCGGGGGTCGAGGAGTTGACCTCGACATCGAGCGAGGGCGGCAGCCGGGTCAACGTGGTCTTCGAGTGGGGAACGGACATCGACCTGGCCGCCCTCGAGCTGCAGGCGACCCTCGAGGACGAGGTGAGCGAGTTGCCCGACGACATCGTCCGGCCGCGGGTCAGCAAGTTCGACATCGACAGCTTTCCGGTCGTCCTTCTCGGAATCGCGAGCCCGCTCGATCCCGTCGAGCTGACCGAGCTGGTGGAGGACCATTTCCGCTACCGGTTCGCGCGGATTCCGGGAGTCGCCCAGGCCGATCTCTGGGGCGGGTTCGACCGCGAGGTCCGCGTCGAGCTGGATCCCGACCGGCTCCTCTCCCTCGGAATATCCCTCGACCGGATCCGGGAGGCCCTGCGTGACGCCAATCTCGACCTCCCTGCCGGACAGATCGAGGACGGGCGGTTCGAGGTGACTCTCCGCGCTCCGGCGGAGTTCGGCTCCCTCGACGAGATTCGCGAGACCGTGGTCGCGCGGGCGGACGGATCCCCGGTCCGCCTCGGCGATGTGGCGACCGTAGCCGATACCTACGAGAAACTCACGCGGGTCATCCGGCTCAACGGCGAACGGGGCATCCGGATCGCGATCCGGAAGAAGGCGGGGGCGAACACGGTCGAAGTCTCGCGGGCCATCCTCAAAGAGATCGAGGAGATCAACCGGGCCTATCCGCAGGTGACGGTCCTCCCGGTCATCAACCAGGGCAACTTTATCCAGCGATCCATTGAAAACGTGGCCCGGTCGGTTCTCTACGGGGGCGTTCTCGCCCTGCTGGTCCTGCTGTTTTTTCTGCGGAACCTGCGGAGCACCCTCATCGTCGGCCTGGCCATTCCGATCTCGATCATCGCCACCATGGCCATGATCTACTTCCTCGGGTTCACCATCAATCTGATGACCCTCGGCGGGCTCGCCCTCGGAGTCGGGATGATGGTCGATAGCTCGATCGTCGTGCTCGAGAACATCTACCGCCGCCGCGCCGAAGAGGGGGAAACCCGGGCGGAGGCGGCCTCCGTCGGAGCCATGGAGGTGGGCCCGGCCATTATCGCCGCTACGATCACGACGCTCGTTATCTTTCTTCCCATCGTCTTCGTGGAGGGGGTCTCGGGGGTGCTTTTCCGGGACCTCGCCTGGGTGATCGTCTTCGCGCTCGGGTGTTCGCTGTTCGTTTCGCTGAGCGTGGTGCCGATGCTCTGCTCCCGCCTGCTCCGCAGCCGCGAAGAGGAGCGCCGGGGGCAGAGCCCCTGGATCAGGGGCATGCTCGATTGGTCGGGCCGCCGGATCGAGGCCCTCGAAAACACCTACCGGCGCACCCTCCGGTTCGTCCTCGACCACCGGGCGGCGACCGTCGGGTGGACGGTCGTCCTGCTCGCCGGATCGATCGCGCTCTTTCCTTTCATCGGGACCGAGTTTCTCCCGCCGAGCGACGAGGGGGAGGTCCGGGTCACCGGCGAGATGGAGGTCGGAACCCGGCTCGATCTCGTGGACCGGCAGACCCGGCTGATCGAAGAAATCGTCGCCGGTGCCGTGCCGGAGGCCACCTCGTCGATGGTCTCCGTGAGTGACAACCGAGGACGAATGCGCATTTCGCTGGTCCCGGCCTCCGAACGCAGCCGCTCGAACACGGACATCGCCGAAGATCTGCGCCAACGGCTGGAAGGAAAGATCCCGGGGATGGAAATCCGCACCCGCGCCCCTCAGGGCCAGTTTCTGCTGGAGCGGCTGCTCGGCGGAGAGGAGTCCCTCGCCGTCGAGATCCGCGGTTACGACCTCGAAACCCTGCGCCTGCTCGGTGCCCGGGTCGAGGAGGCCGTCCGCGGGATTCCCGGCATCACCGACGTGGTCCGCACGGTCGAGGAGGGCATCCCCCGCGAGGAGATCCGGATCGACCGGGAGAAAGTCGCCGACCTCGGGCTGACCATCCGGGATGTGACCGGCGTGATCGAGACGGCGATCGCGGGCTCCGATGTCGGGGAGTATCGGGTGGAGGGCGAATCCTACCGGATCTTCGTCCAGTTGACGGATGCCGAAAAGCGGACAATCGAGGAAGTCCTCGACCTGGCGGTGGCCACGCGGAACGGCCAACCCATCCCGCTCCGGGCGCTGGTCACCGTGGTCTCCGGCCGCGGTCCGCAGGAGATCCGGCGCAAGGACCAGCAGCGGCTCGCCGAAGTGCGGATCAACGTCGCCGGGCGGGACATGGGATCGGTGGCCCGCGACGTCGGGACCGCCCTCGCGGGCATCGCCCGCCCATCCGATTTCGAGATGCGCGTCGCCGGCACTTTCGAAGAACAGCAGGAGGCCTTCCGCAGTCTCCTGATCGCCCTGCTGACGGCCGTGCTTCTGGTCTATATGGTTTTGGCCTGCCAGTATGAATCGCTCCTCAATCCCCTCGTGGTGATGGTCTCGGTCCCGGTCGCGGGCATCGGGGTCGTCCTGGTGCTCCTGCTCACGAACACCACCCTGAATCTCCAGTCCGGGATCGGTTGCATCATGCTCGGGGGCATCGTCGTCAACAACGCCATCCTGCTCGTCGATCAGGCCGGTCGTCTGCAGGGAGAGGGGCTCCGGGTGCGCGAAGCCGTGGCCGAAGCCGGACGCCGGCGCCTCCGCCCCATTCTCATGACCAGTTTGACCACCATCCTCGGGCTCCTGCCCCTCGCCCTCGGGATCGGCGAGGGGGCCGACGCCCAGGCCCCCATGGCCCGTGTCGTCGTCGGCGGGCTGATTGGTTCCTCGCTGATCACCCTGCTCGTCGTGCCGGCGGTCTATTCGCTCCTGCACGGGGGAAAGGAGGCGCGTTCGTGAGGGGAAAACGGTTTCGATGCTTCCGTCTCCCTTCCGGGATCCTCGCCGCCCTCTTTCTCTCCGGTTGCGCATCCGTGGACGAGTGGCCGGTTTTCGAACCGGATTACGAAAACGTTCTCGCCGAAGAGGCCGGGCGGGAGCGCCCGCTCCCCGACCCGCCCTTTCGATGGGAGGACGAGATCCCCCGGCAGCCCGGCGGCGGCGGGGACGGGGCGTTCGCTCTTACTTTGGAGGACGCTGTTTTCCTCACCCTCCGCTACAACCCGGCCCTGCGGATCAGCCGTCTGGAGACGGAGATCGCCGACGCCTTCGCCCTCGCTGAAAGGGGGGCCTTCGATCCCGAACTCTACGCCGACTTCGAGTGGGCGGAGGAGAATGTCGCGGAAACGGCCCGGGCGACCGGCGAGCAATTCTCCTCGACGGGAAACTCCAGCCTGGGAAGGACCGGCTTGCTCCAACGGTCGCCGACCGGCGGCGAAGTTGATCTTTCCGTCGAGCAGACCCGGGACATCAGCAATCGCACCCCGGAGCAGCAACGGGCGCGGATTGGCCTCTCGGTGACCCAATCGCTGCTCCGGGGGTTCGGACCGGTCGTCAACCTCGCGACCATCCGGCGGGCGGAGATCGGGCGCGCGATCAGCCGGTACGAATTCAAGGGCTTTCTCGAATCCCTCGTCGCCGAGGTGGAGACCGCCTACTGGCGCTACGCTCTGGCCCGGGAAGAGATTGCGATCTTCGAGCGATCCCTCGAAGTGGCCCGGCGGCAGCGGGAGGTGATCGAGGAACAGATCGCCGCCGGGGCACTCCCGTCGAACGACGGAGCGGCCGTCCGGGCGGAGGAAGCCCTTCGCGAACAGGATCTGATCGACGCCCAAAGCGAACTCGAAGCCCGCCGCCTGCGGCTCGCCCGCCTGATCCTGCCCGACGGGGGCCGCTGGCCCGGGGAGACCGTCGTGGCGGCGACCGAACCGGACATCGTTCGGGAGCCGGTTGCCGATCCGGGCGACCGCGTGCGCCTCGCCGTATCCCTCCGCCCCGACCTGCACGAGGCCCGCCTGCGCCTCGACCAGAACAGGCTGACGGTCATCCGCTCCCGGAACGGTCTCCTGCCCCGCCTCGAGGTTTTTCTTGCCTACGGCAAGACCGGATTCGCGACCACTTTTTCCGATTCCTTCCGAAATCTGGACGGCGGTACCTTCGACTTCACGGCGGGGGCCGCCTTCCGCATGCCGGTCGGCAACCGCGCCGCCCGGGGGGACCATCGGATCGCCCGGGCCACCCGCGACCAGGCGGCCGAATCCGTCCGCAACCTCGAGCGGCTGATCCGGGAGGACGTCCTTCTCGCGCTGAACGAAGTCGAACGTTCGCGGCGGCAGATCGATGCGACCGCCGTAACGCTCGCGGCGCAACAGCAGTCCGCCGAAGCGGAAAAGGAACGGCTCCAGGTCGGTGAGGGCACCTCGCTCGACCTCGCCCTCGCCCAGCGGGACCTGCTCGCCGCCGAGATCGCCCGGGTGCGATCAGTCATCGACTACCGGATCGCCCTCGTCGATCTCTATCTCGCCGAAGGAAGTCTGCTCGAGCGCCGGGGAATCGATCCGCCGGAGTAGCCGCCCTCCCCACACTTGGGGTTGCGCCCGGGATAGTCGTGGTCGGTGGGCTTGCCCTCCGATCTGCGGCGGCACGGAAGAGACGTGGGAGGGAACCACAAGTGCGCGGAGGCGGGAGGGCGGCTGCCGTGCCAAGGCGAAGCAGTGCCTCCAGAGGGCTGCTTTCAGGGGGGATAGAATGCAAGTGTTTTTCGGAGGAGTTTCAAAAGATCCTGGCGCGAAGACTGGTCCCCAGCCGCCGCGACACGTCGGAGGGGGATCCGATCAACTTCCGGAAGATTCCCGCGCCGCCGAATTTATTCCGTGGCTTTCCATTCTCATCCCCGCAATGCGGCGGCTGAGGACAGCCGCCCTCCCTCAGCCGATGGAATATCGGCCCATTTCAAAATCGCGAT
>CAZDRT010000197.1:0-6580 GCA_964507815.1 uncultured Puniceicoccaceae bacterium
TTGATGCCGAAGACGGAAGCCAGATCGGGAATGTGGATTTGCACCACGCCATTCTCGAGCGTTCCCAGTTGATCAGTGACGGCAAAATCTATGTCGGAACGCATTCGGGCTTTATGTATACCCTCTCGGCTGGAGGCGAACCCAAGATCCTCGGAGAGAATCGTTTCAAAAGCTCCATGACCACCGTTACCCCGGCAGGCGATATCCTCCTCATGGGCACCCACAAGGAACTCTTCGCTTTTCGAAAGAATGCAGGTCGCATCGAGGCCGACGGCGAAGTCGCTCAGTCCGCCGCCGACTAAAGATTCGAGCAAACCAATCACCTCATGAAAAAAACCTCTCTCGCCCTGTTTGCGGTTCTGATGGCGACCGCACCGCTGCTTCATCCAGTGGAAGACACCCTCGACCGCTCATTTGATTTCAAATGGCAGTCCGACCACGGAAAAAAAGTATACGAGCAAACCCCCGGCGTGTTCGCCGATGCCCTGTCGGGCCCGCTCCAGAATGTTCACGAGATCGTCTTTGCTGTGCGCGCTGACGGGCGCGACAGTCACTATTATGCCAATTTTGGCTATGTAATCACGGATCCCGACAGATTCAAATACGGAGGTAAGGGGGGGCAACTCCGCATCCTGAACTTGCACACAGGGGATGTTCGTACGATTTTGGATGACTCCGAGGGCGATGTCCGAGACCCCGCTGTTCATTACGACGGGGAAACCATCCTCTTCAGCTACAGGCCAGGTGGAACCCATCAGTTTCATCTCTATACGATAAAGAGCGACGGCACTGGTCTGACCCAGTTGACCGACAGTGAGGAGTTCGACGACTACGAGCCCTGCTGGGCACCCGACGGGTCCATCATGTTCGTCTCCTCTCGCTGCAAGCGCTGGGTGCCCTGCTGGTACACCCAAGTGGGGCTGATGTATCGCTGCAACGCTGACGGCTCGGACATTCGCCCAATCAGCTTCGGAGTCGAGCACGAAAACCACCCATGGATGTTGCCCGACGGGCGCGTCCTCTACACCCGATGGGAGTATGTGGATCGGAAACAATTGCACTTTCACGGCCTCTGGGCGGTTCGTCCGGACGGGACGGGTGTCGAGTTGATCTACGATAATATGGGGACGATGAACCTCTACATCGACGCCAAACCCATCCCTGGCAGCGATGATGTCGTCACGGTCATCAGCCCCCTGCACGGAGCCAATGAACATCGGGGCAACCTCGGCATTCTCAACCTCAGCCAGGGTTCGGATTCCGAGGCTGCCATCACTTGGCTCGATCAGGGCGAGCCGAAGGAAACCAAGACCCGCAAAGGAGGAAAGTGGCGCGATCCATATCCAGTTTCCCGCGACTGCTTCTTCGCCGCCAGCGACCATGCATTGATGGTAATGAATGGCCGGGGAGACTACGAGATCATCTACGAGTTGCCGCAAGACCTGCGGGACCGGGATCTTAAGATTCACGAGCCCCGCGTCCTCTGGCAACGCCCGCGTGAACGGGTGCTGCCGGAAGTAATACCTTCGGAGGACGGCATGGCGACCTTCACAGTCGCAGACGTCACCTTTGGCAGAAACATGAAGGGAATTGAGCGAGGAGACATCAAGTCCCTGGTCATCATGGAGGAACTGCCACGCCCCGCGGCCAACAGCATGGATCCGGATGCCTTTTCCAGCGGCAAGAATTTTATTCTCCACCGCATTCTGGGCGAGGTGCCCGTCGAAGCGGATGGATCCGCGCATTTCAAGGCACCAGGCGGACGTCCGATCTTCTTCTACGGACTGGTTGAGGACGGTCTCTCCGCCAAGGTCATGCCCAGCTATCTCTCGGCCATGCCAGGAGAACAGGTGAGCTGCATCGGCTGCCATGAATCCCCAACGCAGGCCCCGCCTTCGGACTACGGCATGGATACGCTCCTGGCACTCAAACGCGCCCCCACGGAACTGAAACCCATCGAAGGCATCCCCGAGATATTCGACTACATGCGAGACATCCAGCCCATTTGGGACAAGCACTGCGTCGAGTGCCACAACTTCGAGAAGCCTGGCGGCGGGCTCGTCCTCAATGCGGATATGCTCATCAGCTTCAACCAGAGTTACCATGCCATCCGCACCGAGCCCGTGGAGCGAGGCAAACTGCCGCTCATCGGCTGCGATCCCGGCTACGAACCCGACCCGTATTCCACCGCTTCCGGCGGCAGCAAATTGCTTGAGATTCTCTTGGCCGGACACCAAGAGGTTCAACTGAGCGACAACGAACTTCTGCGGATCAAGCGTTGGGCCGATGCAGGGACGACCTTCGCCGGCAGCTACGCGGCAGTGGGCAGCGTCACTTCCGGTCAAAAAATCAATTTTGAAGACAAGCGCGATGACACCTATACCGCCCTCGGCGAAGCAGCGAAAAAGGTGATCGAACAAAACTGTTTTGACTGTCACGACAACATACCTAGCTGGTCCAGAAAGCGCGGCTGGGAGGGCGCCATCGACAGGATCGGCTTCCGCTTCAACGTCACCCGTCCGCAATACAGCCTGCTCCTGCTCGCACCACTCAGTCGGAAGGCCGGGGGCCTTGGCATTTGCGAAGCGAATAGCGAAGCGCTGGAATCCTCGCCCATTTCCGACAAGCAAAGCGCGGAATACCAAGCGCTCAAAGATTGGGCGGAAGCCGTGATCTCCCAATACGACCGTCCCCGCTGGTTCCAACCCGGGCACCAGCCAGCGGATTACTATGTCCGCGAGATGAAACGATACGGCGTCCTTCCCGCAGACTTCGATCCGGAAAAGCAGCCCCTCAACGGCTACGAGGTGGATGAAGCCTACTTCCGAATGCTCTACCGCGAAGGCCCTGGGCCCGTCGATCTGACAGGTAATCATAACGCCTCAAAAACTTCCGTCGATTAACGGCTTGACTGCGCTATCGCTGACGCGCATCAATATATCCTATGAAGTTGCATAGGCCCTTTATTCTTCTCGTCATATTCCTTTGCGCCCAGGCATCCGCCCAAGACGACCGACCGAACATCCTCCTCATCATGGCGGATGATCTCGGTTACAGCGACTTGGGCTCCTACGGGGGCGAAGTCATAACACCACACCTCGACCGCCTTGCGGAGCAAGGCATCCGCTTCACCAACTTCGTCAACACAGGAAAGTGCTGGTCGGCGCGGGTCTCTCTTCTCACAGGCCGCTACTACCCGGAATCCACCATTCATGGCCCAGAGCGCAATTCCGTGACCATCGCGGAGGTGCTCGGTGCGGACGGTTATCAAACCTGGGCCGTCGGCAAATGGCACCAGCGCGCCCACCCCCTGGACGCCGGTTTCGAGCGTTTCATCGGCCACCTCAACAAAGGTACGCCGCCCCGCCTGACCGGAAACGATAGTTTCCGGGTTGATCGCGAACCTTTCGACGACTTCGGGGAAGACTGGTGGGCGACGGAGTATTACGCCGACAACATCATTGGGTTGCTCGAAGAACGGGATGCCGACAAACCGTTCTTCCTCTACTTCGGTGCCGACGCGCCGCACTGGCCGTTCCAGTCAAGAAAAGAAGACACCGAGCCCTATTTGAACATTTACAAGCGCGGCTGGGACAGCCTTCGCAACGAACGCTTCCAGCGCCAGATAGAAATGGGGCTGGCCGGCCCCAACTGGAGCCTGCCAGCCCGACCTGACGATGTCGTATCCTGGTGGAACACACCGCGGGAAGAGAAGGAGGCCCATGTACTCGCCATGGCTGGTTACGCGGGAAGCATCACCGGGCTTGACCGCCAACTCGCCCGAGTCTTCGAGACGCTCGAGACGAAGGGCTTGATGGACAATACCCTGATCATCTTTCTCAGCGACAACGGCGCTTGCGCCCTCAATTTCACCCGAGAGGAGACGCGCTCCAATCTCACACCCCCGTGGGAACCCGAAAGTTTCTGGGCCTGCGGCCCGGAGTGGGCGCACCTAAGTAACACGCCCTTCCGGCTCTACAAGAGCGATATGCACGAAGGCGGCATCGCCTCACCCATGATCGTACATTGGCCCGCAGGTATGGCAGTTGCACCGGGCTCCTTTGTCCGCGAACGCACTCATATCGTCGATATTCTTGCGACCTGTCTGGATGCCGCCGATGCCGCTTATCCCGAAGCATGGGCGGGGGCGGATATCGCGCCCCACCGCGGGGTCAGCCTTCTTCGCCCCGTGCGCGAAGAACCGTGGATCGCGAAAGGCGAGTATTGGAATGGTCTTTATTCCAGCAATGGCTTCGTCCGCTGGCCGTGGAAGCTGTCGCGCTCCCCCGACGAGGATTTCTCGCTCTACAATTTGAAGCTCGACCGTGCCGAGACCATGGACCTCAAAGAGCGGTATCCGGAAACCTTCTTCGACCTCCGCCAACGCTTCATCGAAGTGGACAGCGCGCTGTCTGCGGCGGAAACCGATCGCAACTTCAGCCGCTTCAAAGACCGCAACCCATGATTATCTCAGAAGTCAGGCTCTTCGAAGTCAGCGGCACCATTTCCACAGGGACTGAAAGCGCGGTAGGATCAAGATCCGGACGACCCCTCGACGTCTATCCCGAATTCAGCATCGAGGAACCTGGGATGCCGTCCCCTGGAACCCCAAACGCAATCCGTCAGACGTTTCTGGAGATTCGCACCGACGAAGGGGTCTCGGGTTGCTACGGGCCGATTGACGGGGATCAGGCCCACATCATCCGGACCCACTTGAAGAACTTCCTTCTCGGTCGCGATCCCCTCGCCACCGCTTTACTGCACGACCAGATGCTGAGGATCAACCGGCATGGCCGGATCGGCATTTTTGTAATGGGCATCAGTGCGGTGGACTGCGCCCTCTGGGATCTCAAGGGCAAGGCATGGGGGCATCCCGTCTTCCGTCTGCTCGGTGGGCCAACACGCACGGAGGTGGAGGTCTATGCGAGCATGCTCGGCTACAACGTGGAACCCGAGAATGCGGTCGCCGCAGCGCTGAAAAAGAAGCAGGAAGGCTATGCGGCACAGAAGTGGTTCTTTCGCTATGGTCCAGCCGATGGAGAAAAAGGTCTGGAGCGTAATATCGCTTTGGCCGCGTCTTTGAGGGAAGCATTGGGTGCCTCCTATCCAATTATGTTCGATGCCTTCAGCGGCTGGTGCCTGGACTACGCTATCCGCATGGCTCATGCGATCGAACCGTATTCACCCGCCTGGCTGGAGGAACCGCTCCCCTCGGAGCGGGTGGGTGCCCTACGCGAACTGCGTTCGGCCACACGCATCCCGATTGCAACAGGGGAGCACGTTCACACTCGTTGGCAGACCAAGGAGCTTTTAACCGCAGGCGCGGTATCGATCCTTCAGAACGATCCGGACTGGACAGGAGGTATTACGGAGTTATCGAAGATCTGTGCGATCGCTTCGAGTTTCGAGGTTCCCGTCAACGCCCACGGACATTCGCTCTGGGCCGCCCTTCATGTGGCCTGTGCGGAATCGCCAGCGACGGTGCCATGGGTCGAGTTTCTCATCAAGCACCAGAGTTGGATGCAGCACTTCCTCCGCGATCCCGTTGCGCCGGAAAACGGACGGCTGCGCCTGCCCGTCAAACCGGGTCTCGGCATCGACTTGGACGAAAGCAAAATCGAAAAGGTTCGTGAGATCTAGGATTATGGGCTATATGCAGGAATTATCCAATGGCTGGAGACTTTCGAAGCGAGCGGAAAAGCGGCGCGGACGACTGACAAAGACCGAAGTGGCGGGTCTCTTGGCTTCGGCAGATGACGGGATGGCGGTTCCGTCCTTTCCCATGCAGGTTCACGAAGTGCTGGTCGCCCACGGATGCATTGACCCGGCGAAGTTCAACGAGGACGGCAACACCCTCCGCTGGATTTCCAAGACGGATTGGATCTATTGCCTACGCCTGCCCATCACCACGTTTGATCGCGAACCGCTCATTCACGAAATATCCTGCGCGGGACTCGATACGGTGGTGGATGTCTGGTGCGATGGCCGATTGATCGGCACACACAGAAATTGCTTTCTTCCTAGCCGGTGGGAACTCCCCGGGACTGCCGACCCAACAACGGACACGCGGGTACTCCTGCTTCATTTCCACGCAGCTGAGGCCTATGCCGAAAGAGAATTAGCAGATCGGTTGTCCCCGGCCGATCGGCGCAACGGGGTGCAGCCGCTTCAGTTGCTCCGCAAGCCCCGCCAGGACTTCACCGATTTCCTCGGTCCAGTCTGTCCGCCAGTCGGCCCGTATTGCCCGATCCGGCTGAAGGGGCACAATGGAACCACTCTGGACGAGGCCTTCCTGCACACCCATTACGATGCAGACGCTGCATCGGGACGGATTGGCGTTCACTGCCGAGGACGCGGACGTGGCACGCTACGGCTTCAGCTCCTCGACCCGATGGGATGCCCAGTCGCGAAAGCGAAAGCCGTAGCCGACGACGGCGATTCGGCCTGGGAACGGCCTCTGACCACCGAAGTCTCAGACCCCGCTCTCTGGTATCCGCGACGATTCGGATCCCAAACCACTTACCGTGGAGTTTTTGGCCAACCGGTTCTCCAGATGCCGGATACGTTCTTGCTGTGCGTC
>CAZDRT010000198.1:0-6547 GCA_964507815.1 uncultured Puniceicoccaceae bacterium
CGTGCGATTCGGCACTCTTCCGTGGTCGCGGGGCTTGCCCCTCGATCCGAAGGTGATGGTGGCTGCGGATACCACCGAAGCTCTCCGGACCGACACCGGGCATCCGTAAAAATCAGGGTCGTTGCCCGTGCCACCGACAATCGGAAGGCAACCGTCTTCGCCCCTCCGGGGCCTCGCCAGTCAAGAGCCCACCGACCACGAATATCCCGGGCGCAACCACAAGTGTGGGGACAGCCGCCCTCCCTCAACCGATGGAGTAACCTCCCCTACCAAAGCCGGGATGCTTCCCGATTTCCTTCCCCGCGCTTGTGGTCAAACCCGTAATCGATCTTTCTTGCGAAACCCGCTTGCGGATCATGGAGGGCGCGGCTCAGTATTTCGTCAATGAATGCTTTGGATAAAACACGCGTACTGGTGGTTGGGGCCGGAATCGCCGGCCTTTTGTGCGCGACGGTCCTCCGGCGGCGCGGTGCTTCCGTGAGGGTGATCGAGAAAGGGCGCGGATTCGGTGGGCGGATGGCGACCCGCCGGATGGCCGGAGCGCGGCTGGACCACGGGGCGCAGTTTTTCACCGTGCGCACCCCGGAGTTCGCCCCCTGGGTGGAGGAGTGGCTCGAGCGAGGCTGGATTCGCGAATGGTTCCGGCAGGCCCCCTGGGATTCCCACCCGCGCGGGCACCCGCGATACTGCGGGATCAATGGCATGACGGGTGTCGCCAAGGGTTTGGCCGGGGATCTCGATGTCGTCCGTTCGACGAGAATCGAATCGGCGCGGTGGTCGCCGGAGGGCTGGGTGTGCGCCGCCGACGGCGGAGGAGAGCATCGTGCCGATGTCCTCGTTTTGACCGCCCCGGTCCCTCAATCCGTGGCGATTCTGGAAGGATCGGGCATCCGTTTGCCCGCCGACGACTGGAAGCGAATGCGCGCCGTCGATTACGAGCCCTGCCTGACGGCCCTCCTCATCCTCGACGGGCCGTCCGGCCTTCCCGAACCGGGTGGCGTCAAACCGGCGGAAGGCCCGGTGGCCTGGCTCGGGGACAACTCGCGAAAGGGGATCTCGCCGGATGTTTCCGCCGTGACGGTCCATTCAACGCCCGCTTTCGCCCGCGAGCACTGGGATTCGGCGGACGAGGTGCGTCTGCCCCTCCTGCTGGAGGCGGCTTCCGAGCATCTGTCCGCGGGGATCGGCGAAGCCTCAACGCACCGATGGCGGTTCAATGTCCCCCTCTCCGAACCGTGGGAGCCCGGATTCTACTGGAGCGAAGAATTCTTCCTCGGTCTGGCCGGGGACGGATTCGGCGGTCCCCGGGTAGAAGGATCCGCCGTCTCGGGTATCCGTCTCGGCGAGCGGATCGGGGGCTGATGTCGCCGCTTCTGCTTCTGCCGCCGCTGGCGGGTTTTCTCTACGCCCTTTCCTCTCTCTTTCTCAAGAGGGGGTTCGAAGAGGGAGTCGGCTTCGTCCGGACGCTGTTCCTGTCGAATGTCATGATGGGAGCCCTGATCCCTGCTCTCCTCTTTCTCCAAACCGGCCCGGTCCACTGGGATCGGATTTATCTGCCGCTAATCGGGGGGCTTCTTTTTTTTCTCGGGCAGGCCTTCACCTTCGTCGCCATCCGGGCCGGGGACGTATCGGTCGTGACACCGACGATGGGAACGAAGGTGATCTTTGTCGCGATCTACGGGAGCGTGGTCTTCGGCAGGGAGCTTCCGCCCGTTGGCTGGCTGGCGGTGGTGCTGGCGGGCGCGGCGGTTGTCCTCCTCGGTCTGACGCGTAACCGCGCGGGGAGTCGGCGGGCCGTCCTGGCGGCGATCGGGTGGGCCCTGGTGTCCTGTTCGTTTTTCGCGATGTGCGACAATCTCGTCTCGGAGTGGTCTCCCCGATTCGGTCAGCCGGCCTTCGTGGTGGTGATGTTTCTGGTGGTCTCGCTCGTTTCCTTTGCGCTGATTCCCTTCTTCAACGAACCGCTTCGCGCCATGCCGCGGGCGGCCTGGCCGTGGATAGGGTGGGGCTCCTTTCTTCTGGGTCTCCAGGCGCTCCTGCTGGCGGTGGCTCTGACCTACGGAGACCCCACCGTCGCCAATACGCTCTATTCGAGCCGGGGACTCTGGGCGCTTGTCCTCGTGGTCGCCCTCGGCCCGCTCTTCGGCAACCGCGAGGGAAGTCTGCCCCGGTGGGTTCTCGCCTCCCGTCTCGGTGGTGCCGTGCTGATTTTGTACGCGATCTACCTCATGCTGTTTGTGGCTCGCGTGGCGTGATCCTTTCGGGCAGGAAGGGTTCATGCGTGTGGCGGTTTTACTTCTGTTGCTCTTGTTCCTCGTGGTGGGGGCGGTCGGTTTTTTTCACATCCGCAAACCCTTGCCGAAAGGGTTGGATTTCCGCGGGCCGGTCCGCGTTCTCGCTCCCGGCAGCGTCACCTTTCTGGCCGATGTGACCGGCGCGAAGGCGGAGGAGTCCGCGCGCTGGGTCCGCCAGGAGATCTTCGACGAGGTCATCCGCCGGATCGCTGAAGCCGACGCCTTCGTCGTTGCGGATTTTTTCCTCGTGAACGAGTTTGCGGGTGGTCCACCGGAGGGAGCACCGGACGGTCCGTCCCTGTCCGGACGGTTTGCCGAGGCACTGATCGCGGCGAAAAAGAGGCACCCGGCCATGCCGGTGATCCTGATCACCGATCCCCTGAACACGCTCTACGGTGCCGTCCGGCAGCCTTTGTTCGAGGAACTGCGCTCCCACGGAGTCGAGGTGGTCTCCGCCGACCTGCGAAGGCTCCGGGACAGCAACATGATCTTCTCGCCCTTCTGGCGGACCTTCTTCTCATGGTGGGGCGATCCGGTCGGGGAAGCCTTTGCGAATCCGATCGGGGAGGGGAGGATCGGCATCGCCGCCATGCTCGAGTTGCTGAACTTCAAGGCGAACCACCGCAAGACCCTTGTAACCGGGATGGCCGACGGATCGATTCACGGTCTCGTCACTTCGGGCAATCCGCACAGCGCCAGCGTTCTCCACGGCAATGTGGCCCTGGCCTTCGGCGGAGCCCTCGCCGCCGATCTTCTCCGGACCGAGGAGGCCGTGTACCGTTACTCGACCGGGGCCGGGTTTCCGGAGGCAATCAATCGGATTCTCGACCGGGAGGAGGCCGCGCCCGCCACCGACGAGAGGAGCATGACCGGACGGGTGCTCACCGAGCGGGCGATCAAGCGCGAGCTGCTCGACCGGATCGACCGATTGGATTCGGGGGACGAGGCCGATCTCGCTCTCTTCTATTTTTCCGACATCCCCCTGCGGAACGCCCTCGGCGACGCCGCCCGGCGCGGCGCGCGGATCCGGCTGCTGATGGATCCGAACAAGGATGCCTTCGGCAGGGAGAAAAACGGGATTCCCAACCGGCAGGTCGGGGCCTGGCTTTCCAAACGCGGGGTCGAGGTCCGGTGGTACCGGACGGAGGGAGAGCAATTCCACTCGAAGATGGGCCTCTTCCGCTACGCGGCAATCCGGGCGACCCTCGTTCTCGGCTCGGCGAACTGGACAAGGCGCAACCTGAACAACCTGAACCTGGAAACCAACGTCTCTCTCTCCGGGCCCGCCGCCGACACCGTCTTCGCTGAAGCGGCGGATTACTTTTCGCTCATCTGGAGCAACGCCTTCCGAAGGGGACGGGACGAAATCCCCGCCGACCTGCGGACCAGCCATCCGTTCGGAGAGTTCCGCGACGATTCCCGGCTCCGCCGGGTTTTGTATTGGCTGATGGAGAAAACCGGAGCCAGCACATTCTAGACGGGAGGCCGAAAAAAAGGCCGCATCCCGAAGGATGCGGCCCGTTTTGGAAAGAAGTCGTTACGACCTCAGAATCCCATTCCCCAGGAGACGAAGAAGGTGGGATCGTCGGAGGCAACGTTCGACTCTTCGGCCTGCGAGTAGGAAACGGTGAAGTCCCCGAACATTTCGGTGCTCTTGGTGAGATCGATCTGTCCGTGGAAGTAATCGCCGTCCCCGTCTTTGTCGAAGGCGTAGTAACCGAGGGTCAGGCCGATGGAGACCGAATCGGTGATGTCCGTTCCGCCGGCAACGTAGAAGTACACGTCGTTTTCGGCGAAGGCTCCGTCGTCAACCTCGCTGACGACGGTGTAGGCCACACCGGCCGAGAACATGTCGTAGGCGAGGCCGAGATAGACTTCGGCGAAGTTGGCGTCTTCTCCGCTTTCCTTCAGCGGATACAGGTAGCCGATGATGCCGATGTCGTAGCCGAAGTCGCCGGACTCGCCGGCGAAACCACCGTAAACGTCAAGTTCGGTGCCACCGGCGAAGTCGATGTTCGACATCCAGGTGCCGACGTAGAGACCGCTTTCGTGGCTGTAGTCAAGACCGCCCTGGACGGCCGCATCGTTCCCCGACTGGGTCACCCCGCGGAAGAGGTAGTTGCTGGTAACGCCGATGTTGCCTTCGATCGGGAAGGATTCTTCCTCTTGCGCGAAGGCCGTGGTCAGCGAAGCGGACGCGAGGATAGCCGCGGTCGGCAGGATCATGTTGAGTTTGCTCATATCAGTTGGTTTGTTTTGGTTGTGTGTGTTTCGATGTCCGGAATTGAACCGGCTCGGATGCGAAGGGTTGCAACTTTGATGCCAATTGTCCAGTTCAAATGTGACAAATTCGTTGCAAAGGGTGTAAGGGTGTAACCGATGCACGATTTCCGGTTGTTTTTTTGCAAAACAGAAAATTTCCGATGGGCCAGGGTCGGCGTCAGGCGTTGTCGAACTGCAACTGGAGAAGAAATTCGCTTCGTCCGTCGGCACCCGTTTGGAACGCCAGCTCGCCGTCGAGTTTGCCGACCAGCTCCCGGGCGAGAGTGAGCCCGAAGAGGTCGGAATCCCTCCCTTTTCGGACGAAATCGAGACGGCGGGCGAGTTTCGGATCCATGATCTGCGCACCCAGGGTTTCGATCACGGCGGGCAGGTCGGACCCCTCCGACTCCGCGCCCGGCCGGTCGAAGGCGATCCGGATCGAGAGGCGCGTTGCCTGGCTGCGGGCGTCGCCTTCGCCGGCGAACAAATACCAGTCGTCCGAATGGGTCGGGGCCTCGAGGGGTTCGGCCCGGTAATCGACGCGGATATCCCCCTTGCCCGACGAGCGGAACGCCGATGTCAGCAACTGGGTCAGGATTTTCTCGAACACGCGCCGGTCTCCGGAGAGAAGCGGCTCCACCGGCGGAGGTTCCTCCGGATCGAGGCGGAGACCCGGGCCGTCCGCGGTCGCAAGCCGGTTGGCGGTCTCGGTCATCGCGGCGAGAACCTCGTGCGCCCGGAAGGCTTCGGGCCGGAGGTGCAGGTGGCCGTCGGTGACCTGGAGCATCCAGTCGATCTCCTCGATATGGCGGATCATCCGGCGCAGTCTCGTTCGCGCGGCGGGGAGAGCCGGGTCCGGCGGCCCGGCGTTCGGCCCGGCCGCGGCGCTCCGTTCGCTGACCTTGCTGAGGAGTTCGTCGATCTCCCGCAGGGGACCGAGCATCTGATCGGCCGACAACTCGACCGAGGCCGGATCCACCTCGCGGAAGTCAAGGTGTCCGCCACGGGTCAGCGAGGTGCTCCCGCCGCCGGAATCGGCGGTCTTGCTCAACCAGCCGGGCCGGGATTCCTCCAGCCCGGTCACCCGGACGGCGAGCACCCGGGGCATGCGGTTCAGGATGGCGACCCGCACCTGCGCGGTCCCTTCCCGGCCGTTCGGAAGGGCGCAGGGGACCGACACGGTCAGGGGCTTGTCCGGATCGCCGATCAATTTGCGCAAATCCCTGTCCTCCGCGCCGAGGATGGCCGCGAGCGGTTCGTCATCCTCGTCAAAGGCCCCGCCGAAAAGTTTCCGGGCCGCCCGGTTGCGGTAAAAAACCCGGAGATCCCCGTCGGCGGCGAAAACAGGCTCCTTCTCCTTGGCGAACAAGCGTTCGGCCTCCTCCCGGAAGGTTTCGAGCGGGGAAGCTCCGCCGTCGGGCGGGGCCGCCGCTCCGGGTGAACCAAGCCCGTCCTCCCGGACCGCGACCGCCGCGCCGCCCCGGAGAGGGGCGCGCGTTCCGGCGGACCGGCTTTCCCCGGTCCGGAAGAAGAGGGACAACAGAAGAAAGAGAACGAGAGCATAGACTCCGAAAGCGACGAGAACCAGGGGACTGTGAATCCATTCCATTTGTCCCTACTATGCGGGCGCCAACCCCGGTGACGAGCGGAAAGTCGGCGGGACCGATGGCGTGAGGCACTAAAAGACCCGGTCAAAAACAATTGACTCGTCGGACTCCCTTGAAAAATTTTTATCTCCACAGCGGACAGGGATTTTAGTTACGCGGGCAAAAAAAATTGACATCTTTTACGAGGTCAAAATGCTTCTTGGTCGGAAAACGCTTGACGTCCTTTATGTAGATCTTTGATACTGGATTTCATGAGAAAGAGACCACGTTTGAAACTAGGAGAAGGATCCAATGCCTTTTACCATTTGATGAGCCGGACGGTGAACGGGGAGAAATGGTTTGGGATACGGGAGAAGGAGTACCTGCGGAAGCTGATCTGGCAGG
>CAZDRT010000199.1:0-6504 GCA_964507815.1 uncultured Puniceicoccaceae bacterium
GCGCCCCGGCTGTGTGGAAGCGGTCGGTCCTCCGGGTGGCGCGTCGCCGGTGCGGGACCGCACGGCAATCCCGGGCAAGCCTGAAGCCTTGCCCCACGAAAAGGCGTTTCCCCGTTGCCGGGTGCCTCTCATGTCCTGCGTCTTGTCCTGCGTAGCTCGGCTTGCCCTCCGTCTTGTCCTGCGAAGCTCGAAGAGCGAAGGAAGGCCCCTGCGGAAAGTCCTTGTGCCTTCCAAAAAGTCCCAAACACACGGAACACAAAAAACACACGGAACGCGGTATCCGCTGGAAAAACCCCGGCGGGAGCTGCGAGCGAGCGAACTTTGGTTCTTCCCGTTGCGGCGGTACCGTCAACGGATTGTCACGATTTTGTCACAAAAATATGAGTTGACCCCGGCGGGAGATGGTTGGAAAATGGCGGGCAAAGGTGGCATTATGAAAAAAAATAAGAACAGTGTGCGGTTTTGGGTGTTGGTTTGGGTTGTCGGGTTGATCGGGCCCGCCGTCGGGTCGGCTCAGGGGGTTGAAGAGGCGACGGCGACATTGGTGAAGCGCGATGGCGTGGAGGATGTCTGGTCGGCTCGGGAGAGAGCGCCGGTCGCCCGGGCGTCGGTTGACCCGGGCAAGTTCGTCCCTCTGCCGGAGCCCGAATATACGCCGCCCCGGGGTTTGGTGCCGCGCGGTGCCGGGGGCGATGACGCGAATGTTTTCCGTGCGAAGAAAAGCGCGGCGGTCGGATACCAAACGGAGTCAATCCGGTTCGGAGCGCACCAGGCGCACCCATTCCGAATTCTCGCGCGTGCGAAATCCGAAGTTCGGCAGGCGGGAATGACCGAAGCCATGACGGCAGTTGATGCTGCGGGGATGCGGGTCGAGAAGGAATATCAAATGGTCGGCGGATTGATGCTTTTGACAGCGTCCGGGGAGGCCGGAGAAAAAGGTTCTCAAGCGGAGCGTCTGGCCGGGAGGATCGAAACTTTGCGGGCGAGCGGTGCCTTCGAGTACGTCGAGCCGGATTGGGTGGTGCATGCTTACTTGCAGCCCACCGACTCGGCCTTCACGGACGGCACTCTGTGGGGGTTGCGAAACACCGGCCAGAGCGGAGGGTCCGCCGGGGCCGATATCAATGCCGAGGCGGCCTGGGATGTCACCACCGGCTCGGAATCGGTCGTGGTTGGCATTATTGACAGCGGGATCCGCTACACCCACCAGGATCTCGCGGGTAATATGTGGACGAATCCGGGGGAAATTCCAGGAAACGGAATCGATGACGACGGAAACGGATTCGTTGATGACGTTAACGGCATCAATGCCATCACCGGTTCCGGAGATCCGATGGATGACAACGATCACGGCACACACGTGGCCGGCACCATCGGGGCGACCGCCAACGACGCCTACCCGCACGTGGGAGTGGCTTGGAACGTCCAGTTGATGGGGCTAAAATTTTTGGATTCGAATGGTTTCGGATCCACTTCGGACGCCATCACCTGCATCGAATACGCGGTCGCGAACGGGGCTAACATCCTGAACAACAGTTGGGGCGGCGGCGGATTCAGTGAAGCTCTGCGGGATGGAATCGAGGCCGCCAACACGGCCGGAATTCTGTTTGTCGCAGCTGCGGGAAACGCGGCGTCGAACAACGATCTCACCCCGGATTATCCCAGCGGTTACACGGTGCCCAATGTGGTCTCGGTCGCGGCTCACGACCGTAACGACCAACTCGCCGGCTTCTCCAATTACGGTCTGTATTCCGTCGATCTCGGGGCACCGGGCGTCGATATCTTTTCCACGGTGGCAGATTCGGATAGCAGTTACGCGAGTTTTGGAGGGACCAGCATGGCTTCGCCCCACGTGGCGGGTGTCGCGGCTTTGATCGCCAGCCACCACGGCGGCATCAGTGTCGGTGAACTGAAGCAGCGTTTGATGGTTACCGTGACACCTACGTCCGCCTTGGCGAACAAGACGGTTTCCGGAGGAAGGGTGGACGCTTATGCAGCCTTGAACGCCACGGCGGATGGCGACATGGAGCTAGCAGTCACGCCCCGATCCTTGCCACTGATCGAATTCAGCGACGTGGACTTCTTCGTGAGCGTCGCGGACATCGCTCCGGTCACAGCAGCTACCGTGACCGGTAGTTTCACCGGAGGTCCCACCGTCACCTTCGCCGACGACGGGGTCGCGGCGGATGAGTTCGCCAACGACGGGGTCTACTCCGCTTCCGTGGCACTTCCCGCGGCTTCCGATCCCGCATTGTTTACGGTGTCCGCATCAGCCCCGGGCAAAAACCCCGCAACGGTAGACTTTGAGATGATGGTGTGGGGACCTCCATCAAACGACAACTTTGCCGACCGCATTGTGATGAGCGGTGAAACGGGCACGCAAACTGCCAACAATATCGTCGCTACCGGCGAGACTGGCGAGCCCAACCACGCCGGGGTCTCCTCTCCCCTGGCTTCGGCTTGGTGGACCTGGACGGCTGCCGAGAGCGGGCCGGTTGAAATCAACACCTTTGGAAGCGATTTCGACACAACTCTGGCTGTCTACACGGGTACCAGCGTAGATGCCCTCACCGAAATCGCCCGCAACGACGACAGCGGAAGTCTGCAGAGCCGGGTCCAATTCCAAGCCGCCGCCGGGCAGAGCTACGAGATTGCGGTCGATGGATACTTTTCCGCGGCGGGGTTGATTACCCTGAACTTGGTCGCGGACAACTCCAGTGTGCGCTACCTCTTCAATGAGGTCGATGACGACAGGAACGGCGGTAGCAGTGGTAACGGCGACGGTCTCGCCAACCCTGGTGAAACAGTGGAGTTGATCGTCACCCTGGAGAACACCGGCACGGTGCAGGAAAACAATGTCAGTGCGGTGCTCTCCACCAGCGATCCTTACATCACCAGCATTACCGACGACACCGAAGACTATGGCGACATTCCGCCAGGCGGTTCGGCAAGGAGTGTGTTCGACTACGATTTCACGGTCGATCCGGCGGCACCCGGCCTGCATACTGTGGAGTTTTCCTTATGGATTAGCTCCGATGAAGGCATCGCGGTCGAAACGTTCGAACTGCAATTGGGCGTAAGCAACGACGGGTTCGCGGACCGCCGTGAGATTCCTTCCGATGTGCGTTATGTGATCGGCTCCAACACCGGTTTCGGGGGTGAAGTGGACGAGCCCGATCATGCCGGATTTTCCGCCCCGCTGGCCTCGGCTTGGTGGACTTGGACGCCCAGTTCGAACATGAGTGTGATTCTCAACACGGTGGGCAGTGATTTCGACACCACTCTCGCCGTCTATCAGGGTAATTCGCTCGGATCACTCGTCGAGGTGGCCAGCAACAACGACGCCATAGGGCTCCAGAGCGAAGTCATGTTCAGTGCGCAAGCCGGACAAACCTACCAGATCGCCGTCGACGGAAACGGAGCCGCCGAAGGAGAAATTGCTCTGAATCTTCTCGATGCCGAGACAACCGGCCATTACCGCCTCGAGTGGTCCGGAATTCCTCATGGCAACGACGCCAATGCCGTCGCCATCGCCAGCATCGATCTGGCGCAGTGGAACAACCCTTCGCAGGGAGGGGGGGCGCTCGCGGGATCCGGCATGATCATCCACGACATGACGGTGACCGGGGCATCCAGCGGGAATGGAACCTTCGGCTTCTCTGACTTTTTCCAGTTCTTCTATAACACCTTGGACACGGAGATGGACTTCAACTCCGAGCTGGTGGGGCAACCGCTGTCCGGCGGCGGCGCATGGGCCACCACTTTCGACGGCTCGAGCGGCGATTTCAATCTGTTCAGCACGGGGTCGGCGCCGAGCGGCACCTTTTACTTCCGCCTTACTACCGACGGCGGGTCGGGCGATGATATGAATCTCGTTTCCTTCGCCCCAACGACCGGTCCCGGAAGCGAGGTGCGTTATCTATCGCATGCTCTCGACGATGACGCGACCGGGAACAGCGACGGCAACGGCGACGGCTTACCGGACCCGGGAGAAAGGATCGAACTTTCGGTTGTCCTGGAAAACCAAGGTTCGGTGGCGGAAGACAACGTGCAGGCTGTCCTCACGACAACCGATCCCTATGTGGTGATCACGGACGGAACGAAGGACTACGGAACCATACTCCCCGGAGCCACAGCGACGTCAGCGGACGATTTTGATTTTGACATCGGCGCAGCGGCCCCAATCGGGCACATCGTTCGGTTCGGACTCGAAATCACTTCCTCGGAAGGTGTCGATACGTCATCGTTCGAGATCAGGATCAGCCCGGGATCAATCCTGTTGGAAGAGGATTTTGAAAGCGGTTTGTTGAACCCGGCATGGCAAGTAACCGGCACCGGAACCTATCGCACTGAGATCACGGATGATCTCGACCCGCGTGGAGATTCGCACCTTGTCATGGATTCAGACACGAACCAGAGTTTCTCCCGCAATGAGGTGACGCTTACTCTTGATTTGGCCGACGAAAACAACGTGCTCCTCAGATTTTTCGCCAAAGAGTTCAACGATGAGCTGCACTCTCCGCCAAGCTCTCCGTTTACAGACGGAGCTGATTTTGACGGCGTGTCCGTCAGCAACGACGGCGTCAACTGGTATTCGGTCTTCACGTTTCCCGATTCGTTCCCCTCTTACACCCAGTTCACGATTGATCTCGATGCCGCGATCGCTCGGCACGGACTGAACTTCAACAGCGCGTTCCGTATCCGTTTCAATCAATATGACAATTACTCCCGGGCCACGGACGGAATTGCGATCGATGACATCCGGATAGTCACTGACCCGAGACCGGGGAACGACAATTGGCAGAATGCCGAAGCGCTTCCAGACGCGCCGTTCTCGGTGACCGGATCGAATGGAGATGCGACGACCCAGACGAACGAGCCCGATGTCGGCACCCCGGGTGCCACCGTCTGGTGGTATTTCGAGGCACCCGCGCCGGGCGAGATGACCATCGATACCATCGGGAGCGACTTCGACACCATGCTGCACGTTTACGAGGGTGGGGAAAACGCAGCCGGCGTCGGGGACTTGTCCCCGGTCGTTTCCAACGACAATGCTTCCGGGTTGCAGAGCGAGGTGACTTTCGACGTGGATGCGGGGAAACGCTACGAAGTGCGGGTTTCCGGATCGAACGCTGCCACCGGCAGTGTTGCGTTGAACGGCAATCTCGTGGTTTTCACTCCAACAAACGACGATTGGGAGGATTCCGAGCCTCTTCCGGGAGCGCCGTTTACGGTCAGTGGATGGAATTACGGTGCGACGACCCAACCGAACGAGCCGGATGTTGGCACCCCGGGTGCCACCGTCTGGTGGTATTTCACGGCAACCGGGCCAGGCCGGATGACCATCGATACTTTCGGGAGTGATTTCGACACCATGCTACACGTTTACGAGGGCGCGGAGGAAGCATCCGGCGTCGGGGATTTGGCCTTGGTCGTTTCCAACGACGATGCTTCCGGGTTGCAGAGCGAGGTGGCTTTCGACGTGGATGCGGGGAAACGCTACGAAGTGCGGGTCTCGGGCTTCGGCGGGGCGACCGGGAACATAGTTTTGAATTGGGATTTTCTGGCCTTCTCAGGTGAGCCAGCGGCGGTGTTGCGCGGCAACGGGGAGGTGATCGACCCCGGAGACGGTTCGCCCTCCGTCGGCGATGGCACTGACTGGGAGCAAGTGGTCGAGGGGACGACGGTTTCCCGCACCTTCACGATTTCCAACGAGGGCACCGGCAACGCTCCGCTTAAATTGACCGGCAGTCCCTTGGTTTCGATCAGCGGATCGAGTGCGTTTACCATTGCGTCTCAGCCCTCGGACAGGGTTGAAAATGGTGAATCGACTTCCGTCACGGTGGTTTACAGTCCGGGCGGAGTTTCGGCTGACGCGGCAACCGTCTCGTTCACGAGCAACGATCCGGCCCAACCCGAATTCACCTTCGCGGTGGCCGGAGAGGGCGTTCCCGACGAAGGCTCCATCGCGGGAACGGTCTGGGAGGACACGGATGGCGACGGAGTCCGCGACGGCGGCGAAGACGGCCTTTCCGGCGTGACCGTCTATCTCGACGCGGATTTCGACGGAACGCTGGATGTCGGCGAGACCGAAACCGTGTCCGGTGCCGACGGGGGATTTGTTTTCGAAGGAGTTGCTTCGGGAATTTGGCAGGTGGCTGTCGTCGCGCCGGAAGGGGCGGCGGTGACCTTCCCCGGAGCGGACGGGGCCGAGCCGGTCGGTGCGTCGGTTTCGCGGCCGGACCGCGCCCCGGCTGTGAAGACGACCACGTCCAACTCCCCGGTTCCGACTTACCCGCTTGGGTCTTCGACGCCGATCCAGCCGTTGGATCTCGAGTTCAACACCCTCGTTCGCCTCGACGAGTTCCGCGCCGATCCGCGGTTCGCGCGCATCGACGGCTTCGGCTGGGCGGTGGCCATCCTCGATACGGGTTTGGACAACGACCATGACGCCTTCGGACCCGATTCCAACGGAGACGGGGTGGCGGACCGCGTCGTTTTCCA
>CAZDRT010000200.1:0-6464 GCA_964507815.1 uncultured Puniceicoccaceae bacterium
AAAGCAGCCCATTGAAGACAATGCTACGCCGTGGCACGGCAGCCGCCCTCCCTCAACGATGGGATAACGTCCCATTCCAAAATCGCGATGCTTTGCGATTCTGCTCCACGCACTTGTGGTCACACCCCGAACCCGGGAACCCGGGGTGGGTCGAAGGATTATCTTGACCGGAGTCCGGAACACGGATTTGATTGAGGGGTTTTTTTAAATAGCCCGGTGGTGTAATGGTAGCACAACTGATTCTGGTTCAGTTTGTCGGGGTTCAAATCCCTGCCGGGCTGCCATGTTGACCCTCCCGGCCGCCCTCAGCCGCCACTTTCATCCGCCGCCGCTTTTTCTTTTTTCCGGTGGCCGAGGGATTCAATGATGGAGAACATGGCGGGGATGACGAAGATCGCGATGGCCGAGGCGGCGAGCATGCCGCCGATCACGGTCGTGCCAAGGATGCGGCGCGAGACCATGCCGGCTCCGAGAGCGAAGTAGAGCGGCATGCACCCGAGGATGAAGGCGAACGAGGTCATGAGGATCGGGCGCAGCCGCAACCGGGCGGCCTCGAGGGCCGCCTCGCGGATGGATTTGCCCTCCTCCTGGTACTGGGACCGGGCGAATTCGACGATGAGGATCGCGTTCTTCGCCGCCAGCCCGATCAGCATGACGAGCCCGATCTGCGCGTAGATGTTGTTGTCCATGCCCCGCATCAGGAGGAAGAGGAAGGCCCCGCCGACGGCGATCGGCAGGCTGAGCAATACGCTGAAGGGCAGCGACCAGCTTTCGTAGAGGGCGGCGAGGATGAGGAAGGTGAAGACCAGTGAGAGACCGAAGATGGCCGAGGCGGGCACTCCCTCGGCGGCCTTCTTTTCCTGATAGGACATCCCGCTGTAGTTGTAGCCCATCGTCGCATCCATGGTCTTGTCGAAGGTGTCTTCAAGGATCCCCATAACGGCTCCCGTCGAATAGCCCGGGGCGGCCGTGACGTTGATCTGGGCGGAGCGGAAGATGTCGAAGTGCTGGATGAACTCGGGCCCGAGACGCCGCTCGGCGGTGGCGAACGTGCTGAGCGGCACGGCTTCGCCCTGCTTGTTGCGCACGTAGAATAGATCGAGGTTTTGGACATCGGTCCGGAATTCGCCCTCCGACTGGAGATAGACCTGCCACTGGCGGCCGAATCGGTTGAAGTAGTTGACGAACGCGCCGCCCATGAAGGCCTGGAGCGTCTGATAGACCGAGGACAGCGGGACGCCCTGCTTGAGCACCTTGTCGCGGTCCACATCGACGTAGATCTGGGGGATCTCGGTGGTGAACGTGGTCGAGGCCCGCTCGATGGCCGGATTTTTGGAAATCTCGGCAATGAACCGCTCGGTTTGCTGCGAAAGAAATTCGGGCGAGCGCCCCCCTTTGTCCTGCAGCATGAAGGTGACCCCGCCCGAGGTGCCGATCCCCGGGATGGCCGGCGGGGGGAAGGCGAACCCCACCGACTCGACGAGGCCGGACATCTTCTTGTTCAGGTTGGCGAAGACCGCCTTGAGATTCTGCTCGCGGACATTTTCTTTCGAGTAGCGTTCGGACCAGGGATCGAGGGTGATGAAGAAGAAGCCGCTGTAGGTGTTCATGACCCCCGAGAGCAGGTTGAAGCCCGCGACCGAGGTGACGTCCTTGACGCCGGGGATGTCCTTCACGAGATTGACCACGTTCATCGCCGAGTCGGACGTGCGCTCGAGCGAGGAGGCGGGCGGCAGGCTGATGGCGGCGAAGGCGTAGCCCTGGTCCTCGTCGGGGATGAACCCGGGGGCGAGCCGGTCGGCGCTGAATCCGCCCATCCCGCCGACGATGATGATCACGCCGACGGCGAGGATGCTCTTGCGGATCAGGCCGCCGCAGACCTTGACGTAGCGATTGGTGAACCCGTCGAAGCCTTTGTTGAACTTCCCGTAGAACCAGCCGAGGGGGCCGCGCGTCTTCTTCCGCGGGCGCAGCAGGAGAGCGGAGAGCGCGGGACTCAGGGTCAGGGCGTTGAAGGTCGAGATCAGCACCGAGATGGCGATGGTGATGGCGAACTGCTGGTAGAGCTGTCCGGTGATGCCGGGAATGAAGATCGTCGGGATAAAGACCGCCACCAGCACGATGCTGGTCGCGAAGATGGGACCGCTGACGTCCTTCATCGCCCGCATGGTGGCCTCCCTGGGGGCGAATCCTTTCTCGATATAACGCTCGACCGCTTCGACGACCACGATGGCGTCGTCCACGACCAGCCCGATGGCGAGGACGAGGCCGAAGAGCGAGAGGGTGTTGATCGAGAAGCCCAGCACGGGGAAGAAAATGAAGGTCCCGATCAGCGAGACCGGCACGGCGATGAGCGGGATGAGCGTCGCCCGCCAACCCTGCAGGAAGATGAAGACGACGAGGACGACGAGGATCAGCGCCTCGAAAAGGGTTTTCTGGATTTCCTTGATTCCTTCGGTAACCGCCTCGGTGGTGTCGAGGGCGACGGTGTATTCCATTCCGTCGGGGAAACTTGCGGACATCTCCTCCATGAGATCCTTGGCGGCGTCCGCCGCCGCGAGGGCGTTGCTCCCGGGGGTCTGGTAGAGGGCGAGAATGGCGGCGGGTTTTCCGTTGTAGAGACCTTCGGCCGTGTAATTCTGGGCTCCGAGTTCGACGCGGGCGACGTCCTTGACCCGGACGACCGATCCGTCTTCCTCGGCGCGGACGATGATCTCCCCGAACTCCGACGGATCGGTCAGCCGCCCCTGGGCGCTGACCGAATAGGTGAATTCCTGCCCGCCGGGAACCGGTTCGCCCCCGATCGTGCCGGCGGGGTTCACGGTGTTTTGCTGCTGGATGGCCTGGACGATCTCCGAGACGGTGATGTTGCGGCTGGCGAGCACGTTCGGATCGATCCAGATCCGCATCGCGTATTGACCCGCGCCGAAAATGGTCACGCTGGCCACTCCCGGGATCCGGGTGAACGCGTCGTTCAGGTTGATGACCGCGTAGTTGGTGAGAAAGAGGCTGTCGTAGGACTCGTCGGGCGAGGTCAGGGCGAAAAGGACCAGAGGCGAGGCGAGGGACTTGCGGACCGTGATCCCCATGTCGCGGACCTGCTGCGGCACCTGCGATTCCGCCTGGCTGACCCGCATCTGCGTCAGGATCTGGTCGGTGTTGGAATCGGTGCCCACGTCGAAGGTCACCGTCAAAGACATGGAACCGTTGTTGGAACTGGTCGAGGACATGTACTCCATGCCATCGACGCCGCTCATCTGCTGTTCGATCGGCAGGGCGGTCGATTCCTCGATGGTGATCGAATCGGCGCCGGTGTAGGAGGCGTTGACGCTGATTTGCGGGGGGACGATGTCCGGATACTGCGAGACGGGCAGCATCGTCATGGAAACGAGTCCGATGAGGACCGTCAGGATGGCGAGAACCATCGCGACGATCGGGCGGTTGATGAAAAACTTGTACATGGTGCCGGACGTTTGCGCCGCTCAGTCTGCCTTCGGTTGGGACCCGGTGGAATCCGCCGGGGCCCGCGGGTTCTTCGTTTTCGCTTCCCCGCCCGCGTCCGTCTCCGTGCTTTTCCCCGAATCGCCGGAATCTCCGGAACCGCCGCCGGTGGCGGGCGCCGGGTCGCTGGTGTCGGGGAGTTCGGCATCCTTGTTTTTGTCGGAACTCCACGGCTGCGTCCGGACCTTGGCGCCGGCTCTCAACCGCTGGATGCCCTCGACCACGACGGTCTGGCCGGATTTCAGCCCCGAGGTAATGACCACCTGGCTGCCCTTGGTCTCGCCCAGCTCGACCGAAATCGAGCTGACGGTGTCGTCCTTGTTGACGGTGAAGACGGAGAACATGCCCTGCGTTTCCTTGACGGCCCGCTGGGGGATGAGGATCGCATCGCCGAGGGTGTTCACCCGACCGCGGACTTTGACGTATTGCCCGGGGCGGAGAACGCTTCCGGGATTGGGAAAGAGGGCGTAGAGCCCGATCGTGCCCGTGCCCTCCTCGATCTGGCGGTTGATGAACTGAAGGCGGCCCTTGTGGGCGAAGGTGGTTCCGTCGCTGAGGATCAGCTCGAGGTTGGCGGGACGTTTTTCGTAGGGGACCGAGAGTGCCTTCTGGAAATCGCCGGCCCGTTCGAGGTAGGCCTTTTCCGGAATGAAGAAAACGACCTGGACCGGGTCGAGACTGGAGATGGTGGTGAGGACGCTTGTCGGCCCGACCAGATCCCCGATATCGCCCTGCGCCTTGCCGGCTACACCCGTGACCGGGGAGAACACCCTGCAGTAGCTAAGGTTCAACTTGGCGTTGGAAAGGGCGGCTTTCGCGGCTTCGACCTGCGCCCGCGCCGCCTGTTCCGCCTGGACCGCGTTGTCGAGCTGCCGCTGGCTGACGGCGTCGGCCTTGATGAGTTCGCGGTCCCGCGCCACATCGAGCTGGGTCTTGACGAGCTGGGCCTCGGCCTGGGCGACATCGGCGTCGGCCTTTTGGACGGCGATCTCGAAAGGGTCCGGATCAATGGTGAAAAGGAGATCCCCTTTCTCGACGAGCGCCCCGTCCTCGTATTCCTGGGTCAGGAGGTAGCCCTGAACCCGGGCCTTGAGGGCGGTGTTGACGGTGCCTTGGAGCGAGGCGACGATTTCGCGGTAAACGGGAACCTCGGTGCTTTGGGTCTCGATCACCTTCACGGCCGGGGGCGGTGGTGCGGCCGGGGGCGGCTTTTTGTCGCAGCCGACGAAGAGGACCAGGGCGGGAAGAGCGAGGGAAAGGAGGCGGATGTTCATGGTTGCTTCGAGGAGTCGGACTCTTGGGAAGGGAGGGGCGGTGGCGCGGGAGTGTCGTCGATCGGACCCGTCTCGAAGTTGCCCCCGAGAGCGAGGTGGAGATCGACCCGGTTGGTCAGGAGCCGTCCCCGCGCGGCGATAAGATCGGCCTGCGCCTGGAGGGCCTGCCGCTGGACGACGAGGTAGCTGGTCAAATCCGTTTCCCCCTCGCGGTAGCGCAGCTCTCCGATTTTCCGGGCTTTCTCGAAGCTCTCGGCCGCGAGGGCAAGGTTGTCCACCTGTTCGAGGAGGGATTTCTCGAGGGCGAGCGTGTCCTCGACCTCCTCGAAGGCGGTCAGGGCGGTGCTGCGGTAGGCGGCCACGGCGGCGGCCTGGTCGGCCTCGGCCTCTTCGAATTGGGATTTGAGCAGGCCGGCGTCGAAGAGGGGTTGGAAGAGGTTGATGCCGAGATTGGCCAGCATGCCCGGCGCATCGAAAAGGTCGCCGAAGTTCTCGCCGGTCGTCTGGTAGGCCGCCCCGAGGGAAAAGCGGGGGAGGCGGGCGACCGAGGCGGCGCTGGCCAGCCGGAAGGCGGAGGAGACCCGGCGCTCGGCGGCGATCAGATCGGGCCGCCGCTCGAGAACCGAGGAGGGCAGTCCCGCCGGGACCGGCGGGAGGGTCCGCTCCAGCGTGCCGGCCACGGCAAGTTCGTCCGCCGGGTAGCGCCCGAGAAGAACCTCGAGGCTGCGGATCGCCGCCCGGGCGCCGAAAAGGGCGTCCTCGGCGTTGCTCCGGGCGCTGGCGACATCGGCGAGGGCGGTGAAGGAGTCCTGGGCGGACACATCCCCGGCCTTGAAACGGGCTTCGGCGAGCCGGTAGGATTCCTCGAAGTTTTCCACAAACTCGTTCGCCAGTTCCAGTTGCCGCTTGGCGGTGATCGCCTGGAACCAGCCCTTGGCGACCTGGGCGGCGAGACTCTGGCGGGCGAAGGCGTAGTCGGCGGCGGTCGCTTGGGCGGCGAGGGCGGCTCCTTTCGCCGAGTCGGAGACGCGGCCCCATACGTCCAGTTCCCAGCTCAGGTCGAGGGAGATTCCGAGATCCGTCTGGTTTTGGCTTACGCCGAGAACTTTCTGCTCATCGGTCAATTCGAAGAACCGGGTTTGCTTGGCCTCGGCTCCCAGATCGACCCGGGGGAACAGGGCCGAGTTCGCCTGCCGGGCGCGGGCCACGGCGGCAGAGAGGGATGCGGCGACCTGGGCCAGATCCGGATTGGCCTTCTGTGCTTCGGCGACCAATTCGTCGAGCACCGGATCGTCGAAAGAGGCGATCCAGTCGTTGGCGACGGCCCCCGCTCCGTCGCCGGCCGTCCAACCGTCGGCGGGGGCCATTTCGGAAACCTCGGTCCGGGGATCGGGCCGGGGGATCGAACACCCCGTCACGAACAGAAGAAGGAGAAGGGCGGCGGCGGCAACCGGGCGGACCCTTGGTGAGGAGTGGAATGGCATTGCTTGCGGTGAGAATCGAGTGGTTCCGATTGCGGAAAGGGCGCGAGAATCGGATGACCTCCTTTGCGAAGGCAAGCTTTTTTATCGGTTCCCTTTTTCCCGGGGTGTAATCACAAGCGCGTGGAGTTTTGGAACGATCCGATCCCATTCTCTTCGGACTTTGGGAGCGCAGCGCTTCAGCCTGCGAACGTAAGCACAAGAACGC
>CAZDRT010000201.1:0-660 GCA_964507815.1 uncultured Puniceicoccaceae bacterium
TCCTCCCACTCGTGGCGGACGCCCGGAAAATTCTCTGCATTGGGGACAGCATCACTCAAGGCTATCAGGTCGATTTCCCCTACCCCGCCCGGCTTCAGCAATTGCTCGGCCCGGGGAATCAGGTGATCAACGAGGGGATCGGGGGCAATTTTACTTTCGAGGGTCTGTCTCGACTGCCCGGCCTTCTCGCCCGCCACCGGCCGACCCACGTCCTCATCCTACTCGGCACGAACAATGTCATTTTCTTTTTAAACAATGACGGGAACATGGCCGACCTCCGCGCCATGGCGGATCTTTGCCGGGCCAATGGGGCGATCCCGATCATTGGCACCATCCCTCCCCACATTGGACCTGCGGCCAACCGGCAATTCCACGCCGCACAGCTCAACCAGCTCATCCGGTGGGACCGGCGGGAGGGATCCTATCTGGTCGCCGATGTGGCTTTCGCCTTTGGGGAAGGATCGGGCCTGATGCAAACCGACGGCTTCCACCCGAACGACGCGGGGATGTCGGTGATCGCGGCGGCCTTCTTTGATCTCGTTTTCATCGCCGACGCCTTTGGAGCGGCCCCGCAGTGGAACGAAACCTTTCGCTCTTGGCTCTATCCGCAGAATGGGGGCCGATTCTGGAGCTACCACTACTTCGTGATCACACCGAACA
>CAZDRT010000201.1:670-1227 GCA_964507815.1 uncultured Puniceicoccaceae bacterium
CGAACATTGGACCGGGATGGAGCCTTTCGAGCGAACTCGGCGCGATTTTCACCGGGAGCGAAAATGAGTATCTCTGGAACGAACGGTTCGGCTGGAGCGCCACCATACCCTTCGGAGGCCAGACCCACCTCTACTCCGCCGATGTTCAGACTTGGATCTACGCCCAAAGGGACCGTTCCTACTACAGTTCCGATTATGGAGTCCTCCGCCCGAGTGGAGGATTCAAACGCTATGAGGCGGAGATCTTCGGTCCCTCCACTGTGGACTCATTTGGCGGTTGGATTCACAGCGACCGCTTCGGATGGGTCTGGGCGGTTCGAGGCAAACCCCTCTCCTGGTTCCACACCGAAAATGAAGGCTGGCTGGGACTGGATCCCAGTGGTAGCGGTTTGCTGTGGTCGCCGGTTAAGGAACGGTGGATTTCGCCGGGAGGCTGAAGAGCCCGACCGGAATCGTCTCCTCGAACCGCAGCATTCACCCGCGCACCCGTGCCCGCAACGTCGTCCCCGCGGCGATCAAAAACCTTTGTTGGGAATCGAGCTGTTCACAAAATGGCA
>CAZDRT010000201.1:1237-6439 GCA_964507815.1 uncultured Puniceicoccaceae bacterium
CGACAATTCATCGCGGGTCTTTTCGAGGATGTCTCCCACACGGATGTCTTTAAAGTCAGCCCTTTGTTCGCCGGGTAAGCCGTTCTCCCAAAGTTCCAGCATCCACTGCAAAGCGTGAATCGGGTGCTGATTCCCGGGCACACGAACTGATTCTATTTCACAAAATGGCTCAAACAGGGAACGATGGCCTTCCGGAGTGGCGTTGAAGAAATGATTCGGGTAACCGTGGAACGGTTGCAGGAAAGGGTAGTCGATCAAAATCTCTCCACCGGGCCTGACCACCCTGCAAATTTCCCGGGCCACATCCCAGGGTCGGCGGGTATGCTCAAGGACCGCAATGCAAATCGCCTTGTCGAACTGGTCGTCGGAAAACGGCATCGACTCGCCCAAGCACATGACGTCCACCGACGGGTTTTCGTAAACTTCGAGGTTTACGACGTTGCTGAACACCGTAGGTCGAAGGCCGCAACCGATATCAAGGAAAAGCATCTCCGGATTATCCCGGAATTCATCGAGGAGAAAACCCGCATATTCCAATTCCGAAAAACGCATAACACCATTCAAACCAAACGCTTCCCGAATCGAATCGCAGAGAAAGTTTCTCGCACCGAATCCACCATCCGCGCCCTCGGGATCCGTCCGAAAAGAAACCCTTTCCAGCTTCTTGCTTCTCATTTCGCGGATGCAATCAAGATGGACGAACTGAAACCGACCCTCCTTCAGTCCATACTCTTTAAAATGATCTTCCGCAGACAAGCCGGCCTCCGCCACATCACGATTCGCTAACAAATATCCGGCTGGGTCCAGATCCCCGAGCTGAAGCGGACGTTCGAGGCAGGAACATTCAAATGTCTTCTGGTTGCCACTCATTTTTTTAAAATAAGCCCAATCAAAGATCCTCGTCCATACCAAGATCAAACCTATCCCGGACAGGGGCACGGTATTTTCATTTGGGCGTCGGTGGGTCGTGTGCCCTGTTGGAGTCCCGGATTCATCCGGTCTTCGGTCCCGTGTGGAGCTCCGGTGGGACCGCCCGGCAGCTGCCGGACGGGACTCCAACAAATCAGCCCAAATAAAAATACCGTGCGGACAGGGGGGCTCTCTTATCTTCCATCGCTCACTCAAGCCATGCGTTCTTGCGGCGACCAAGGATACCCCCTTCTCCTCCCCCTTGCCAAGATGGAGAACCACGGGGCAAACCGTCGGAATTCGGTCGCCCTTCTAGACCCACCATGAGTCAGACCTGAATGGGTTGTTCGGCCATCACCGGATTTCGGTCTTGCCAATCCTAATTCCCGGTGGGATTTATTGGCCGTGAAGGGAAACATCCCACTTTTCGTCGATTTGGATCGTGCGCTTTGTCGAAACGACTTGCTTGCCGAGGCTTCCATCCGACTCATGCTTTCGCGACCATGGAAGCTGTTCCGCATTCTTAAAGCCTTTTGTCGGGGAGGCATCGCGGAAGCGAAACTATCGCTTTCCACCGAAATCTTGCCGGATTTCGGCGTCCTTCCGCTCCAAGAAGAAGCGATTTCACTGATTCGGGAGAGCCGTGCGGCAGGTCGGGAGGTTGTTCTCGCAACGGCATCCTCCGAAGAATACGCGCGGAAGGTCGCCGATCATCTCGATCTGTTCGACCGGGTCATCGCCTCCTCCGAGACCGTCAACCTCAAGGGAGACCGAAAGCTTTCCGCAATCGAAGAGATCACCCTGGAAATGGGCGCATCCGGTTTTGATTACATCGGTGACTCGACTTCCGACATTCCCGTATTCCAACAAGCGAGAAGAGCTTACGCAGTCGTCCGGTCAAGCGCCTTTGAAAAAAGATTGAAGCGCCGCCTTTCGAATATTCACATCCTCGCGAGGGTTTCTTCGGCAAAAAGCGGTATTTTCCCGCTTCTCCGGCCGCACCATTGGTCGAAAAATATTCTGGTTTTTTTGCCCGTATTGCTCGCGCACGAGTGGATGGATCCAGTCACAGTGGTAAAGACTACCATCGCCTTTGTGCTATTTTGCATCATGGCGTCGAGCGTCTACTTACTCAACGACATTTCCGATATCGAGAAGGATCGGCGGCATCCGTCGAAACAGAACCGTCCGCTTGCATCGGGCCTTGTTCCCGCTTGGCTTGCGGCTTTAATGATGGCGGTCCTAGTCTCGCTTGGCTGTATCGGATCGCTTTTACTCCTGAATACATCGGTCTTTATTATCCTGATTTTATATTTTATCGCCAATATAGCGTATTCATTCCATTTTAAGAAAGTTGCTGTTCTTGACATTATTATCCTCACACTGATGTATCTCTCCAGGATCCTCGCGGGCGGTGCCGCTGCCGACGTCGAGGTCAGCGATTGGCTCTTGTCGTTCGGACTCTTCCTCTTTCTTTCTCTTTCGATGGCGAAACGATTCCAAGAAGCGGTCGGCTTATCCGACGACGACCGGCTGCCGCGAAACGGACGGCCCTACATGCGGACAGATCTTCCGATCCTGGCTGCGGGCGGGCTCACATCGGGACTGCTGACGGTCCTCGTCCTCGCTCTGTATATTCGAAGTCCGGAGGTGAAGATTCTCTATGAGGACGCCCGGTTGCTTTGGGGCCTTTGCCCGGTGTTTCTCTACTGGATCACCCGCTTCTGGCTTGTTACATTCAGGGAAGAGATGGACGACGACCCGATTGTCTTTGTCATCAAGGACAAAATCAGCTATCTGGTAGCCGGAATTGCAGCGGCTCTGGTTTTGTTCGCGCACTCAGGCACCTTGATTCTCCCATGACAGCGATAGCGCGAAAAAAACTCTCGGGTTGGGGTCGTTATCGGCACTTGGACTGCCGAGTTGCCAGACCCGGATCCCTCAGCAGCGCAAAAGCCCTTTGCGAAAGTGGAGCGGCGGTCACGCCGCGTGGTCTTGGCCGTTCTTACGGTGATTCCGCAATAGACCCCGAGGCGATCGTTCTCGAACAAGGGCTGCTTGACCGTTTCCTTTCCTTTGACCGGGAGAGCGGACTGATCCGTTGCGAGTCAGGTGTCAGCTTAAGGGAGATAATCGAATGCAGCCTCCCGGCGGGGTGGTTTCTTCCCACCACGCCCGGCACCAAATTCGTGACGATCGGGGGCGCGATCGCAGCCGACGTCCACGGCAAAAACCATCACGTGCACGGCACCTTCGGAAAATGGATCCGCGAGATGGTTCTGCTCCTCCCGGACGGCAGCTTCAAAACCTGCTCGCCGGAAAGCAACCACGAGCTGTTTTGGTCGACCGTCGGTGGAATGGGCCTGACGGGGTTTATCGTCGAGGCGGTTCTGCAACTTAGAAGATGCGCCAGTTCATGGTACAAGGTCGATTTTCGCCGATGCCCAGACCTCGACGCAGCCCTCTCGGGTCTTGCGGAGAGCGACCATTCCCACGATTACTCGGTGGCTTGGATTGATTGCCTTCGCAAAGGGCGTGGTCTCGGCAGATCCGTCCTTATGCTGGGAAACGACGCGGCGTTATCCGACCTTCCCGAGAAACGCCGGGATTCCCCTTTCGAGATTCCCCGCAAGAGACAAAAGACCGTTCCGTTCGATTTCCCCGGATTCACCCTGAATTCCTGGACAGTTTCAGCATTCAATCAGATTTATTATACAACTCATCCGGACCGCACCCGCCTTCTCGACTACGAATCGTTCTTCTACCCTCTCGATAGTGTGGGCGACTGGAACCGCGTTTATGGCCGGCGGGGATTCATCCAATACCAGGCGTTATTGCCACCGGAAACAGCTGCGAAGGGGTTGCGGAAACTGCTGGAGCGAATCAGCACGGAGGGCAGCGCTTCTTTCTTGGCGGTTCTGAAGAAGTGTGGCTCCCAAAATCGGGCCCCGCTTTCCTTTCTGCACGAGGGTTACACTCTTGCCCTCGACCTCGCGAACACGGGCGCAAGCATGAGTAGACTGGTGACCGGTCTCGACAAGATTCTTTTAGACTTGGGGGGCAGGCTCTACCTTGCCAAAGACTCGCTTATGTCACCGGAGACTTTCCGTGCGATGTATCCGCGACTGTCAGAATTCATGGAAATCAAAAACCAAGTCGATCCAGATCGGCGATTTGTCTCGGCTCAAGCCCGGAGACTTGAGATTGTTTGATGCGTCGGACTTACCTGATAACCGGAGCCACCTCGGGAATCGCCCGCGCTATTGGAAGGGGCTTGGCAGCGGAGGGCCACAGGCTCGTTCTTGCCGGTCGGTCGGAGTCCGAACTTGAAAGGCTTGCGGTCGACTTAAATACCCGCTACTCCGTTCCCGCCTCGCACCTGCGGTTCGACGCTGCCATTCCGGAAGAAGTGGAGAGCCTCCCCGAACGCAGTCGCCAAATGAACGAAGGCATTGACGTGGACGGTGTCTTCCTTGTTCAAGGAATTCTTCCGGCGCAGGAGCAAACCGAGGCGGATGCCAATCTATTCCGGCTTATGCTGGACGTAAACTTCACTTCTTCGGCCATCCTCGGACAGCTTTTCGCCCAACGCTTTTCAGAAAGGGGGTCGGGTTTAATCGTGGGGATTTCCTCTGTCGCCGGGGATCGCGGGCGCGGGAGTAATTTCCACTACGGCTCGACCAAGGCAGCCTTCACCGTTTTTCTGGACGGCTTGCGGCACCGATTTCACCGGTCGGGTGTCCAAATCCTTACCGTCAAACCCGGATTCGTGGACACCCCGATGACGCTGGGGCTCGTGAACACGGATTCGCTCCTTTGCGCCAGTCCCGAAAGGATTGCCGAAGACATCCTTCGAGCCGTGCGGCACCGCAAGAATCGCCTCTACACAAAAAGAATTTGGGGCTGGATCATGATTGTCGTTCGGAACATTCCGGAGAGGATCTTCCTGCGAAGCCGTCTTTGAATATCCGGATTCCCGACGACTTCCGGTGACTGATACCAAATTCGAAAAGGGTTGACGGTTATGGTGCAGTTCGGAATCGAAGCAGCGCAAGGCGCAGGCATCGGATGCGTATCGAGATACGCGCCGATGTCTGCAACGCCGCGAACTTCGATTCCGGGCAAAACCCTACGGGACGGGCGGGGAATGAGCCTGAGCAGCGTTAGCCTTTCCGAATTTGGTATAATTCTCAAAGAGTGGTCGGCGGACTCTTCTCGCCCATACCACTACGCCCATGGAAATTGACAAAGTAATGTGACGCCGCCGGCGGCTTTGACGGCGTGATGAATGAA
>CAZDRT010000202.1:0-1925 GCA_964507815.1 uncultured Puniceicoccaceae bacterium
CGCTGCTCGATGCCGCGTGGGCGCACCTCGAATCGGGGGAAACCAGCCCGTCGGAGATTCGTTCGCTCGGCAATGTGGGAGATTGAATTTTCGCCGGGGCGACGGTGGTTGGCCCTGCGATTATAAGCTGAAAACCCAGCCTCAAATTGCTCAAAAAGAGTAATCAATGCCCAGGGTTTGGAGGTTGAGACTGGGGTTGGTATCGTGGATGTCGGCGTTGTCCGGACCGCCGCGCACCCCAAGCCGGTCCAAGCCGAACGGATCGGCGGCGGTGACTGAATGCGCGAATAGCAAAAGGCCGCTGAAGCAGGCAAAAATGGATGCATGGATTTTGTTCATGACGCTTGTTTATACCGATTATTATGCCAATTGCGGAAACAGCCTTAAAAACAGCCTCGAAACCAGTAAAAATAGCCTCTACGGCGGGGGAGGGCGCGGAACGCATTGCGGAAAGCGCTGTCAGGCGGGAGAGATCATGCAGAATGCAATGCGGTCTGCGACTATAAGCAGGAGGCCCTACAATTTTTGCGCCGGATTCATCTTTTCGTAGGGCCGCGTGCTCTTGAGGGGCGTAGCTCGACCGGTCCGCCATTGCCTTGGCGAAGAAGGAATAGCGAAGACCCTTGCGCACGTGCCGCTTCGGGGGGAAACGAACGCCCGCGCTTCTTGGGATTTTTCCTTTTGTTTTCATCCGTAACTCCCCCGTGGTCGGGGGGCTTGCCCCCTCGATCCGAAGGTGGCAGGGGCTGCGAAAACGGCCAAAACTCTCCGGATCGATATAGAATGTCCGTGAAAATCAGGGCCGTTGTCCGTGCCGCCGGAGATCGGAGGGCAAGCCCACCGACCACGCATGTATCGGATGTGACATTCCACGGCCGCAACGCGGCCATAAGCGCGAGGCCCTACAAAATTCCCGTGGTTTTAGGAATGGGACGTCGATTTGCAATTATTCGTAGGGCCGCGCGCTCTTGACTCGGCGTAGCTCGGCTTGTCCTCCGTCGTGTCCTGCGAAGCTCGGAGAGCGTAGAAGGAAGCCTTGGCGTAGGGGGAGAGCGGAGACGGTTGCGCGCGTGCCGGCCCGGGCCTCAGGAACCATTCGGCCCCTCGTTGAAAACTTTGGGAGTCTTGTCTATAAATGCCGGGATCTGCCCCTCGATGCCCCGTTGTTCCCTCCGCCGAAAGCGACTCTCCCCGAGCCCGCCCCCCCCTCGCCGACAGCTTCTTCACGACGATTCGGAAGCCGCCAGCCTTGGAAAACCCACTCGCCGCCGCCGGGATTACCGGCTGCTGGAAAGGAGAAAATCCTTGCTGGCACAGCCCGGAAAGGAAAATAATAGCGTGTGAATTGGAATCGAAAAGGCCCGGAACCCGTGCAGCGCAAAGACCCGGAGCGAGGCCCCGCGCCTCCCCATTATTCGTATCCCATCCCTCAGCATTGATAATGCCCCCTCCGTTCTCCCGCCACAGTGCGCACAACCGAATGCCCGCCAAACGCAAATCCGCCTCTCCCAAGGACTCCTCGGCCCATCTCGGCTTCGAAGCCAAGCTCTGGCTCGCCGCCGACAAGCTCCGCAACAACATGGATGCGGCGGAATACAAGCACGTCGTTCTCGGCCTCATCTTCCTCAAATACATCTCCGACTCCTTCGAGGACCACCGCGCCAAGCTCGTCGCCGCCGAGGGGGACTACGCCGGGGCGAACCCCGAGGACCCGGATGAATACAAGGCCGAGAATATCTTCTGGGTGCCCGCCGAGTCGCGCTGGTCACACCTTCAGGCCAATGCCAAGCAACCGACCATCGGCAAGCTGGTTGACGACGCCATGGTCGCCATTGAGCGCGACAACCAGCGGCTCAAGGGTGTCCTGCCCAAGGACTACGCCCGTCCGGCGCTCGACAAACACCGCCTCGGCGAACTCATCGACC
>CAZDRT010000202.1:2025-6402 GCA_964507815.1 uncultured Puniceicoccaceae bacterium
CTCATCGACCGCGTGCATCGCGAGCTGACCGACACCGACCTCCAGAAAATCGTTTCCACCTACCACGCCTGGCGCGGTGATTCCGCCCCTCAGGTTTCAGGTCTCAAGTCTCAGGTTTCCCCGGCACCCTACGCCGACCTCCCCGGCTTCTGCAAATCCGCCACCACCGCCGAAATCGCCGCGCACGGCCACGTCCTCACCCCCGGCCGCTACGTCGGTGCCGAGGCGGTTGAGGACGACGGCGAACCCTTTGACGAGAAAATGCCCCGTCTAGTCGCCGAACTGAACAGTCAGTTCGCCGAGTCCGCCAAACTCGAAGCCTCGATTCGTGCCAACCTGAAAGGTCTCGGCTATGGAGACTGACTCTTTATCTATCAAATTCCCCTCTGCCTCTGGGAGAGGGGTCGGGGGTGAGGGTTTTTGGGCAAAGCCCAAAAATAAAGAAACCCCGGCTCCAGTCACCGCCGCAAGGACGGGAGAGGGAGTTCCGAGGTCAACAGTAAGACCTTGTTCCCATTTTCCGCGCGGGTCAAACCGATTTCCGGCAAAAATCCGTATTTTAAATCGATGAACGGAATCTTTTTCAGGGAAATTCGAGACAGCCTCTCCACGGAAAGATTGGAGGCCTATGCGATTCGTCAAGAAGGAAACGCCGATGATCCGGCCGTTACCCTTGCCCGCTATCTTCTCAACATGGCACTGTGCGAGAGCCTGTATTCCCCGCTCCAGTTATGTGAAATCGCCCTGCGCAACGCCATCCATCACCATGCTTCCTCCCTGATGGCACGCGACGATTGGTTCGATGATTCCCGCTTTCGGCTCACGCCCTGGGCCGTGAATGAGATCGCCAAGGCCAAAGCGCATATCACCAAAACGAGAAAATCCGTGACTCCAGGGCGGGTGGTGGCGGAGTTGAACTTCGGCTTCTGGACCAGCCTCTTCGAAGACCACTACGAAAAGCAAACGCCCTTTCTGCCCGGTGCGTTCAAGGGCGTCTTTCGCCACCTGCCCAAAAGCCTGCACAAGCGGAAGGAGCGCAAGGCGGACTTGGAAAAAATCCGAATCCTGCGCAATCGCGTCTTCCACCACGAACGCATTGTCCACTGGAAGGACCTGGATGCCCAACACCAGCTCATTCTGGACGTTATCTCCTGGATCAGTCCGGAACTCCGCCAAATGGCCGATGCCCTCGACCGCTTCCAATCTCTCCGCAGATTAGGCCTCACTCCGTGGCTGGAAAAACTCAGTCGCCACTGGCCCGATTCCTCGGCTGCTCCGGCATCCACCGCCGCATCCATCGCCACGGTCGAAGCACCCTTCGGGACCACCCACGGCGCACAGACCCCGTTTGGGCACCGCTGGGGCGGCCAAGTCTTCTCGCTTTCTCAGCAAAATCTGGAAACCATCCGCACCGGCCAAACCCTCGCCCTCGATGTCATGGGCGAGTATGTCGTGTTTCTGAAACATCAGGATTATGGAGCAGGGTGAAATTCGTGTTGGCGAAAGAGTCGCAGTCGAATTTTCCGTGGATTTTCACGAACAGCAGGTGGTCTCCCTACAGCTGGACGGTGGAAACGTCGAAGTGGCGGCAGCAAACTGCGAAGTGGGTGTGCGGCGCGAAGAATCATTGCCAAAAGTAAAAGCCGGAATGCCAGTTTATCGAATCAACCCTTGATCCATCCAAATGTCTCTCAACGAATCCATCGTCGAAAACGCCATGAGAATAATAAAAATTGAAATCGGAAGAGTGAAATCCCGAAGCCCGTTTCTCCATTCACTTTTCACCCTTCACTCGTCCTCCTCCCCTGCCATCCCCGAGGAGCCTCGGAAGGAATTGCGCGTGGCTGCGGCCGAGGCGGTCATTCATCATCCAGTAAACCAATTCGCATGAGGCTCGCGGAATTCCAGAATATCACGCCGCTGGTGAACATCCCTTCAATTCTTCGGTACGGGATTCTTTCGCATGCACAGGCTTCAAAGCTGTCGCACCATTCCGTAGCGTTGCAGGAGGTCCAGGACAAGCGGGACCGGATACGGATACCAGGAGGCCTGGCGTTGCATGAATACGCCAATGTGTATTTCCACGCCCGGAATCCGATGATGTCACGGAGGCGGGACGACGCGCGGACTCTCTGCGTGTTGCGAGTTTCAATTGATATTCTGAAGATTCCCGGAGCCGTCATCACGGATCAGAATTCGGTGAGCCAATACGTGAAGTTTTCGCCTCCCAACCAGTTGCAGCTGATGGACCTTGACTACGTCTTCGCCCCGAACTGGAAACACCCGGACAACCAGATTGAGGAATGGCGACACAGTAGCGCCAAGTGTGCGGAAGCCTTGATTCCACGGAAAATTCCGCCTAATTACCTTCTGGGTGCTTATGTTGTGAATGATTCCGTCCGAGTAGAACTGGAAGCGCACGGTTTTGTTCTTCCCATCGAGATCCATCCAGACTTATTCTTCCACTAAACCATGAAAACGACTTCCCCAACCATCAAGGCCCTGATCGGCGACATGTTTGCCAGCGAAATGCAGACCATTGTCAACACGGTGAACTGCGTGGGAATCATGGGTAAAGGGATCGCCCAGATTTTCAAAAAAGAGTATCCTGACATGTTCGCGGACTACGCCCGACGCTGTGAGCGCGGGGAGGTTCGTCTCGGTGAACCCTACCACTTCAAGGACTTGACCGGAGTCTCGATTGTGAACTTTCCCACCAAGGGTCATTGGCGGGCGGCAACGCGTCTCGAAGATGTGGAAACCGGACTGGATTACTTCGTGGAACATTTTCGCACATGGGGTATCACGTCGGTAGCTTTCCCTCCGCTCGGGTGTGGGAACGGCGGTCTGGAGTGGGCAACCGTAGGCCCCCTGATGTATTCAAAGCTCAAAGGACTGGGGATACCCGTTGAACTGTATGCGCCCTTTGGGACTCCGGCGAACCAGTTGAAGGAGGAATTCCTGGGAGCGGACCAGCAGGTGGAATTTCTGGCAAAGGGACACCGCAGGGAGAAGCTGCGTCCGGAATGGGCTGCCTTGGTGGAGGTGCTCTACGGGTTGGAGCGGCAGCCATACGCCAATCCAGTAGGACGAACGATCTTCCAGAAGATTTGCTACATCCTTACCAAACAGGGAGTGAACACAGGCTTCCAATTCGAGAGGAACAGCTATGGCCCCTTTGCAAGCGAGGTGAAGGGGGCGATTAACGTTCTCGCGAATAACAACTGGGTGATGGAGCAGCAACTCGGTAAAATGACCGCCCTCCGTGTCGGGCCGGAATACCCCAAAGCACGCGTGAAGCTAGCCGGGGAATTGAAACCCTTCCAACGCAAGATCGACAAGACGGTGGACCTGTTCAGCCGGATAAAAAACACGGATCAGGCTGAAGAAGTGGCTACGGTAATTTTTGCGGTCCAGAACATCAAAAAGGAGAGAAAACCAGAAGAAGTCAGCGAGGCGGATCTGTTCAACTACATTCTCGAATGGAAAAAGCTTTGGAAGAAAGACGAGGCCAAACAAGTTAGCATCGCGGAGGCCATTCGAAATCTTGAGATGCTGGGATGGGTCAAACTACGATTCAGCGAGTCCCTTCCAATCCCGGTCTAGACGGAAGATGACCCCCATCGAATCCAAGCTGCACACCCTCACCCATTCTCTCCCACGGGGAGAGCGAGATTCATGAGCGTGAACGAAACATTGATCGAGTCCGCCGCGCTCGAATGGTTTGCCGAGCTGGGTTATGCGTGCCCTGGCGGTGAAGCGCTCGCCGCAGAGCGGGAATCGTTTGGTGAGGTGGTGCTGGCGGGGCGGTTGCGCGAGGCCCTGCACCGATTGAATCCCGCCATTCCCGCGGAGGCACGGGAAGAGGCGTTGCGAAAAGTGCTACGGGTCACGACCCCTTCGCTGGTGCAGACAAACCGTGCCTTTCATAAGTTGCTGCGTGACGGCATTCCGGTTGAGTTTAATCAACCGGAACCCTCACCCCAGCCCTCTCCCAGAAGGAGAGGGAGTGTGCAGTATCGCGGGGGATTTGATTTCTCGGGACTGAAAAGGCGGTCGCGTGAACTGCGGGAGAAAGATACCAAAGCCGAGGAGGTTCTATGGGCACTGCTGAGGAATCGGCAGCTCGATGACGCGAAGTTTCGCCGGAATCACCAGTTCGGCGATTACATTTGCGACTTCTACTGTCACGAATCGAAGCTCGTCGTGGAATGTGATGGCGATGTCCACAACACCCCCGAGCGACGAGAGCTTGATCGGAAACGCGATGTTTACCTGAGATCTCAGGGGCTGACGGTTCTTCGGTTTGAAAATTCCTACCTGCTCAAGGACACTGATTCTGTCTTGGAAGAGATTGCATCGCATCTCCCCTCTACC
>CAZDRT010000203.1:0-6350 GCA_964507815.1 uncultured Puniceicoccaceae bacterium
CGCCGCCCAATTTATTCCGTGGTTTCCCGTTCCGGTCCCCGCAATGCGGCGGCTGGGGACAGCCGCGGACACACCGAACCTCTCTGGCCCGATACCGGGCATCCGTGGAAATCAGGGCCATTGCCCGTACCGCCGGATATCGGAGGGCAAGCCCCCGCATTTATATACAAGTTTCCCACATCGCTGATGCAAGATCCGCAAAGAGAGAATCGTGGGAGCGGCCCATGGTATGGCACTCTACGCTCTCTCCCCCCGTGGTCGGCACGCCGCAAGCGGCGGCCCTACGCCGGAATGCGTCGGTAGGGCTCGCGCTTGCGCGATGCCGCAAATCCCCTGGGGGCGCGGGTGCGACCAACACAGATTGACCTTGCCCTTTTCGCCCGGAATCGCTGTATTCCAACTACAATGATCCGAAACCTCCCCGGGATCCTCGGTTGCCTTTTCGGCGGATGCGCGTTGTTGATCGGGGTTTCCCACTACCGAAGGAAAAATCGATGCCGTACTCACGCGATTCGCCGGGCAGAACCGCTACAGTTCGCCAAACGACCTGGTCAAACAGTTGCGGGAGATGGGACCCGGGTCCATAGACCTTCTCATGGCTCGCCTGGAGTCTGTTGACTCAGGGGACTGGGCGCAGCAACGGGCAATTTTTGAAGCCCTGAAAGACCGAATTCCGGAGGACAGACGAGCGGACGTTATCCGCCATTTCCGGGAGTCCGGTGCTTTCGTCGATTTTATTGCCAAGTACCAGGTGACCGAGGTGGAGGACGAATTGATGGCGACGGTTTCCGGCACGCGGGAGTTTCCGAACAGATCGGCTGGTGGAAGCCGTCCGCGCGATCGGAGATCCGGAGGACGTCGCCGACTGGCTCGCGGAAAACCGGGACCGATTCGTATGGGATCCGACCGCCCGGGCTTACGTTCTCCCGTAAGCGGCGGTCTCTCTGGGTTTGAAGCCCCGCCCAATCCTCAAAAGCGAGACTCTCTCGTGGACGGCGTATCCTTTGACCGTTTCGACGAGGTTGGGGATCAGCTCGTAGCGACGCTTCAACTCCGTATCAATGTTGCTCCAGGCTTCGCGGATGTGGTTCCGGAGAGCGACGAGTGTGTTGTACTGTGCGAGGAGCCAGATGCCGGGCAGAAGGACGACCACCGCGACGACGACTACCTCGACGCCCTCGCCACCGTGGCCAAGCCCTATGTGGAGAAAGCTCCCGATCTCGTCCTCTTCTCCTTCCACGGGATTCCCGAGCGGCACCTGCCCGCTCGGCAACTCCTTCGAAATCGTCCAATTCATTCTCTGGTCGGTCATCCTGCTCTTTCTGATCGTCGGCCCGGTCTTCCGCGTGAACCTCCTCGGCGCGGCCGCCTCCGCCTTTGTTTTCATCCTGGGCCTCGTCTCGCGCCTCAAATCCGGCTTTCACCCGTGGTCGGTGGGCTTGCCCTCCGACGAGAAAGCCCTGACGGTCCGGACCGATTCGGCCGCTTCGAATCGCACGACTAAAACAGGGCGAGACCGAAGAGAGCCTCTCCAAACCAGCGGATTTTCAGAAAGAGAAACACGACCGCGAGGATGCAGGCGATCAGGCTCATGATTCCCGTGGCCTGCATCCGGCGGATGAGGACCAGCCGCCGCCGCAGGTTGTCGATCTGGCGCTTGACGGAGGGGCTGCCCTCGGCGCGGTAGCGCTCGTGCAAGTTGCGCGTGATGGCGGCGATCGCGAGAAAGCGATTCGTGTAGGCCAACATAAGGAGGCTGACCGCCGGAAAAAGGATGGAGGGTGTCGTCAGGGTGATTTCCACCCGGATGGCCTAAGGGCTGCCTTCGCCGAAATCAAAATCAAACGCGCCGGTAGTTAAGACAAAAAAGGGACCGCCCCTGCCGGGACGGCCCCTACTACCCCACCCTGCTTTGCGTTTCTTCCGTGCGAACGGTGGCCGCGTTCGCAGAGAAGTCGCTTCAGGGAAATTGTTTTCGGATCAATTGGAAATTTGCCGCTGGAGGTTCGAAAACTCGCTGGTCAGCTCGTCGCGCTTCTTCATCTTTTCGGTGATCGAGGGATCGATTTCGCGCATCTCGGCGAGCACCGTTTCCGCGTACTCGTTCCAGGCGTCCATCACCTCCGCTTCCTGGCGGCCCTGCATCTCGACCTGCTGAAGCTGCTCGCGAATCTGGACGAATTCCTGGTTTTTCTTCCGGAACTCCTCCATTTCCTCCTGCTCCATGGAGTTGAAGTCGTCGGCGGTGATGATCTCGCGGAACAATTCGCTGCGCTGCTCAATCAACTCCACCTGATCGGGCTCCATCTCCTTCATGGTCTCGGTCAAGGCTTGGTCGTAGTCGAACATCGCCTCTTGGACGACCGGCTTATTGGCCGCCTCCGAGCGAACGGTCTCGATTTCCTGGTTGACCGACTGCAACTGGTTTTGAATCTGCGCCAGCCGTTGCTGGATTTGTTCCTGTGGCTGCTGCTGCTGCTGAGGTTGCGATTGTGGCCGCTGAGGTGGCTGCTGCGCAAAAGCTGCGGAAGCGAGGAACAAGGTTCCCGATAGGATGGAAGCCATGCGCTTCCACGTTTGTGTGTTGGTTAGGTTGGATTTCATAGGGTTTTCCCTAAACCATCTTCCGTGCCAATCGATTTTAAGATTCTTAAGATACTTTTATACAGGTATATATAGAATTTCGAGGAAGCTATCAACTTTTCGATTGTTGTGCGGTTTCCGCGCATGCGCGAGAATCGCAGTGCGGTGCATCCTCACATTCATGCACGAGTTACCCTTCTTTCTAGAAGAGCCCTATCCTCACTCTCCGGCTCGTTCCAGGATTTCGTAGAGAGTCCGCCGCCCGATACCGAGGATCTCGGCCGCCCGCTTTTTGTTTCCGCCCGAATGCGCGAGCACATGTTTCAGATACTGATGGCGCAGCTGCTCGATCGTCGGAAAGGGAGGCGACACGGTAAACTGCGCGGGCGAACCGTCTTCGGCGGATTCCCGCGCTACGGTGGTCTCCCTTACCGAGGGTGGAAGCAGATCCGATCCGAGAGGGGTGTCATCTTCCGCGAAGACGAGCATCTTCTTGATGATGTTGGCCATTTCCCGGATGTTTCCCGGAAAGGCGTAGTGCTCGAAAGCCTCGAGCACATCGTTGTCCAAGTGCCCGACCGAGCGCCCCATTGATTCGGAGGTCTGCCGAAGGAGATGCCTCGCCAGCAGCGGGATGTCGCCCCTCCTCCGGCGCAATGGAGGGATCGACAGCGTGAGGGCCTCCAGCCGGTAGTAGAGATCCTTCCGGAAACGCCCCTCCCCTACCTCGGCGGCCAAATCGCGGTGGGTCGCCGCAATGATCCTCGCGTTGGCCTCCACCTCCCCGGTGGCCCCGACCGGTCGGATTCGCCCTTCCTGTAAAGCCCGGAGAATCTTCGCCTGCAGGGACTCGGAGAGATCTCCGATTTCGTCGAGAAAGAGCGTTCCGTCGGAGGCGGCGCGGAAGAGCCCCTCCTTGCGGGAAGAGGCCCCCGTGAACGCGCCGGATTCGTGTCCGAAAAGCTCGCTCTCCATCAGTTCGTTGGGAATCGCCGCGCAGTTGACGGGCACAAACGGACCATCGGCCCGTCGGCTCTCCGCGTGAATCGCCCGGGCGGCGAGTTCCTTTCCCGTTCCGCTCTCGCCGGTGAGAAGGATCGCTTCTTCCGTGGGCGCGACCCGCAGAATACCGTGGATCAGTTCCTTCATGGGCCGACTCCTTCCAATCATGCCGTGGAACCCGTCTTCAACCGCCGATTGCAGCCGGTCGAGTTCGTACTTCATCCGGCGGTATTCCAACGCCCTCTCAACCGAAATCCGGAGCTGATCGAAATCGACCGGCTTGGGGAGAAAGTTATCGGCGCCGGATTTCAGCAGGTCCACCGCCTGCTCGATCGTTCCAAAAGCCGTGAGCGCGATGAAGGCCGGCGGAATCCGCATTCGGCAGGTCTCCGCCAAAAGCTCGCGCCCCTCGCCATCCGGAAGCCTCATGTCCGAAAGCACGAGATCGACTCCGGAGCCGGTGCCCTTGATCGTCGCCCGGGCGGCGGCCAGATCCCTTGCCCCGGTGACCGAATAGCCCGCCTCCTCCATCTCGGTGGAAAGGAGATTCAGAAAGGTCTCATCGTCCTCCACGACGAGAATTCGGGAGGGGGCGCCGTCGATTACAGTTTTTCTCTTCATGATTTGTCGGAAAACAGGGGAAGTCGAATGGTGAACCGGGCACCGCCCTGCGGCGAGTCTCCGATTTCGATGGTTCCCCCCATTTGACGGATGATTCGATCCGCCAGGGCGAGCCCGAGTCCGGTGCCGTTCGTCCGACCGGAGACGAAGGGCTCGAAAAGCCGGCTTCTCTCTTCGGCGGGAATACCAGGCCCGTTGTCGTCGATCCGGCAGACCAACTCCCTGCCCTCCCGATCCAATCGCAGGACAACGGTCGCATCCGGGCGGGCCTGCAAACTGTTTTCGAGCAGATTGCGCAGGGTGATGCGAAGACGAAGCGCGTCCCCCTTTACCAAAAATCCGGCATCCGCACTCTTTGAATCCGGAAGCCGTATCCTTCCGGAGTGGGCGGAAAGGGTGTCGGCCCGGGCGTTGGCCAATTCCTCGGAAAAATCGGCGAGCGCCTCGGGATTCACCCCGCTGCCCCCGAGGGAGAGGAGATGGCGGACAAACGCCTCCATCCGCCGCACCTCGGACCGGATGCTTTGAAAATAACCGGGCGAGGAATCGTCGCCGACCGTGCGCAACGCCCGCTGGGCAATGCCGTCCATTGTCGCCAGCGGAGTCCCGATCTCGTGGCCGATGGAGGCCGCCATTTCCCCGAGCACCGCCAGTTTTTCGGACGCCCGCAACCGGCTCCTCAACTCCTTCTCCTCCGCTTCCCGCTTACCAATCTCGATACGCTGGGATTCCATCGCATCGAGCATCCCGTTCAACGTGGCAGCCAGCTCCCTCAACTCGGAGGGACCTCTTTCCAAGGCCCGCTCCCGACGGTGCCCACCTTGGATTCGGCGCATCGTATCGCGCAGACGAAGGATCGGGCGGGAGACCACCAAGCCATACACGCAGAGGATCACAAAGAAGAGCACGGAGAACAAAAGGTAGCCCCGCAGGAAACGCCACTGAATGGCGGTCATCCGCTCGTCCATTTCATCCTGATTGCGAACCACCTGGAGCAGGCCGATCCTCTCGCCGTCCTCCGAGACCAGGGGAACGAAGAAGGAAAAGACCGCCTCCCCTCCGAACACATCGTACCGTCCCGCCGCCTCTCCCCGGTCCAGTATTCGCGCGTAGCGATCCGTTCGCTCCGCCGACTCACCCCGGCCCGCTTTCGCCAGCAACGTTCCCGAGGTATCGTAGAGAAAGGCACCATAGACCCGGTCGAATACGAAAGCCGTTTCAAGGGCATCCTTCACACTGCCGGAGCGGTCGCGCTCCAGCGAATAGACCAACGGACGCTCGAGGGACCGGGCGATCAATTCGACCTCCTCCCGCAACTGGGAGCGAAGCGTTTCCCCCACTCCCGCGAAAACCGCCCATCCGGTCAAACCGAGAAACAGACTCGCGGGAAGAAAGAGGAAGAGGAGCAAGTGGATCCGGAGCGACGTCACGGGACAACCCCCACCCGGGCAGCCCTTGGGCCGCAACAATCCAGAAAATGCCCCATGCTCCGAGACAAGGGAGAAACATTCTCTCTGTCAAACGGTGTACCCACAAGTGCGTGGAGCTATGGAAGGGATTTCCTCCATTTTCCAAGGGTCTGCCGACACAAGGGAATGTCGTTTCCGCCGAGCCGCTTCGGGTAGGACGACTAAAGTCATCCAACTACGAAATCGCATGACTGTAGTCGTGCGACTCTGCGAGCTACGCCCCTCAAGAATAAATTATCTTTTCAGTGAAGTTTTTGGTTGCACCATCGGGAAATTTCTGGGATTCTCGGGTTATGAGACGACAAAAAAGACGACATCGGTTGAGGTTGAAATCAAAAGAAGGGGTTCGTGCTTACTATCACCTGATGAGCCGGACGGTGAACGGGGAGAAGTGGTTCGGACCGCGGGAGAAGGAGTACCTGCGGAAGCTGATCTGGCAGGTGGCCGAATTTTCCGGGGTGCGTGTCGTGACCTACACCGTGATGGACAACCATTTCCATGTCCTGGCCGAGGTGCCGCCCGAGCGGGTGGTCTCCGATGAGGAGATTGTCCGGCGCTTCGCGGTGCTCTATCCGGAACCCACTCCCTGGCAGCCGCTTACCGCCGAGGCCCTGGCCGAATTGCTCGCCGAAAACGAGGTCCGGGGGCAGGAGTTGCGGGAGGAGCTTCTGGCGC
>CAZDRT010000204.1:0-6258 GCA_964507815.1 uncultured Puniceicoccaceae bacterium
ACTTCCGAAAGATTCCCGCGCCGCCGAATTTATTCCGTGGCTTTCCATTCTCTTCGCCGCAATGCGGCGGCTGAGGACAGCCGCCCTCCCGCCTTAGTTCGGCGGCGCACGCACGATTATCGGAAAAATTTTGATATTCCCTCCACGCATTTGTGGCTACACCCCCGATGGCCCCCGCCCTCTCTTCTTCCTTGCTCCGGTCGAAAACGCTTCCATTCTGCTCTCCGCGGGTTTTCCGCGAATTGCAGTGGCAGCTTTTGACGAAAATATCGTTCGGGAATACTTCGAGGGAAACGGATTTCTGGTCCGCCAGCTCCGGAAGTATCAGGTGCAGGCACGAAAAAAACGGGCCGACGAGGAGATCGACCTTCTCGTTTACAATCCCGCTCCCGAAGAGCCTTCGGCGGTCCGCGGGTTCCAGCTCTTTTCCGCCGACATCCGCTCCATCCACCGCGCCCTCGTCGTCGTGAAGGGGTGGCACACCAGCTCCTTCACCCCCCGGATGCTCCGTCAGAGCGTGAAAATTTTCGATTTTCTCAAAAAAGACGTTCTCGACACGGTTGATCGGTATTTCGCCGAGGAAAAGGAGCTGATCGGCCAGGTCGATCCGGTCTCCCGGATTCTCGTTCTTCCCGGGCTTCCTTCGAGCGAGCCGCACCGGGAGGAATCCATCCGGCTTCTCAAGGATCACGGCATCGACTTCATCGTCACCTTCCGGACCATCCTCGAGAATCTTCTCCAGGGCATCGAGGCCAATTACAACTACCAGAAATCCGAAGCGCTCCACCTCCTGCGCCTTTTGAAAATCCACGACATGATCAAGTCGCCGCAAATGGAGCTTTTTTCCGAAGACAGGCGGAAGCGGTAGTCGGATTGACGCGCGCCCGGAAAATACCGACTCTTCTCCCATGACCTACGATTCGTTCACCGATTATCCCCTCTGGAAAGAGGCTTCCGCCCTCGCCGATTCCGTTTTCGACTTCAGCCGGGAAATCGAGGATTTCCGGATCCGCAACCGGATGACCGGCGCGGCCGTCGATATCCCTTTCCGCGTCGGCGAGGCGGCCCAGGCCGAATCCGACGAGGCCATGAAGGAGCTTCTCCGGAAGGTGGAGGACCCCGTCAACGAGCTGCGGAGCGTCCTGACCGAAGCGAAGGAGCAGGGTTTCGCTCCCGGAGCGGACTACGAACTCATGCAGAAGCGCTGCCGGGATCTTTTCCACAAGGTCCACCTCGAGGCCTCCGGCCCGGAAGGGGAATCCATGCCGGTCCGCCCCGCGGCCACGCGTCCCCAAGCCCCCCTCGCGGAGGATCCCCCCGACATCGACGATTCGGCGGTTATTTGAGCGTCGGCGCAGCAGGCTGAAGTCTGGGCACCGAACCTTATCCCCCCGCTGCTCGGGTCATCGCGTCCAGCCTTTGGGCGGGTCCCCTCCGCCGGCCCGGTTGCGGGGATGGAAACGGCTGTGCTCGTCGAGCAACCGCTCGCCCTCGACCTTGGTGTAGATCTGGGTGGTCGCGATGTCGGCGTGGCCGAGCATCTCCTGGATGGTCCGCAGGTCCGCCCCCCCTTCGAGCAGATGAGTCGCGAAGGAGTGCCGGAGGGTATGGGGTTTGACCGTCGAAGGCAGGTTCGCCCGCCCGGCGTACACTTTGATCATGTGCCAGACCGTTTTGCGGGAGATCGCCCTCCCCCATTGGCTCAGGAATACGTGGCTGCCCGTCTTGGCTTTGACCAGCGAAGGACGGCCGGCGTGAAGGTAGTCCCGGAAGGCCTTCGAAGCACTGCCCCCGAGGGGGACCAGCCGTTCTTTCGAACCCTTTCCGAAGACGCGGACGACCCCGTTCTCCAAATCCACGGATTGCAGCAGCAGACCGGTCAATTCGCTCACCCGCAGGCCCGACCCGTAGAGCAGTTCGAGAATCGCCCGGTCCCGGATTCCGTGGGGCGTCGAGAGCGGCGGGGTTTCCAGCAAACGTACGGTCTCCGCGACGGTCAGGCTGCCCGGCACCTTCCTCCCGTGGCGCGGGCCGCGGACGATTTCGGTCAGGCTCGGATCGCCCTTCTCCCGCTCCCGGTAGGCGGAGAGGCCCCGGAGCGCCGACAGTTTCCGGGCCATCGACGAGGTTTCGAATCCCTCCCCGGCGAGAAATCCGAGAAACCCCCCGATCGCCGTCTCGTCCACGTCCGGCCAGGACCGGCAACCCGAGCTGGCGAGAAACGATCCGAACTGGACAAGGTCGTTCTCGTAGCTCTCGACCGTGTTGGGGGAGAGACCGCGCTCCAACTGAATCCAGGCGAGGAACTCATCGACGTCCTCCCGCCAGAACGACTGGTCCGCCGCTACTCCCATCGGCGGTTTCCGGACGATATCAAACGGTTCATCGGGGCGGATTGTCCCCGTGCGCCGCGCGCGCGCCAAGCCTTGAATTCCGGACCGAAAGTACTGGAACCGGGATCGGTTCTCCGCATAGGCTCGCGTTTGATGACCGCCCGAAAGGCCAGAATCCCCACCGGGGGAACCGGCGGAGAGTCCCTCGCCGGGAATCCCTTTGGTTCCCTCGATCTGCCGGATCTGCCCCGGGGCACCCCCGGGCCGAAGGCGGGTTCACCGGCATCCGGCAAAGCCGTCCCCACCCCCGGCAAGGGCTCCGGCCTTCGCGTGGAAATCCGCCGGGAGAAATCCGGCCGGGGTGGAAAAACGGTGACCACCCTGCGCGGCCTGGCCTCGCTGGACCGCCGGTCCACCGAATCCCTCCTCTTCGAGCTGAAGAAAAAGCTGGGCACCGGCGGAGCGGAAATTCCCGGCGGTCTTCAACTACAGGGCGACTGCCGCGAACAAGTGGAGGAGCACCTGCTCCGCAAAGGGTTCCGCCCGGTCCGGGCCGGGGGATGAGAACCATGGGTTGCGACCGGAGTCGTCATCGCCGAACCCGGACGATTCCGGTTCTTTCCGCGCGGCCGCGTCCTTCCAACCCCGGACGGAAGAATCAGGCGCGGGGCGGGGGTGGTTCGCTCTCTTTCCGCGATACCCTTCCGAATCGCATGAAGACCAGACGCTCCGTGTCCTCGATATCGCGGTAGCGCTCGATCTCGGTCCAGTGCCCGGGTGCCTCTTCCGGGGAGAGAGGCTCCTCGAGGATCGAAAACATCTTTCCGGGAATCCCCCGCGCGGCGGCCTCCCTGAGGGCGATATTTTCGGCCCGTTGAAAATCCCGCGCGGAAACCGCCACCGCACCCGTCACCCCCTCCCAGAGGGGATGGGGGCAGAAAAGGTACAGATTCACCCTGGGATTGATTTCGACCACGATAAACCAGTCCGGCTGTAATTACCGAAGTTGCAAATTTTCCGGGTGAATTTTCCGGGATCCGCCGTCTCGGCGACCGATTTCGCCCCGGTGGCCGGGTTCTCAGCGCAGAGCCAGTTTGACGAGTTCTTCGGTGCTGAGAGGGGCGGCGGCCTTTTCCAGTATCCGGTCCACCGCTTTCCGCGCGTCGGCGGGCTTGAAGCCGAGGGTCGCCAGGGCGGCCGCGGCTTCCTCCGCCGCGGCCTGGTCGCCCGCCGGTCCGGCGGGCGAAGGGATCCGGGCGGACGGAATTCCGACCGAGGCCATTTTGTCGCGGAGTTCGACGACGATCCTCTCGGCCGTTTTTTTACCGATGCCGGGGCAGGTGGCCAGCATGGCGGTGTTGCTGGAGGCGATTCCGGCGGCGAGTGTTTCGGCCGGAACCCGGCTCAGCATGGTCAGGGCGGTCTTTGGTCCGATTCCCGAAACCTTGGTCAACAGATCGAACAGATCCCGCTCGGACGATTCGAGGAACCCGTACAAATCGGCGGAATCCTCCCGGAAGACCTGGCGGATGTGGAGTTCGACCTCGCCGCCGGGGGCGGGCAGCCGTTCGCCGACACGCAGCGGCACGTGGACGCCATAGCCGACGCCACCGGCCAGAACGACCGCGTGCAGGGGGCGGCTCTCGCGGAGAATGCCTTGGAGATAAACGATCATTGCCGGGTTGGATTCACTCGGATTCCTGCCACTCGTCGAAAACGAGGACTTCGTTGGGCAGGGTCAGGTCGCCCCGGCGTCCGGCGAGTATCTCCTTCTTCTTCTCCGGATCGATCCAGAAGAGACCGTGTTGACCGGGTGACTCGCTCAGGGGCACATCGAAATGGTCCGGGAAGCGGATCCAGGCCCAGTAGCCGACCCGGTAGAAAGGAGCTTTCGAGCCGGGTACGAAAACGGCTTCCTCGTGGACCATGGCCTCCAGTTCGTGGGCGAGCGCCTGTTTTTCCCCGAGGTCGGTCGAGGTCCGGTAGCGCTCGATCTTTTCGTCCATTTCCGGGTTGGCCGTGTTGGTGATGTTGTTGGTCTGGGGGCGATTCGCGTTGTCGGAGTGGAAGCCTTCCCAGTAGCGCGGGTAGGGGAGGCTGGTGTTCCACCCGGCGAAGGCGATTTGGTGCTGTTTCTCGATGACCTGTTTGAAGGACGAGGTTGGTTCGAGGGAGCGGATGTTGATTTCGAGGCCGGCCTTGCGCGCTTCCTCCTTCAGTATCTGGGCCACCTCCTGGCGGGGGCCTATGGCGACGGTCAGGGTGAAGCTGAGCCGGTTGCCGTCGGCGTCGCGGAGGATGCCGTCCGATCCCTGCTCCGAGAACCCGGCCTCGGCGAAGAATGTCCGCGCCTTCCCAAGCGAAAATTCCCGCGCGCGGAGCGTCGGGTGGGTGAAGTCGCCGTAGCCGTCGGAGGTCGTGTGCAGGCGGGCGAAATCCCCGCGGTAGTGCTTCTCGATCACGCGGTCGAAATTCATCGCGTGGTGGATGCCTTTGCGGATCGTTGGGTTGTCGAGGAGGGGCTGGGCCGTGTTGATCCAGAGGCCGACGCTGGGCCGGGGGACACGGTTAAAGAAAACCGCCTTGCGGATCAGGCCGCGCTCGAACGGTTCGACGCCCTCGGAGCGTTCGTTCCAGTACTCGGGGAGCGTCAGGCTGAACATGTCGAAATCCCCCTTCTTGAAGCGCTCGAAAGCGATGTTCAGTTCGCGGACCAGTTCGTAGTGCTTCGCATCAGGGTTGAAGCGGTTCCGGTAGAACTTGTGGTCGTCGGCCCACCAGTCCTCGACGCGGGTCATGCGGATGGAGCGGTTGTTGCGGATGTTTTTCCGCTTGAGTTCGTAGGGGCCGGTCGTCGGCTCAAAACTCCATTGGTTGCTCGTCACCCAGTCGGGGCCGAGCGTGCCGTGGAAGTGGGCGGGTGTCGGCCGCAGGCCGGCGAACTCGAGCGGGTCCGGCTTGGCGGTCGCGAGGTGGATGGCGAAGGTGCGTTCGTCGTAGCGGGTGATTCCGTCGTATTCCTCGCCGTACCAGTTGTTGTACCAGGGTGCCCGGATGTGGGGCGATTGCATGAAGTAGAAAAGGTAGAGGAAATCTTCGGTGGTGACGGGCTCTCCGTCGGAAAAGCGCGCCTCCGGCCGGAGCCGGAAAAAGACCGTCTTCTTGTCCGGGAGCACGGCCCACTCGGAGGCGAGGGCGGCGAAGAAGTCGCCGGTGACCGGGTGGCGGTCCACCAGATCGATTGAATTGTCGTCGAGGAGGACGCTCCGGAAGGAGTGGTTCGAATCCGGGCCCACTATGCGGATCGTCGGAGGAAAATTGAGGATGAATGATCGCAACGTGCCCCCGCGGACGGCCTCCGGCGAGGCGAAGGGTTCCTGGTCCATCCCGTCGCGCCAGTCCAGATCCCCGGGGAGGTCGGCGGGGGTCGCCATGCGGAAGAAATCCGGATTGGCCGCGTAGTACTCCTCCGGAGAGACGGGATCGCCGGCGCCCGCGCCGGATGCCGGGGCGTCCGTTTCGGCGGGATTTCCGCAGGAGGAAACGAGGACCGCGCCGGCGGCGAGAAGCGCGCCGGCCGTGCGGCGGACGATGCGAGTGTGAATCAAAGGCATGGGAAGGAAGGTGGGCGGGAATCGGGCGCGGTGCAAACCTGTTCGCCGATCACCGCCGTGCGGGGGTGTAACCACAAGTGCGTGGAGGGAATATCAAAATTTATTCAACAATAGTGCGTCTGCCGCCGAACTACGGCGGGAGGGCGGCTGCCGTGCCAAGGCGAAGCAGTGCCTCAAGGGGGGCTGCTTTCAGGGGGATGAAATGCATGTGTTTTTCGGAGTAGTTTCAAAAGATCCTGGCGCGAAGACTGGTCCCCAGCCGCCGCGATACGTCGGAGGGGGATCCGATCAACTTCCGGAAGATGCCCGCG
>CAZDRT010000205.1:0-6248 GCA_964507815.1 uncultured Puniceicoccaceae bacterium
CGGCCCCATCCCCTGGAAGGTGCGGATTGGGAGGGGCTGAACGTTTTCCCGAAGATCCGTCCGTGACCGGTCTGGTTTCGACCGGGGTGCGGGCGAGGCTGAAGCCATGCCCCACGGGGAATTCCGTGGTAGTCTTCCCTACACCAACGCTAAAAATGCTTTTTAGGGAGTTTGCTCGATTTTCGCTTCTTCAATGACAACCAAAAGTTTAGGATTTATGATTCACTGGCGGTGGCCCGGCGAGGGCTCCCGCCCACGGGTCCATCCCCTCGGGCATGAGATATCCGGCGGCGAGGTCCTTGTAGGCGGCGACCTGGTTTTCCCGCCAGTTCCCGTCACGCCCCAGCTCGGCGGCCAGGAGGCGGGCCACTTCGGGAGCGGCCTCCATGCTGGCTCTCGCCCCAAGCAGCAGCGCCCGGGTCCGGCGGGCGAGAACATCCTCGACCGAGCGGGCCATCTCGTGCCGCGCCGCCCAGACAACCTCGGCCTTCCGGTACGGAAGCTCGGCGTGGAGAAGTTCTCCCAGATCCGGGTCCTGTTCGACCAGATCCCCGATCGCGTCCGCGTCCGAGCCGTACACGGCCAGGTGGGGAAACTTTCGCGGCTTCTGCTTCGTCCAGCCATGCACCTGCAGGTGGTGGGTGTTGCAGGGCTTGGTCCCGAAGCAGGCCACGATCTCCGCCTGGTCGATCACATCCTGCGCCATTTTGCGGTAGGTGGTCCACTTCCCGCCGACGATGGTGATAAGTCCGGTCCGGGAAATCAGGATGGAATGATCCCGCGACAAGGCGGCGGTGTTCGAATCGTTCCCGTGCTTGATGAGAGGCCGCAGTCCCGCGAAAAAGCTGCGCACGTCGGACGGCTCCGGATCTTTCTTCAGGTAGTGCTGGGCATGGGAGAAGACGAATTCGATCTCCTCCCGGAGCGGGCGGGGCTCGAGACGGATGTCGCTCACCGGCGTATCCGTGGTACCCACGACCACCGAATCGTGCCACGGCACCGCGAAGAGCACCCGCCCGTCCTTGGTCTTCGGCACCATGACGGCGGTATCGCCCGGCAGGAAGGACTTCGGCAGAACCATGTGGATGCCCTGGCTCGGAGAGACGATAGGCCGAGCCTCCGGATCGTCCATCCGCAGCACGTCGTCCACAAAGACTCCGGTCGCGTTGATCACCGCCCCGGCTTCGATTTCGAACTCGGTGCCCGTCTCCTCGTCGCGCACCCGCACGCCGCGGACCACGTCGTCCTTTTTCAGGAGCCCGATCACCTTCATGTAGTTGGCAACCGTGCCTCCCTGCTCGACCACCGTCTCGGCGAGATTGATCCCGAGTCGGCTGTCGTCGAACTGGGCGTCGTGATAAACCACCCCGTTGAGAAGCCCGTCCGTCTCGACGGTCGGCACCCGCTTGAGGGTTTCCTCGACGGAGAGGATCTTCGAGTGCCCGAGGCCGAGTTTCCCGGCCATGCGGTCATAGACCTTGAGCCCCACCCCGTAGAACGGCGTGTCGATCCAGTTGTAAATCGGAATGACAAAAGCCAGGTCGTGGGCCAGGTGCGGGGCGTTCGCGCAGAGGAGACCTCGCTCCTTCAGGGCTTCGAGGACAAGCGAGATGTTTCCCTGCCTGAGGTAGCGCACACCGCCATGCACCAGCTTGGTGCTCCGGCTCGAAGTCCCTTTGGTGAAGTCGTGCTGTTCGAGAAGAAGCGGCCGAAACCCCCGCGAGGCGGCATCCACGGCCGCCCCGAGACCGGTCGCACCACCCCCTATGATAATGAAATCCCATTTTTCCGACGGATCCGAAATCCGGTCCAGTGCTTTATCCCTGTTCATGTTTCCTTTTTATCCGTTTGCGTTTAACCTGCGTTCGGTATCCGGTGACCGTCCGCGATGCAAGGACAACGCAAACGTTTCATCCGTCATTTTCCCGTTTCATCCATCCCCGGCGGCTTCATTTGTTATGGCAGAAGACACAAAATCGGATTTCGGGCGGTACCGCCCCAACGCGTTCTTCCGGTGCCTGGTCTCCCGGGCGCAACGCGCTCCGCGGAACGGGGTGGAGCGGCACTATACCCAGTTTTTGCGGATTCTTTTTCTCGCCCTCGTGCGTCCTCCTTACGATGTGGAGGTGGAATCCCTGCGGATGCGCTGCCATGTGCGGGACAACTACTCTGAGAAAAAATTCGCTTTTACCCCCTGGCGTCTGGATCTGCGGGAAAGGGAGTTTCTGGTGGAAGCCCTGCCCCCCGACGGGGTTTTTGTCGATATCGGAGCGAACGTGGGGATCTACACGCTTACGGCGGCCGCGCACATGGGGGAACGGGGCCGCATTCTCGCCTTCGAGCCCAATCCGCCGATGTGTGGGCGTCTGTGTTTCAATCTTGACGCCACGCGCCGGGACCGCGCGGAGTGGCCGCGGGTGGATGTCGTTTCGGAAGGCGTCTCCGATCGGGAGGGAACTTTCTCCCTGCGGCTTGCGCCGGAGAATATGGGAGAGAGCAGCATTGTGGCGGGTGCGGACGGGTCCGGTCCGGTGGCGAACTCCGAAATGATCGAAATCCGCTGCCGTCCCTTGGCGGAGGTGCTCGGAGAAAAGGGCATCGAGCGCGTCGATGTGCTGAAGATCGACATTGAAGGAGCGGAGGACCTGGCCCTTTGCCCCTTCCTGGAGGCGGCCGCCGCCGGGATTCTGCCGCGATTGATCATCATCGAGAACTCGGACGATCTCTGGAAACGGGATTTGAGGGGAATGTTGGTGAACCGGGGGTACCGCGAGCAATGGAGTTCGCGCTCGAACTCGGTGTATCGGCTCGAAACCCGCTAGGGGGGGTTCAAGGCGGCCGTTCGGATCACCGATCAGAGCAGGGGACCGACCAGGTGCGCGAAGTCCTCGACGAGCCGGCGGCTTTTCCCCTGGGAAATGGAGGCCTTCCCCATGGGCTGGCAGTCCCTCTCGATCTCCTCCACCCATTCGGCGAAGGCGGCCAGATCCGCCGGATCTTCGTGGACGATTCCCATCTCGAAATTGACGAAGAGGCTGCGCATGTCGAAGTTCGCCGAACCGGAAAGCGCCGTCTCATTATCGACCATGAGGAGTTTCGCGTGGAGCATGCCGGGGAGGTAAAAGAGGATCTCCACTCCGGCGGCCGAGAGTTGCCGCAGGTAGTGGAACCGGGCGACATCGACGAGGCGCTGGTTGGAGTGCCGCGGCAGGATGATCCGGACCTTTCGTCCCGAACGCGCTTTCACGACGAGCGACCGGAAGAGAACTTCGTCGGGGACGAAGTAGGGGGTCACGATGGTCAGGACCTTCCGGCAGTCCTGAACCATCCCGACCATGCGCTCGTACAGCGGGTCGGTCGGGACTTCGGGGCCGCTTTCGATGACCTCCAGCGTCCGGGTGCCCGCGGCGGGGAGGTCGAGGGTGAATATCTCGCGGAACCGCTCCGGTTTCTGGCCGGAGGCGAAGAGCCAGTCGTTGAGGAAGATGAAGTTCAGGTGCCGGACGACCGGACCCTCGACCTCAATGGAAAAATCGCGGAAGGTGTCCTCCGTGACCTCCGGCCCCATGAAACGGCGGTCGATGTTTTGTCCGCCCGTGATGGCTTTGCGGTGGTCGAAGATGGCGAGCTTGCGGTGGTTGCGGAGGTTGGCGGAGGAATGGCTGTGGAGCGGGAGCAGCGGCATGAAGCGGGCGACCTCCGCTCCGGCCGCCTTCAGGTCTTCGATCCACTCGCCGCCGCTGCCGAGAAAACCAAAGGCGTCGAGCAGGAGGCGGACCTCGACCCCTTGCGCGGCTTTTTTGCGGAGGGCTTCGACCACCGGGATCCCGGCCTCGTCCTTCGAGAGGATGTAGGTCATCACGTGGATACACTCCCGGGATTCCTCGATCCCCCGCAGAAGAGCCCCGAAGGTCGAGGGCGCGTCCGGCAGCAGATCGCAGCGGTTGCCGGATGTTTTTCTCATTTGTTTGAGCTGTTCCTCCGGCACGTTTTCTCCGGCGAGATAGCGCGACCCCTCCATGACCCGTCGCTTCCGTTCGACCAGTCCCCGGCTTTTCCGGCCGCCGAACAGAAAATAGAGGGGGACCCCGATCCACGGGATCAGAAGCACCGCCAGCGCCCATGCGAAGATATTGCTCGGGTTGCGTTTCTCGTTCAACATCCGACCGATGATCAGGATACCGAGGATGAAACCCAGCCAGGTGAGGAGATGGGCGTAGGTGAATCCGATCAGCAGACTGATCCCGTGGAAGACCGGTTCCGAGATCGTTTCCCAGAAATGATGCATGGTGTCGAGCATTGGAGCAGATGAAGGTTGAGCATTCGCCGTCTTCTCCGCAACCTCTGAAGCGCCATGGCCGAACGGAAGATCATGACTCTCAACATCGCCCACGGGCGGGGTCTGTCCTTTTACCAGGGATTCCACTCCTCCGAGGGAATCCGACGGCAGCTGGAGCGGATCAACAAGCTTCTCGGGCGTTTTCACCCGGACATCGTCTGCCTCCAGGAGGTGGACGAATCCTCCCACTGGAACGGGCACATCAACCTCCTCGAGGAAATTCAAAACAAGGAGGCTCTCCCATACGCCTACCTCGGGGTACACAACCGAAGGGACGAAGGCAAGCGGCTCGCCTACGGAAACGCCATTCTCTCCCGGTTTCCGATCCGCGACGCGCTGACGGTTCCCTTCGGCCAACAGTCGATCGGCGAAAAGGGATTCCTCTTCGCCCGGCTCGATCTTCCGGAGGGGCCGCTGTCGATCATCAATCTCCATCTCGATTTCCGCTCCCGGCTCCGTCGGCTCGCCCAGGTCGAGCAGGTGATCCGGTTTCTGCACGACGAGCTGGCCACCCCCGGCGACCCTCTTCTCCACCGGCCCATTGTCTGCGGCGATTTCAACGCCCGGGCCACTCTCCGGCGGGATGCCGTCGCCCAGCTTTTCGGCTACATGAACAGCCACCACGAATACACGCTCCACCCGGAAAAGGCCCGGTCGTTTCCCGCCCACAGCCCCCTCAAGTGCATCGATTTCATCTTCCTCCCCGACCCGATGCGCTGTAACGCCTGCCAGACGATCCGCAGCTACGTGAGCGACCACCGTCCCGTGTTTATGAAGTTCGAAGTTCCCGGTTGACGGTTCCCGGTTTTTCAGTTCTCGGTTCCCGGTTTCCCTGGTTTTCAGTTCCCCGGTTTCGGCTTTTCAGCTTTTCAGTTTTTCAGCATCTTCTCCCCATTTCCCATGCCCATCTACGAGTTCTATTGCCGCAAGACCGACACGGTTTACAGTTTTCTGAGTCCACGGATGATCGATTCCGGGGAGGTGCCGCGGTGTCCGGACAATCCCCGCTACAAAATGGAGCGGGTGCTTTCCGGTTTTTCGGTGACCGGGCGGCACAAGGGCGAGCCCGGCGGCGACGATCCGGACGATCCGCGGATGGAGGCCGCCATGGGCGAGCTGGAGCGCGAGATGGCCGGGATGGACGAGGAAAATCCCGACCCGCGGCAGATGGGCCGACTCATGCGCCGGATGGCCGACATGACGGGCGAGCCTCTCGACGGCACGATGGAGGAGATGGTCCGAAAAATGGAAGAGGGGGCCGATCTGGACGCGTTGGAGGAGGAATTCGGCGACTCCATGGACGACGACGGGCTCGATGCGCCGGGAGGGGAAGGTGCCGGCGATCCGGGGCGGGCCGGGACCCTTCGGCGGCTTATGCGGGGATCCCGCCGCCGGAGCCCGCGCAAGGACCCGACGCTCTACGACTGGCGCGATTTCGCTCCGGCGAAGAGTTGAGAGATAGGAAGGCTTGTCCCGAAAGTCACGCTGCCCCGAAAAGATACTTCGCCCAAGGGTTTCCTGAAATGGTGCCCCCACCGAGACTCGAACTCGGATTAACGGTTTAGGAAACCGCGGTTCTATCCATTGAACTATGGGGACCGCCCGCAAGAGGACAATGCGGATACCGGCTTCCGGGGCAAGAATGATGTTCGCTCCGCCGCGACTTGGGGGTGTAACCACAAGAGCGTGGAGGGCATATCGAAATTTGTCCCATAATCGTGCGTGAGCCGCCGAACCAGGGCGGGAGGGCGGCTGCCGTGCCAAGGCGAAGCAGTGTCCTCAGCCGGCTGCTTTCATGGGGATGAAATGCATGTTTTTTCGGAGTAGTTTCAAAAGATCCTGGCGCGAAGACTGGTCCTCAGCCGCCGCGCTACGTCGGAAGGGGATCTGAAGCACTTCCGGAAAATTC
>CAZDRT010000206.1:0-6206 GCA_964507815.1 uncultured Puniceicoccaceae bacterium
GGAGGCCTACCACCGTGGCCGGGTTGCTTCAGCGCCCGGTTTTCGCATCGGAAGGGAATGTTCCGGATCGCCTCAGAGGTTCAGCGTGAACGTGAAATTCCGGGCTCTCGCAGGTGGGCGCTGAAGCAACCCACCCACTTTGGCAGCCCAATTATGCAGTCCCATCCCGCTGATAGCAACCGACTGAAGATCCTGCTACGCCGTGGCGCGGCAGCCGCCCTCCCTCAGCCGCCGCGATACGTCGGAAGGGGGATCCGATGCACTTCCGGAAGATTCCCGCGCCGCCGAATATATTCCGTGGCTTGCCATTCCCCTCCCCGCAATGCGGCGGCTGGGGACCCGCCCTCCCCGCACTTGTGGTCACACCCAACCGGTTGCCATCGGCGACGGGCTCCCTACGCTTGCCGGAATGTACCAGCGGGATGCCCTTCGCAAACTGACTTATCGCTACGACTTGGTCCGCGGGGCCTTCGGTGGGGTCATCGAGGTGGGTGCCCTCTCCTTCGGGCTTCTCGCCGCGATCCGTTACTTCGACGCTCCCGATGCGGTCAAGGGCGTGCTCAGCGCGGGGATCGCCTTCGGCCTCCTCCTGGCCCCGTTCGGGCAACGGGTGGTTGCCCGGACCGGTCTTCCGGTCGCGAAAGCGGGCGCTTTCTGCTTTCTCGGCGCGGCCGGTGGCTATGCGGTGGCGGCCTTCGCGGAGAGCCTCTGGCTCTTCGTGATCGCCTTTCTGGCGGCCAACTCCCTCCTCGCCCAGTTTCCCAGCCTCTTCGTGACCGTTTACGCCAGAAACTACTCCCACCGCGACCGCGGACGGCTCGTCTCGAACACGTTCATTCTCGCCGCGCTGGTCGGCGCGGTGCTCAGCCTTCTCGGCGGGGAGTATCTCGACCTGCATCCGGAGTCCTTCGGACCGGTCTTTCTTCTTATGGCGGCGGCGGGCCTCGTCTGCGCGGCCGCCGTATTCCGCATCCCGAGCGAGCCCCTCCAAATCCGAAAAGCCCGGCGGTGGGGCAACTATGGGCTGATCGCCGAGGATCCCCTCTTCGCGAAGATGCTGACCGCCTGGATGTTCCTCGGCCTGGCGAATCTCGGGCTGCTGCCCCTGCGCATCGAGATCCTCGCCAACCCCGCCTATGGTTTCGACCTCCCGAACAGCCAGGTGATCCTGATCGCCGTCGTCGTTTTCGCCCTGGCGCGGATCGTCGGGCTAAAGTTCTTCGGTTTCGTTTTCGAGCGCATGAATTTCCTGGCCTTCCGGATCATTCTCAATGGGTTGCTCGCCCTGGCCATTCTCTGCTATTTCAACTCCGGCAGCCTCTGGGTCATCGGCCTCGGCTCGTTCTTTTTCGGCCTCGCCCTGGGCGGGGGCAACATCGCCTGGAATCTGTGGGTCACCCGGATCGCCCCGGACGAGCGCGTTTCCGAGTACATGAGCATCCACATGAGCCTGACCGGCCTGCGGGGCATTTTCGCTCCGTTGATCACCTACGCCCTCCTGCCGCTTCTTTCCCCGCGGTCCCTGAGCTGGATCAGCCTCGGGCTTCTCGCGGTATCGATCACCATCTTCCTATCCCTTTCGCGGCAAAAGGACATCCGCCTTCGGTTCGAGGGCCGGGATCTGGCCGAACTGCGGAAATAGGGGCCGCATGCCCGGATTCGATGGTTTCTCCGGGCTCTGAAGAAATACTCAATTACCCAGAATATTAAACAATCGGTTGACCCCCTCCTCTATCAACTCCTCCTCCGGACGCCTCTTTTTCTTCGGATCTTCAGCGGTTCCACCCGGAGCGTCGCCCCGCGCCTCATCCTCCTTTTCCAGGTCCCTGGACTTCAGCGTGGCGGCCCGCTCCACCGCTCCGATCACACGGGACCACAGATCGCTGGTGTCGGGATTGGCGAAGGTTCCGGACAGGCGGACGGGCTCCTTCCAGAGCCGGTAGCCGCTCTCATCGGTCTTCGTTCCGAGCAGGTCGAGAATCTGGAGTTGGCGCAGCAACGGAGGCTTCGCGCCGAGGTCCAGGGTCAGTTCCATCGGAGTGTTCGGAATCCCCGCGAGATCGCTCGGCTCCACCCTGCCCCGGCCTTCCATCGAAAAATAGGGACCCCGGAGACGAATCGACGGGAGTTCCGTCGCCTCCTCCGGGGTGCGGTTCAACGCGAAGACCATTTCGTCGAAAGGGATTGTTTTGAACAGCTCGGCCACTTCCCCGAGCGCCGCCACGCCCGGGCGGTTCAGCGTGTCGGCGAGAAGGATGCCCGCGACCGAGCCAACCCCGACCATCCGGGTGACTCTCGCCTCCGGCTTGAGGGAGCGGATCACGCCGTCCCGGCCCGTGAGAACCAGCTTGCCGACCATCCGGTCGGGGAGCCCTGCCAAATCGGGGGAGACGCCGTCGAACGAGAAGGACAGATCGAACCGCCCTTCGACCGGCGGGGTTTTTCCGGGATCGATTTCCCGGAGTAATTTTCCGACCGCGACCGAGTCCAACTTCCCCACGAGCGTCCCGTTCACGCGCGCCCCGTCCCACTCCGCGCGGGCTTCGCCGCTGGTGGCGGCACCGTCCATCCAATCGCCGGAGAAACGCAGCGACACTCTCTCCCGGTTCACGCTCATTTCGCCCTCCACCTCCCGGAACGCGGGCACCGGCCCCGGAAGAATCTCGTCGAAGGCGATGCGGGCCGAAACCGGAGTGGCCAGGTCGGCGAGGGGCCAGGGCTCCGGATCGCCCGGGGGTGCCCCGGTCTCCTCCGTCTTCTCTTCCGCAGGCGGTGTCCATATCCGGGCGAACTCCTCCAGCGCCTCCCGGTCGATCCGCTCCCCGGATAGATCCAGCTCAAAGCCGCCTTCCCGGCTTCCGCTCCCTTCGAGGCGGATATCGGAGCGCTTGTCCTTCGCATCGGTCAGAACAACCGACGTCCGCAAATCCAGGGGGGTCAGCGATTCCAAAAGCCCCTCCAGCCGCAGGTCATAGCTCTCGAAGGCGTCCGCCGGAGCCGCCCCGTCGAGGCTCAGATTCATCGACAAGCCATCCGGGGACAACTTCGCCGAGGCCTTCATCCGACCGGTCGAAAGATTCGGCAGGAACTGGCGCAGCGGCGTGCGCAGCCACGCGGCGAAATCGGTCTCCGCCCGCAGAAGGACTCCGGACTCGGAGGAGTCCGCCGCTCCGGTCACCAGAGGATCGCCCGAGGGGTCCCCGGTGCCGGCGGAGAATGCGAGGGCTTCCGCCGGCGAACGCGGCGAGTAGCGGATCGTGGCGAAGAGTTCCGGAATCCCGGCACCGGCCCATCCCCCGGGCATCCCGGCATCGAGCGCGAGACGATCCAGCGCGCCCCCGGAGCCCAGCGCGGTGGTCCCGGAGAGCGTCGGGCCCGCCGCCGGGTCATCCCCACCCTTTTCCCCGGATCGAATCTCCACCGAAAAACTCCCCCCGCTCCCGGCCACGAGATCCGCCGCCTCGACGGACGCCGTCCACCACTCGCTCTCCAGGCGGTAGGCGACTTCAAGGGCGAGCCGCTGCAGATCGAGCGGCACGACCGGAGGTGTCCGCAGAAACGAAAACCCATCCGGCCCGGGCAGCCCGCCCGACGACGGCGGCGCGGCCCCGTCTCCGGTCGAGGCGACCGACTCCCACCCGGCGAAAGAAGCCGGATCCAACCGGATCACTCCACTCGGCACGGAGAGGCGCGGCCGACCCTCCTCCGCCGGCAGCCGGAGAGCGAACCCGAGACCTTTGATCGTCGATTCGGCCCCCTGGGAGCGCCACTCCAGATCCACCGTGCCCTCCGACCGGATACCGTCGGAAGCGTCGATCCCGCCCTCCGTCAACCGGAATTCAAAGTCGGCGGGCGGGCCGCCCCCCATCCGGAATCCGTCGGCGGAAACCTCGCCCGCCACCGACAGGGTCCCCGTCCACGAGCCGGACCCATCCGCCCGCAGTTGCCCGGATGCATCCGGCATCCCGACCCCGCCGAACGGTCGGAGCGCGGCCAGCTCGCCGGCGGCGGACAGGGAGAACTCCACTTCCTCCGGATTCGCCGGATCCGCCCCGCCCGAGACATCCAACTCGAAAGCACCGCCCGGCGAGGAAATCCCGACCGGCAGGTCCAGCTCCACGCGTGCGGCGGAGTAGCGGATCCGGGGCGCGAAACTCAGCGCGGCCTCCGGAGCATCCTCTCCCGACCGGCGCACTCCGACGGTCCAGTCGTCCGGCGACTCCAGAACCAGCCCGTCCCCGTCACCCGAAAGCGTCGAGGAACCGGTCAATCCGGAGAAGCGCCACCCCTCCGCCATCGAGTTCAGAAACCCGCCGGGTAGCGCGATGTCCAGCACGGCGATGGCCCCCGAAGGCAATTCATCGAGGGACCCGAGCGCGAGAGACCGGTCTCCGGCCAGCCGGAGGCCCACCCATTCGGCGCTCTCCCCCGTCGGACGGACCGAGAAATCCATTTCTCCGAGGGTCAGGCCCTCCGCTCCGTCGGTCGAAAGCACCAGCCGCCCCGCCAGGGAAACCGCACGGTCGAAGCCCGGGACCGCTCCCGGCTCGGACTCGGCGGACAGATGCAGGTCGGCCGAGTGGAGCGTCCCTCCCGCCTCGATCCGGGTCGTGGCGTTCAGGGCGAAGGAGACGCCCGGCAGGGGCTCATCGACAAACGGCCCGAGAAAATCCAGATTCTGCCCGGAGGCCGAAAGCTCCGCCTCAAGCGTCCGCCCGGCGTCGCTCCAACCGCCCCGGACGGCGATCTCGCCCCCGGCGAAAAGCTCGTCCGAAAAGACGCGGCAGTGGTACGACTCGCCCGAATCGGTTTCGACGAGGGCTCCCTCGAACACCAGTTTCCCTCCGACCGCGGGCACCCGCGAGCGCAGATCGCCCCCGAACGCGAAGGATTCGAGCCCCCCCTCCGCATTCATCGTCACAGTCGCATCGAAGCGCAACCCCGGCACGGTCTCGTCCACCTCTTCGCGGGGGTCGAGGGAGAACGCCAGCGTGCCCTCCCCACCGGGGCCGATCCCCCGCCCCTCGAGGCGGAACTCCACCTCTCCCCGGCCGGGGAGAAAAGCCACGCCGCCGAGGGTCATCTCGTCCACCCGGAAGCCGGGCACACCGGAGAGCACGCCCCCGAAATCCTCCGGCAGGCGGAAGCCTTCGCCGCCGGGATCGCTTTCCGCCTCGTCTCCGGCCGACTCCGCGGGCAGGCGAATGTGGAGATCCTCCGCGGCCAGACTCCGGACCTCGACCCGTTTCCCGGCGAGCGCCCGCCAGGAAAGCGATAGGTCCAACCGCGGAACCCGCAGCAAAAGCCCCGAGCCGGAAAACTCGAGTCCCTCCACCCGGACTCCGTCGAAACCGACCCGCAACGTTTCGACGGCGACCTCACGGTCCGGCCCCGAAACGACAGCCACGAAAATCCCCTTTTGCACGGCGGGAATAAACAGAGCCCCGATCAAGAGGGCGAACAGGAGGAGCAAGACCCCTCCCCAACGGAGCAGGCGGCGACCGCTCATTCCCCGCCGCCCTCCTGATTCGTGATCTTCTCGAGAATCTCCGTCATGTCGTCCACTTTCTCCAGCACCTCCCGATCCACGAAAATCGGCTTCTTCTGCTGCAGGGCGAGGACGAGCGAATCACTCGGGCGTGCATCGATCTCGACCAGTTTGGCGTCCACCTCGTTCTCCATCCGCAGGATCAGCCGCGCGTAGTAGGTCCCCTCGTCCACATCGTTGATCACCATGCGCTCCAGTTGGATTCCGAAGCCTTGGAAAATATTCCCGATCAGATCATGGGTCATCGGACGCTCCTTCTTCACGTCGTTGATGGTCATCGAGATCGTATTCCCGATGCCCGGATCGACATAGACCACGAACACCTTCTCCTCGTTGCCAAGAAAAACCGCGCATCCGCTCGCGGTCGGCATCACCCCCTTCACCTGAATCGGCAGAACATCATCCTTCATACGCAAAACCCTATCAAAAATTCGACCCCGGCACAACACCGCCGCCGGAAATCCGACGGCGAGGGGTGTACCCACAAGTGCGAGGAGCAAAATCGTAAACTATCGCGATTTTGAAATGGGCCGATATTCCATCGGCTGAGCCGCATTGCGGGGACGAGAAAGGCAAGCCACGGAATAAATTCGGCGGCGCGGAAATCTTCCGGAAGTTGATCGGATCCCCCTCCGACGTATCGCGGCGGCTGAGGACC
>CAZDRT010000207.1:0-6193 GCA_964507815.1 uncultured Puniceicoccaceae bacterium
CGGGCATCCGCGGAAATCAGGGTCGTCGCCCGTGCCGCCGGGGATCGGAGGGCAACCGTCTTCGCCCTCCGGGGCTTCGCCGGTCAAGAGCCCACCAACCACGAATATCCCGGGTGCAACCACAAGTGTGGGGAGGGGCGGCTGTCCTCAGCCGCACAGAAGCTCATGCCAAAGCTCCGGCGGCAGATCTTCCGGTCGGGCTGTTTCGTCCCGCCCGTTCCGGACGAGAACGTACCGCCACCGGTCGATGTCCTCCGGCGGGAGATGTCTGCGCAGTCCCTGGCGCAACATTTTTCGGCGGTTGCCGAAGAGAGCGCGCAGCAGGGCGCTTTGTTTCCGGGGGAGGAGGCGCGGGTCGGTCCGTTTTCTCCAGATCGCGAATGCCGAATCGACGCCCGGTTGGGGGTGGAAGGCGGTGCGCGGCAGGGGGACCGAGGACTCCAGTTCGTAGGCGAGGGCGAGCCGGATGGCGGTCGGTCCGTAGGCCTTCGATCCCGGGGTGGCCGCTGCCCGCTCGACCCCTTCTTTCTGGAGGATGAGGGCCATCGGATCCGGGAGGGGTTGTCCGGGTCTCAGAAGGGCGTCGAACCACGGCGAGGTGATGGCAAAGGGCGGATTCGCGAGCAACGCGAAGGGCGCGCCGCCGGGATCGAAACCCGCGAGCGGCTGTTCGACGGCGTCCCCCGGGAGGAGATGAAATGTTCCGTTCGGGAGGATGTCCGCGAGGTAGCGGCAGAGGCGCTCGTCCCGTTCAACAGCGTGGACGGCGTGCCCCCGGCGCAGGGCCTCCCGGGTCAGCGCGCCGAGGCCGGGACCGATCTCCACGACGGGGATTCCCGGTGGCAGCGCGGCGACCGCCTTGCGAATCCAGTTTCCGTCGCAGAGAAAGTTTTGCCCGAGTCGTTTCGAGGGCCGCAGATCGAGGCGGGCGAGGTTCTCTCGGACACGGCTCGGGGAATCGGGAATCATCCGGATCGGGCGCTGGTCACGCTTCCTGAAACTCCCGGATCAGGGCTTCGGGATTCCTGGCCCGGACGAGTGCCTCGCCAACGAGAACCGCGTCGGCCCCGGCCTCGCGGGCGCGGGCCGCGTCGGTCCCGGTGAAAATGCCGGATTCGCTGATCGCGAGAATCCCGTCGGGGATGGCGGGGATCAGCCGCTCGCTGATCGACAGGTCGGTTACGAAGCGGGCCAGGTCGCGGTTGTTGACGCCCACGATCCGCGGGTCGTGGGCCAGGGCGATCTCCAGGTCCCGCTCCGAGTGGACTTCGTAGAGGCTGTCCAGTCCGGCTTGGTCCGCCGCTTCGCGCAACCGCTTGAGTTCGTCGGGGGCGAGCGCCCGGACGATCAGGAGGATGGCCGCCGCCCCGGCTTCGGCGGCCTCGAGAACCTGGATCGGATCCACCATGAAGTCCTTGCGCAGGCAAGGGATCTCCCGCCCGTGATCGCGGAGCAGTTCGGCAACATCCCAGAGGTCGCGGAGCGAGCCGCCGAAGTACTTCTCATCCGTCAGGATGGAGAGGGCGTCGGCACCGCCGTTGACGTAGTGGCGGGCCTGGTCCTCGGCGTCGAGATCGCCGTCGATTTCCCCGGCCGACGGCGATTTCCGTTTCACCTCGGCGATCACCGCGAGGAATTCGGTTTCCCCGAGGGCGCGGACAAGCCGCCCGTCGCGGCCCCGGTGGAAGCGGGCCAGTTCCCCGGGCCGCACCGGTCGAATCCGGTCGCGGATTTCGGCGCGCTTGTGCGCCATGATTTCGGAAAGTTTGTCGGACATGGAGGCCGGGGGAAGTTGGATCGGACCGGGTTGAATGGCAAGCGGCTTTCAAGCGGGGGGTGCATCGGCGATGCGGAGATCAGCAGACGCCGCGTTGGCTTTCGCGGTAGAAGGCGATCAACTCGGAGACCAGTTTTTCCTCGGCCATCTCCTCCAGTTTTTCCAGTGACTGGGTCCGGTTCAGCCCTTCCCGGTAGAGGAGCTTGAACGCCCGGTGGATGGCGGCGGTCGCCTCCGGGTTGTAACCGGCCCGTTCCAGTCCGACCCGGTTGGGTGCCCGGACAACGGCGGGATTGCCGTCGGCGATGAGGAACGGGGGCGCGTCCTGGACGAGTTTGGACGCCGCCCCCACCATGGCGAGAGTGCCGATTCGGCAGAACTGGTGTACGCCGGCCCCCCACCCGATGTTGGCGTGATCGCCGCACACCACGTGCCCGCCGAGAGCCGCGTGGCTGCTCATGATGAGGGAATCGGCGATCCGGCAATCGTGGGCGATGTGGCTGTAGGCGAGGATCGTGTTGTGGTTGCCGAGCACGGTGTACTCGTCGTCCTTCGTGGCGAGGTGGACGGTCGTGTACTCGCGGAAAATGTTGCGATCGCCGATCCGCAGTCCGGGCCGACCGCCGCGGTGTTTCAGGTCGTGGGTTTTGCCCCCGATGAGAGCGTAGGGGAAAACCTCGTTTCCCCGGCCCATCTCGGTGCGGCCCTCCACGGTCGCGTGGTGGTGGATCGTGCAATCCGGGCCGATCCGCACTTCGCCGCCGATATAAGCGTAGGCACCGATTTCGGCGGTTTCGGCGATGGCCGCGCCTTTTTCGATGATGGCGGTGGGGTGGATGGTTGCCATGTGCGGGGGATCAGTGGGCCTCTCCGGCGGCGAAGATGGTGAACATGAGTTCGGCGGTGGAGACGACTTTGTCGCCCACCTTGCATTCGCCGGCCGCGATCGCCAGTTTATTGCCCCGCCGCTTGATCAGACGAACGTGGACGACGACCTGATCGCCCGGCTCGACCGCATTGCGGAACTTCACCTTGTCGCAGCTCATGAAAAGGGCGATGCTGTTTTCGGAAGTGGTGTGGCGGAGCATCAGAATGCCGGCCGCCTGGGCCATCGCTTCGATCTGCAGGACCCCCGGCATGACCGGACGGCCCGGAAAGTGCCCCTGGAAATAGGGCTCGTTGATGCTGACGTTTTTCACGGCGATCAGCTCGTCGTCGGAGACGATCTCAAGTACGCGGTCGATCATCACGAACGGATAGCGGTGGGGGATGGTGTCGAGGATCCGCCGGATATCGAGGGCCTTCTCGTCCGGGGCGATGGTGGGCTGAACCGATTTCGGGGCACCCGATTTCTCCGATTTCTTCGAACCGTCGGTCATCCGGGCGAACAGGGAACGGGTCAAGCCGGCGTTCAGGGCGTGTCCCGGGCGCACCGCCACGATATGGGCGTGGAGGGAGCACCCCAGAAGGGAAATGTCGCCCAGAATATCGAGGATCTTGTGGCGGACGAACTCGTCTTTGAACCGGAGGGGCTCCTTGGAGAGGATTTTGTCCCCCTTGATGACGATCGCGCTGTCGAGGCTGCCGCCCTGGATTTTCCCGAGTTTCAGGAGTTCCTCAATATCCTCGTAGATGGTGAAGGTGCGGGCCGGGGCGATTTGGGCGATATAGGTATCCGGATCGATGTCGAGGGTCAGGTGCTGGGTGTGGATGCCCCGGTCGTCGGAGGAAGTGCAGGTGATTTTCAGGGTCTCGCAGGGGAGGGCGATGATCGAGCGGTTCCCTTCGGAAATGGAAATGGGTTCCTTCAGGCTGAAAACCTTGCGGGGTTTTTTCTGTTCGATCGGTTCGGCTTTCTGGATCAGGTTGACGAAGTGCTTGGCCGATCCGTCGAGGATGGGGGGTTCGCTGGCCCCCATCTCGATAATAACGTTATCGACGCCGCAACCGCTCAGCGCGCTGAGGATGTGCTCGACGGTATGGACTTTCGCGTGACCGGAGGAGAGGGTCGTGCTCCGGACCAGCTCGGTGACCAGGGAAATGTCGGCCCGGATCTCCGGTTTGCCGTACAAATCGGTGCGCCGGAAAACGACGCCCGAATCCTCGGTCGCCGGCTTCAGGGTAAGCGTAACTTCCTCCCCGGTATGCAGCGATTTTCCGCTGACCGAGGATTCCCGTAGAATCGTCCTTTGTTTCATTTAGTTTGGAGAGTGTGCGGGGAGAGCGAATCATCCCCGGAAAAACAAAGCAAGGACCGACTTATAAGGGACAGTCCCTTTTTTCTTGCCCGGAGGGCGGTTTTGTGGGAGGGTTTGAGTATGAGAGCCCGTCGATTGAAACTTTCCGGTATGGACGCCGTTTACCACTGCATGACGCGGACGGTGAACGGCGAGCGCCTTTTCGGGCGTGTGGAGCGGGAGGTTTTGCGTCGGATGCTTTGGGACTGTGCCGATTTTTCCGGGGTCCGGGTGCTTACCTATTGCCTGATGGAGAACCATTTCCATGTTCTTGCCCACGTTCCGGCCGAGCGGGAGGTATCGGATGCGGAGTTGGTGCGCCGGTTCCGCATCCTCTATCCCAAGCCAACTCCGTACCAGCTGATTTCGCCCGAGCACCTGGAGGGTTTGCTTGCGGCAGGCGGGGCCGACGCGGAGAAGGTCCGCGAGTCCCTTTTGCGGAGGATGGGGGATGTTTCTGAGTTCATGAAGACCCTGAAGCACCGCTTTTCGGTGTGGTTCAACAAGACCAAAGGCCGCTTCGGGCCGCTGTGGGCCGAACGGTTCAAGAGCGTGCTGGTCGAGGGGGGCGGCTCCGCTCTGAAAACCGTGGCCGCTTACATCGATCTGAATCCGGTGAGAGCCGGTATCGTGACCGACCCGAAAGACTACCGGTTCAGCGGATACGGGGAGGCCGTGGCCGGGGGCGGCGCCGCCAGGGAGGGGATCGGATTGGTGATCGGCGATCTGCCTTCGTATCGTATGCTCCTCTACGGAAAGGGGTCCGCGCCGGGCGAGGGTTCCTCCCTCCCGGCGCATGCCCGGGTCAGGGTGGTCGATCAGGAAATGGGCGAAATTCCTCTTCCCCGCGTGCTTCTCTGCCGCATCCGCTATTTCACCGATGGAAAGATCCTCGGCTCCCGTCGGTTCGTCGAGGAACTCCGGTCCTCCAAAGGAGTCGCCGTTGGCGACGGTTGCCTGGCCGGACTCTTCGCCGCTACCCGGGTGAGGGAGCGGGCGACGGGTCCGCCCGGCGGATAGGGGAAGTCTTTTTTTACGATGCTACGATCCCTTCCTCCCCCGGTCGATCCCGGCGCTCTTCCGACCGCGCTCGCTCCGATGCAGAATGTCACCGACCATGCCTTTCTGCGCGTGATCGCGGATATCGGGCCGCCCGACTATTTTTTCACCGAGTATTTTTCCGTCTATCCGCATTCCCGGCTCGATCCGGGAATCCTCCGGTCGATCACGGAAAATGAGACCGGTCGTCCCGTCTTCGCCCAGGTTTTGGGGAACAACGCCGAAGATCTCGCCCGCGTGGCCGCCGATTTGGCCGAATATCCGGTGGCGGGGGTGGATCTGAATCTCGGGTGTCCGGCACCGAAAATTTACAAGCGCAACGCGGGAGGCGGGCTCCTGCGGGATCCGGAGATCGTGGATACGATCATCGGACGGATGAGGGAGCGGCTCGGCGGGCGGTTTTCGGTGAAGTGTCGGCTGGGATTCGAGGACGATTCGAATTTCGAACGCTGCCTGGAATCCGTCCGCCGGCATGGCGCGGATTTCCTGACGGTCCACGGGAGGACGGTCCGGCAGATGTACCGGGGCGAGGTGGATTATGCGAGCATCGCCATCGCGGGGCGGCAGCTGGATTGCCCTGTTTTCGCCAACGGAAATCTGACTTCGGCGTCCGTCGCCTGCGAGGTGGTTCGGGAAACGGGCTGTTTCGGAGCGATGGTGGGTCGGAGCGCGATCCGCAATCCCTGGATATTCCGGCAGATCCGCGAGCAGTCAACGGGCCGCCCGGTGTTCGCGCCGACGTTGGGCGATGTGCGCGCGTACATTGATGAACTGTATCGCGCGAAGAAACCTTCCGGAATGGAGGAGAAGTTCCTCGTGGCCCACCTGAAGCGCTATCTGGTTTTCATCGGAGAGGGGGTCGATGCCGGGGGGCGGTTTCTGCACGAGGTCCGGCGGGTGGGCGGTGAAGCGGATCTTTTCCGAACCTGCGACCGCCATTTGATCGAGGGCGGAAAGGGCGACCAGCCTTTCCACGGGGAGCCGTTCGAGGGAGTCAAGGCGCGCCCGAACCGCGAATGATCCGGGGCGGGGCCGGCTCAGTCTCCGGCGAGGTTTTCGAGGTGCGCGAGGGTTTGGGGCACCCGCACCGGGGCCTGAAGGCCGCCGGCCACGGGAGGCC
>CAZDRT010000208.1:0-6185 GCA_964507815.1 uncultured Puniceicoccaceae bacterium
CGATCTGAAACATTGCCTTCCGCTGCGAAAACCGGGCGCTGAAGCAACCCGGCTACGGTGAGAGTCATTCCTGTGATTCCATAAGGCAGTCACAGAAGAGCTTGCCCTGCCCTCCGAAGCCCCGCGACCGCAGGGACGCAGGGGGAGAGCGAAGACGGTTGCGCGCGTGCCGCCCCAGGGACCAATCGGCCACGCCCCGGCCAAACATCCCATTCACACACCATCCAACCAACCGGCGTGCTCCCGCAACAACACGAGCCACCGGCTCAGATCGAAATGTTCTCCGAGCTGCCCGCCCCGGCAGTCCCGGTGGTTGAACCCTTTTTTCCGCCGGGAGTGACTGCGCTTCGAATGCACCATCGCCGGGACCGCCGCGGATTCCTCCTTCAGGGTCGTGCTCACATCACCGGTCAGGGCGAATACCTTTGGCTGGAAGCGGGCCATGAATCCGGGAATCCAGGCGTCTATCATCTCGACCCATTCCCGGTCACTCGGTTCACCGTGCTCCCACTCGACGTGGGCCTTGCCGTCGAGGTGGATGTAGAACAAATCGTGGTCCTCCCAGAAGCCCGCCAACACCTCTTCAAATTCACTTAATCGTTTGACTCTCTCATACCGCTCGAATCGGACGATCCCTTCCAGGGGATTCTTTTCCGCGAGATTGGTAATCGCAATGGATCGCATCCCAACAACCTCCCCGACGGTCTGCTCGCTCATGTTCGCAAACGAGGGTCCCGCCTCCAGCAGTCCCGATTCGGAGAAATGGCAAAGTCGGTCGATGTTCGGCGTATCCGCCTCTTCCAGAATTGTTTTTACGGATTTCTTCGTTGAAGGCGTATCAAAATCCTCGCAGGCGGCCCAGATGATTTTTCCTCGGTCGGAGTCTTCTGATTTTTCGGGGAAAGACGGTTGTGAACTCATTGACTTTGTCAGGATCGCAATACCCGTGCCAAATTAACAGCAGAGAATTTAGATCCACCCGCAGTTACGAAAAGAGCGAACCGAGGCACCAAAACCTGTGTTTCCACGATATTTTGCATAGGATTCACAATTAATTGACGAACTCCGGAACGATCCCTAAACCCCGCGCCGTGCAAAAATACCGGAACTTTCCCGGTCGGCGTTGCGTTCTGCACCGCGCTGCCCGCAGGTGAATCACGGAGAATCGGACAACGCGCCGGATACCGGAGTTAGTCCCCGACCAGATTGACCGGTTCGCCGCCGACGAATCCTTCCAAATTCTCCAGGGTCACGTCGAGAATCCGCTGGACCGCCTCCCTGGTATTGAACGCGTTGTGGGGGGTCACATAGACATTGCGCAGCTGCAAAAGCGTTTCGTTGGCGAGCAACTCCCCCCACTGTCCTTCGTCCTCCACCGCGCACCGCAGCAACTCCGCTTCCTCCCGGATGGTGGGCTCGGCTCCCAGCACGTCCAGCCCGGCGGCTCTCACCGTGTCGTCGCCGATCGCCTTCAACAAGGCGCGCTCATCGACGACTCCGCCGCGAGAGGTATTCAAAAAGACCACCCCTTCACGCATCTTTGAGAACGCCCCGTCGTCGATCAGATTCTTTGTTTTCTCGTTCTGCGGCACGTGGATGGTCACCACCTCGCTTCGCTCCAACAGTTCGTCCATGGATACATACGCAAAGTCGGCCTCCTCCGCAAAGTCCGGATCTTCGGCCACATCGAAACCGAGAACCTCCATGCCCAGGCCCTTCGCCATGGTCACAACGTGCCGCCCGATGTTGCCGCTCGCACCGATTACCCCGATTCGTTTCCCCCTGACGTCAAAGCCCTGCAATCCGGCGTTCGAAAACTCGCCTTTGCGCGTGCGGTCAATCCCGTCGCTAATCCGATGGGCGATGTTTAGCAACAGACCGATCGTGTGGGAGGCCACCGTGTTGTCGCCGTAACTCGGCACATAGGCGATCCGGATCCCGCGCTCATCGCAGACAGTCCGGTCAATGTGATCGAACCCCGTCGAGCGCGTGGCGATCGCCTTCAGATCGGGGAGCGCTTCCAATACGTCCGCGTTCACCTGCGATTTCACGAAGACCGAAATGATCTCCGCGTCCGTATAGTCCGACGCGTTCTCCTTTGTCAACGACTGTTCGACAAAGACAACCTCGTGATCCCCGGTCAGGGAATCGAATGTCTGCTTTTCCCATTCCTCGATGTCAAATAATACAATCTTCATTTTAAATGCCTTTCGTTTCCGGTTTGGTGTGAATTTCCGAAATCGCATTTAGTGTGCCAATCGGGGTTGAAGCAGGCCTTCAGCCTGCGAATTCATTTTTATCTCCGATTCCCCGGGCGTTGCCCGAGGCTACGGTGTTTGAGGCCGTTGGCCTCCGAGGATCATTGATTTGATATCCGCGGAATATCGGACTTACCATCTCCCAAATGGCATGGATCGCGCGGATATTGGTCCAAAGGTGCGACCGTCCCGGGGGAAAGCCACGGGAATCCCTCCCCACTCGCCAACGGCGCATCTCCACCGCGCCAACGGCGCAGCACACCGTAGCCTGGGGCAGCGCCCCAGGACCACACGCCCCGACGAATGCAGGCTGAAGGCCTGCTTCAATATTTGCGTTTCCCAAGCCGTCTGCATATCCCGAACCCGAACTCTCACCGAACCATGCATTTTGCACAAAACGGGACCGGACAACCGGGCGTTCTGCATTATCCACAAACCTCCGCGAACCGGCACGTTTCGGATAAACCCGCCGTATTTGGAAATTCGGGGCCTCCCGATGATACTGGCATGTTTATCGCGTGGTTAACCCCATCCGATCAACATCTCCAACCATGCAAACAGCCAACAAAGAATATCTTCTCGTCAGCGACTTGGACGACACCCTGCTGGGAAATGGCGACGCGCTTCGGCGCTTTCGCAATTATTACGAGTCGGAGTGTGCCGACTTTGTTAAACTCGTCTATGCCTCCGGACGGTTCGCCGACTCGATCCGGGAGGACATCGAGGTGGGCGATCTCCCCCCGCCGGCTTACATTATCGGCGGGGTTGGCAGCGAAATCCGGACCTACCCGGACAACCGCATCGCGGAAGAATGGGAAGAAGCCATGTCCGTGAAATGGTCTGCGGAGACCGTCCGCCGAAGCCTCGAACCCGTCGAGGGAATTACACTTCAGCCGGAGTCGGAACAGTCGGCGTTCAAGATCAGCTACTGGTATCCCGACGCTACCCCGGAACAGATCGACCGCCTCCACGTACAACTCGGGGAGGCCGGGCTCGAGACAACCATCATCTACAGCTCGGGCGAAGACCTGGACGTGTTACCCTACGGCGTGGACAAGGGTTCCGCCGCCGAATTCGTCGCCCACCAGCTGGGTTACTCCAACCACCGGGTGATTACCGCCGGGAACTCCGGGAACGACGTCGCGCTCCTCGGGCGCGGCTTTCACGGCATCGTGGTAGCCAACGCGCACGGGCGTCTGCGCGAACTCGCCGGCGAGTACCAGGCCTATCTATCTCCCGAAGAGCATGCGGCGGGCGTGGAGGACGGATTGCGCCACTGGTTGAACCGCCTGAACCAAGAAGATGACTGAGAAAGCGAAAACCGACGACCGGGTCGATTCAGAAGGCTATCAAGAGGCCATCGGCCTCCTGCACGACTGCAAGACCACCCATGGATTCATCGCCACGCCCTCGGAACGCGCCAACTATTCCAGAGTGTGGGGCCGGGACAGCTCGATCACCGGCCTGGCCGCCCTGCTCAGCGACGACGCCGATTTGATCGAAGGATTCCGCCTGAGCTTGAAAACCCTGGCCGCCCACCAGGGTCCGCACGGCGAGATCCCCAGCAACGTCGATCCGGACGCCCAGCGGGTCAGTTACGGCGGCACGGCCGGCCGGATCGACGCGGATCTCTGGTTTGTCATCGGTTGCTCGGAATACTGGCGGCACACCGGAGATGATTCGTTCATCGAAGAGATGACCGGGCCGTTGGAGAAGGTCCGATTTCTTCTCGGGGCGTGGGAATACAACAACCGCGGTCTTCTCTACGTGCCGCCGACCGGGGACTGGGCGGATGAATACATGCAGAGCGGTTACGTGCTCTACGACCAGCTCCTCTACCTGCAGGCTTTGAAGGCATTCTGTGATATCCATCGCTTTCAGCACGAAGGCGATGACCATGCCCTTGATGAAAAAGTCGCCCGGCTCCAGCATCTCATTCGGGCCAACTACTGGTTTCCGGAGGACGAAAACCCGCCCGAAGACGTATATCACAAGACCCTCTTCGAAAAAGGGCGGAAAGCCGTCCCCCACTGCCACGGCGCGTACTGGATGCCCTTCTTCTCGCCCTTCGGCTACGGCTACCGCTTCGATTCGCTGGCCAACTCACTCGTGAGCCTGCTTCAGGTCGCCGACGAGTCCCAATCCGAGGCCGTCGACGACTACATTGCCGAGCACATCGTCCCGGAAAAAATCAAACTTCTTCCGGCCTTCAGCCCGGTCATCACCCCCAAAGACGAGGATTGGGATGATCTCCAGACCACCTTTTCCCACACCTTCAAGAACGAGCCCTATGAATACCACAACGGAGGCCTCTGGCCCATGGTGACGGGATTCTATGTTGCCGGTCTTGCCCGGCGGGGGAAGACGAAGACCGCCCGGGCCTACTGCCGGGGCATTCATGAAGCCAACCGCAAAAGCGACGGAAACAACAAAGAGGCCGGCTTCCCGGAGTTCCTGCACGGCAAACAGTTCACCTCCGGCGGCATGCGCTCCATGGCCTGGAGCGCCTCCGCCGCGATCCTCGCCGAACAAACCATCGCCGGGAAGCGGCTCTTCGCCGGGGATGGCGAGGATGCCGGGAATTGAAAGAAAGAATATTGAGGCAGGCCTTCAGCCTGCGGATTGATTTCCATCTCCGATTCCCCGGGCGTTGCCCGAGGCTACGGTGTTTGAGGCCGTTGGCCTCGGAGAATCATTGATTCGGTATCCGCCAAACATCCGCCTTATCATCGCTCGGACACCTGATATCTTGCGATCGCGCCAAAGCCGCTACCGTCGGGGGCAAGCCCACCTGACCAAGGGGGATCCCCTCCCCACCGCGCCAACGACGCAACTCCAACGCGTCGACGACGCAGCAATCGCGCCAACGGCGCAGCCTCACCGTAGCATGAGGCAACGCCACAGATCAGCTCCACCGCGCCAACGGCGCAGCTCAATCGTAGCCTGAGGCAGATCCACAAACCCACTGCCCCGCGCCAACGGCGCAACCCCACCGTAGCCTGGGGCAACGCCCCAGGACCGACGTCCCGACGAATGCAGGCTGAAGGCCTGCCTCAATATTCACGTCGCCCCAAGCCATTCTGTCTCGCGGAGTTCAAACCTCAGTCCCAAATATACCGCTCGTCATATTCCATTCCGTATCGCTCCAAAAATCCAATATATTCCTCTTGAAACGATACAATCCGGTGATGCTCCTCCTGATTCCGGATATAGGCCACTACGTCCTCCCGATGGGTCGGACTGACTGAAAACATCCCGTAACCGCGCTGCCAGTAAAATTGGCCATAGCGTTCGCCAAGGGTTTTGACGAATTTGGACGATTCCTTTTTGAGCGTGCCGACAAAGGTCACCGGGCCGTGTTCCTTACCCAGATCAAAAAGCAAATGAACGTGATCCGCAACGCCACCGACCACAACATAGGGCGCACCAAGCTCCCGCGCCAATGTCGCCAAGTAGGCGTGAACACGCGGACGAATGGCTTTCTCGATCATGGGCATCCGGTCCTTGGTACTGAACACCAAATGCGCGTAAAGTTGAAGATGTGACTGCGGCATTGTCCGTTTGAATTACCAGAATTTACGAATCAATTAAGGACAGCGACCAAATATCGGTTCGCAGACAATATCAATCGAATTTCGCAGGCCAATTGGAGCAAGGCAGGATTATAAGAAGAGTCCACCGCGCCAACCGCGCAGCCCCACCCTAGCCTGAGGCAGAACCACAGACCCATTGCCCCGCGCCAACGGCGCAGCCCCACCGTAGCGTGGGGCAGATCCACAGACCCACTGCCCCGCGCCAACGGCGCAGCCCCACCGTAGCCTGGGGCAACGCCCCAGGACCAGAAGTCCCGACGAATGCAGGCTGAAAGTCTGCCTCAATATTCGCGTCTTCCAGCCCGCCCGATTGAAGCAGGCCTTCAGCCTGCAA
>CAZDRT010000209.1:0-6138 GCA_964507815.1 uncultured Puniceicoccaceae bacterium
TTGATGCCGAAGACGGAAGCCAGATCGGGAATGTGGATTTGCACCACGCCATTCTTGAGCGTTCGCAAATGGTCACCGATGGAAAAATCTATGTCGGTACCCATGGCGGCTTGATGTTTACCCTGTCGGAAGGGCCGGAACCGGAAATCCTCTGGAAGGGCCGCTTCAAAAGCGACTTGACCACGGTCACCCCGGTTGGAGATATCCTGCTCATGGGCTCGCACCGCGAACTGTTCGCCTTCCGTAAGAACCCGCAGACCACAGAGCTGGCCAGCGACAATTGAGAATAGATTTATGTCCACCTGCTCACCATTCACAACCGCCCTCTTGGCCTGCCTCCTCCTCCTCTGCACCGGACTTTTCGCCGCGCCGACGGAGGAGGACTTGCCCCCGGCCGCTCCCCGACCCTCGCTGGGCGGCACGGAACAAGCGGGATTGTTTCAAAAAATGCTGGCGGGACCACTGGCGCAGACGCCGCAAATCATCTTTGCCACCCGCCAGCCCGCACGCGAGTGGCACTTCTTCGCCAATACCGGCCACGTGGCGGTCGTCGACCCCTCCCATGGCCCCGGGGCCTGGGAGAAAGTGACCTACCTGACCGAAGGCGAGAAGAAAAAAGGTGGGGAAATCTGGCGCGATCCCTTTCCGATCACCGGGGACTGCTTTCTGGTGGCCGCCCATAACCAGCTCTACGTCATGGACGGCATGGGCAACTACGAGGCGTTTTTCAGCCTGCCCGACAGCCGGACTTGGGTACACGAGCCCCGGCCCCTAGTGCCCCGCGAGCGGGAGCCGATCATCCCCGAACGCACCGATTACAGCGAGGACACCGGCCAGCTCATCCTGTCTTCCGCGCACATTGGGCGCAACATGGGCGGGGTCGAAGCCGGTGACGTGAGAAAACTTCTGGTGTTGGAGGTCCTGCCCAAGCCGATCAGTTGGGGACATCCCAGCAAGATTCGAGGTGCCGGACACAACATCAAACGTATCCTCGGCACTATTCCCGTGGAAGCCGACGGCTCCGCCCACATGGAATTGCCCGCCATGCGGGCCTTGATGTTCGTCCTACTCGATGAGAACGACAGAGCGATCAAGCGCATGCGCAGTTTCATCACCGTCAAGCCCGGGGAAGTGACCAGCTGCGTTGGCTGCCACGAGCAGCGCACGCAGACCGTGCGTAACCGCGGGCGGGAAACTTTACTTGCCCTCGAACGAGGCCCCAGCCAGTTGACTTTCCCCGCTGCCGCCCCCGCGGACGGGCTGGTGGACTTCCAGCGTGACATCCAGCCCATGCTCGATCAGCACTGCGTCGCCTGCCACAATTCCAAGCGCGAAAAATCAAATATTGTTCTGGACGGTGCCGTCCAGCCCTCGGACGCTCAAGGCTACCGGGCGCTATCCCGCATGACCCGGATCGGTAAAGGCCATGGCAACGACGACCCCTACACCGTGGGATCAGGCAACAGCCCGCTACTCGACTTACTGGAGGGCGGTCACGCCGAAGTCCAACTGGACCCCGAGGAACTCGCGCGTTTCCGCCTCTGGATCGACGCCGGCCAGCGCTACGCGGCAACTTATGCCGCCATGACCCCCGGGCAAGACGAGTCCATCGGCGTCAGCGATAACAAACGCGACCAGAAACGAGGTCTCACCGCCATGATCGATGCCCGGGTTTTCACGCAACGTTGCGACGATTGCCACGGCGTCTCCCAAAGCGGTGCCCGCCGCTACGTCCGCGACGGTCATTTCGACCTCAGCCGCCCGGAGCGCAGTCTCCTCATCCTGGCCCCGCTCGCCAAAGAGTCCGGCGGCCTGGGCCATTGCCGGGCCGAAGGCGCGGCACCCGGCACGGGCGAGGTCTTCGCCGATACCACGGACGAGGATTACCAAGCCCTCCTGGCTGAGATTCAAAAGGCCGCCGAAGCTCTCGACGCGGACAACCGCTACTGGGAACCCGGCTTTGTCGCCGATCCCGTTTACATCCGCGAGATGATCCGCTACGGCGTCCTGCCCGAAGACTTCGATCCCAAAACCCCCATCGACCCCTACGCCACCGACGACGCCTATTACGAGCTGTTCTACCCATCCAACCGTCGCCTCGGTCGAAACGACCAAGCCAAGCTCGACGAATGAACCCGGCTCCGTCGTTCCGCTCGGTAAGGCGCGCGTTCCCCATAACCAAGCGCCCGTTGCGCCCTCGTCGGCGCTCGGTGGTCAGCCGCGATTCATCAATGCCGCGCAGATCAACAAGCACCGGCACGGTATCGCCCGGCTCAAGAATCTCGGACTGGTAGAGCAATTCGCCATCGCCGACGACTCGCAGGGTCGCCCGATCTTTATTATTGATCGGATTGCCGAGAAAACTCCATCTCTCCGCCGACGGAACCCCCCCCTCGGTGATCGGCAGATCCGTCTAGGGGCGGGCTGTGTCCTGTGACGTCGTGCGGCTAACCGGCTCATCCGTTTGACCCGCGGGCAGAGCCTCGATGGCACCTATGTCGCGACGACCGACGGGGGCTCGGAATTTATAGTCATAGCGGGCGGGGCCATCCGTCTGCCAAGCGTATAGCTCCTCAATGCTGGTCTGAGAGTCAGCCAAGGTGCCGCGGCAGATACGGGCATAGTCTATGGCCCCAGCCAGGTAATCGACGAGTGCTCCATCCTGGCGACGGGCGGCGACGAGCAGGTCGGCATCGTTGCCGAGCGACAGGCTGCTGCCGATCACGCCTGGGGCGGTAGCGTTGAGCTTGCCGTCGATATGGAGATTGAGCGTGCTGCCGTCTTCGCGGCGGTCGGCTTCAGCGATGATGTGGTGCCATTGGCCGTCGTTGACGGGCATGGCAGAAACGACCCGGTCGCTTATCCCATCGGAACTGATTTCAAAACAGGCCTTGCCATCGGCGTCGATGTAGAGGCGGTAGCCGGCGGTTCCGTCGTGCTTGCCGATGATGGCATCGTCCGTGCGTTCGGCCGCCACTTGGATGATGATCTCGACGAGCACGTTTTGGCTGGTGATTTCCGGCGTCTTCAGTTTTTCCGAGCTAAAGCGGGCGTAGTCCCCATCGCTGTAACGGGGTCTGCCTTTTTCATCATAGCCATCGCTGGGCTCGTCCACAGTCCAAAGGCATTCGTCAGACTGCATGGCTTGGATAACACTCCTGGAGCGGTCCGCCCAATCCTTCGTAAAAGATTTGATGGGGATTATTGCGTCGGCCTGTATCTGTTCCTGGCTGACTGCCGCGTATCGTGAGGTCCCGTCAAAGACGAGGGCACCTTCCACCCAGTCTTCGGACTGTGAAGGAACGTAATCGCTCTCGGTGGCCTCATTGACCAGCAGAGGATAATTGGGGATAAACTGATACATCCGTCGCTCGACGTGGGCATTGCTGTAGTACCAGTGGTAGTCGAGTACGGTGGCCGGATCGTGGTCGTTCCTATTGAAATGCCACTCGCCGACGGTGCCGTAAAGGGCCCATGGGACGAAGACTATTCCTCCGGCGTCGATGGCTTGGGAGCCCAATGCGGGGCGAAAATCGACACCTGAGGTGGCTAGATCATCGACCGCACCCCGCGCACGGGCGCGAATCGGCAACACCTCCCCTTTCTTCCCTAGCTGAGAGATGCGGATGCCCTCGTCGTTAAGACCATAATGAGCCATTTGCACCTGCAGTTCTTCAATTGTTTTGGCGGCGATATCTTCGATAGCGCCTTTCCTTTCAAGCGCGACGCTACCGGCTTCCGCTGTGCCGTGAAAGAGATTGTTGGCGTAGGCGAGGGTTTCTATGCCGCTCACTGAGCCGTCATCTCCACCGCCAGCTTGGGAAAAGGAGCCATGCCCCTGGTGGAAGAAATGGTGAGTGATATCCACCGACAGGTTTCCTTGTGTGTTCTGGCGCCCGGCCGGGCTGCCACCCATGGCGTTTGAGGCGTTGTACAGGGTATTGTTGAAGAATTCGTTCATGAAGCCGAAGACCATGAAGTAGGCGGTTCCGCCTCCGTAGGGATCACCGGAGTCTTCCGGCCGTGTCCAGAGGATGTTATTGAAGCTGTATTGCTTGTAATCGCCATCCAGATAGAGGGGATAGGATGGATTCATCTTGCGCACCTGATCCGCCTTGGCGCGCCCGCCCCAGCCGCCCGGCATGTGGCCGACGGAGTTGCCGGAGAGGTTATTGTACGTATAAACGACCCCACTCTGCCAGACCTCCAAAGCACCGTAGTCGTTCAGACCGAGGGCGGCGTCCTCAATCCGATTGTGAAAGGCGGTGATCCGCGTCAGCGGGATGTCCCATGCGTCAGGGGTGTTTACATTTCCTTTGCGGTTACCGCCCCATATCTCGATACCCTGGCCGAAGGTGCGCTCCACTATATTACCAGCCACCACCCCGACTTTGGGACTGCCGACGGAAATGGCGGGAATGGAGGCTTGGGCGACAGCTCGGTGGCGCATACCGGTGTTGTACGTTTTATTCCGCAGCAACTCCAGTGAGTTGAAGACGCAACTTGCGCTCCGACCTTGAAAAACGGTGATCGCGGTTTCCCAAATGTTTTCAAATTGGTTGTCCGCCACCCGAATGCGATCCATGTGGTTGCCACCCTTCCGACCATTCTGATCCGCGGTGATTCCAAAGCGCATGATGTCTTTAAAGGAGCAGTGGTGGATGTTGATATTCTCGGCTCGCTCGTTCTTCTGCTGCGAGAAGTCAATGGCCGCGCCTTCGATAAAGCGGAAATTCAGCCCGGAAACTTCGATATTGGACTGGTTGCTCATGGCAAGTGCGCCCATTCGAACAGCCAGTTCCAAGTGCTCGCGGTTCGGGTTTGCACCGTCTTCCGGCCGGTAGAAAAGAGTGAAGGTATCTTCGTCGAGGTAGATTTCCCCTGCCGCATCGAGAAACTGCGGCAGATGCTCCATCATATAGCGCACATTCGCCCCGAGACCGCCCATGGCACCTTTCAGAATCGTGCCGTCCGCCGGATCGATAAAGGGACCCTTCATGCCGCGATGGGATGCTTCCGCGTTGATCCTGCTGGGAGTCGGCGTTCCCATGAAGGAGGGGTACTGCGTCCAAATGTATCCTCCGGCCAGGTCTTCGGCTTGTTTACCGACCAGAAAGTCATCGTAAGCCAGATTCGCACTTTTCCCGGTTTCCGGGTCTTTGCGCTCTTTTTGGCCGTCGAAAGCATGCCAGTAGTCGAGCACAAAATTGTCGTCGCCGCGCTGCCAGTCCGGCGTGCGGGCAACGTGGAGCGCCGTGACCTCACCCGTTGACGAATCCACCCGCCACATGCCGATGTAGGGCAGTTCAAGACTGCGAACGTAGCGAACGGATGGACCCTCCGGATCGGCGCCGGCATAGTCATACCACTCGTTCACAGGGCGAAACCCTGCCTCCGCGAGATCAAGCGCCCACACCTTGTCGACTTCGGGCAGATTCTCCGGGTAGGTCACTTCGCCGGCCGGAACCCACTGTGCGGGAAGGGGTTCCGACCCCAGAAATATGGCTTCTCCTTCGCCCCAGTCGGCACTGCTGGTCAGGATGATCGGAGTTTCCCCGGTGCCCGATTCGTCTGCCCGCAAGGCGCCCCGGTAGGAAACGCCCCGCTTAAAGATGTAGGCGGTTGGCCCCGAATGCTGGCTGGCATTTCCCTCGACATTGCGCCAGTCCCAGGGGTGATGCTTCCACGCGGTAGCTGGTGTCTTCCCGTCCGCCGAGTCATTGCCCCCTGTGAAGTCAATGAAACGCACTTCGCCCGCGTAGCTGGCCGGGTCGAACGCTGAGAAAGGATCAGGGTCCCAGACCAAGTCGCCGTTGACAAGCACTTTGGCTTGTGGCGTGCGCCAGATGTAGTCTGCGGCCTGAGCGTGAGGCAACAGGGACGCGAGGATCGCGAGAACGAGGAAGCCGGACAGGAACGGGCGCAAGCGTTGTGGATGGGCTACGGGCGAAACGGAAGTGGCGCCGCAGCGCCGATTTACGGAAATATTCTTCATGGTAATAATCTTCATGTTGGGGTGGATTGGTGAGGCTATTCGATCATTTGAATTTATCCAAAAGCTGCGACAGAAACGCTAGAAAACCGGTAACTACTCAGGTAGCCCCACCATGGAACTACCGGATTGAGAGGATCAGCCCC
>CAZDRT010000210.1:0-1943 GCA_964507815.1 uncultured Puniceicoccaceae bacterium
GGAGCGGCGAGCTTTAGCCGCCGTCACGCCTGCCAGGCACCTTCGAATCCACAGGGCCACCGCCAAACCGCGGCTAAAGCACGCGGCTCCGGAATTCGGCTGCTTCGGGGAGCGGCGAGCTTTAGCCGCCGTCACGCCTCCCAAGGTGCGGTTCCAAGTCTCAGGTTTCAGGTTTCAGGTCTCCCTCCCTCCACCACTCCAATACTCCAACTCTCCATCTCTTACCCACTCTCCACTCTTTCCCCTTGACCCTATCGTAGCAGGGGATGCAATCGAGCTTATGGCATCCAACCGAGCGCATCTTTTACTCTTCAATCCGGACCAATTCCGCGGCGACTTCACGGGCTACGCGGGCGATCCGACTGACCCGACCCCGAACCTCGACCGGCTGGTGGCGGAGGAGGCGGTGGCCTTCAACCGGAGCTTTTGCCAGAATCCGCAGTGCGTGCCCAGCCGCTGCTGCTTTCACACCGGTTGGTATCCGCACACCCGTGGGCACCGCAGCATGTATCACACCCTGCACCCGGAGCAGGGCGACCCCTTCCTGCTGGATATCCTGCGCGGGCAGGGCTACCGCATCTGCTGGAGCGGGAAAAACGACGTCATTCCCGGGCGGGGCAAAGACAAAGACTTCGACCCCTTCGAGGGCCATGTGGACGAACACCTCTGCTTCTTCGATCCGCCGCGCCTGCCCGAGGGGCGCTGGGAAAAGCTCCTCGAGCGCACCCCCTGGCTGGTTCCCGAAAATCCAGAGTGGCGCGGCGAGCCGGGCGATCCGAGTTACTACTCCTTCCTCGTCGGAAAACTGGTGGAGGCCGAGCGGACGGGAGACTGGCAGCAGCTTAGCCTGACCAACAACGACTGGTTTTCGGTCGAAAACGCCCTGCTGCAGATCGAGGAATACGACGGTGGCGCCCCGCTCTGCCTCTACCTCGCGCTCTCGAATCCGCACGTCGCCTATGGCATCACCGAGCCCTTTTTCAGCGCCATCGACCGGCGGCACTGCGGCGACCGCGTGGCCGGTTACGGACGCAACAAAGCTCCCATTCTGGATCTGATCCGCGACGTCGCCAACCTCTCCGAACTGCCCGAGGAAACCTGGACCGAGATCCGCGCCGTTTACCGGGCCATGATCCGCTGGGTGGACCACCAGTTCGGGCGGATTGTGCAGGCCCTCAAAGACAAGGGCATGTGGGACGACACCGCCGCCTTCTTTTTCTCCGACCACGGCGACTACACCGGGGACTACGGTCTGATCGAAAAAAACGACAATACCTTCGAGGATTGCCTGACCCGCGTGCCCTTCGTGTTCAAACCGCCCCAGGGCACCCCCGTCCAAGCCCGCGTGACGGAGGCTCTGGTCGAGCTGACGGATTTGCCGGCCACGATTTACGACCTCCTCGGGATCGATCCCGGCTACGATCATTTCGGCCGCAGCCTCCTCCCCCTGGCCGCCGGGCAAACGAAAACCCACCGCGACGCGGTCTTTTGCGAAGGGGGGCGCCTGCCCGGCGAGATCCATGCCACCGGCGCTCACGCCAAGGGTGGGCTGAACCCCAAGAGCCACTACCATCCCAAGGACTTCGCCCACCGCAGCGAGGATCCCTTCGTCCACGATCTCGCCGCAATGTGCCGGACCGAGCGGTGGAAATACATTCGACGTTCCGCCACCCCGGACGAACTTTACGACTTGGAACAAGACCCGCACGAACTGGACAACCTGCTCGACGCTGAGAGCCGTCCGCGCGATCCCGCCGCCCACGCCGCCATCCTCGCCGACCTGCGCGAGCGCACCCTGAGCTGGTATCAAACCACCGGCGCACCCCTGCCGCGAATTCAGAATTCACGGGTCTGAGCGACGGCGGCTAAAGCTCGCCGCTCCCAAAAGAAACGGAGCCGCGTGCTTTAGCCGCGGTTTTGCGCCGGACCCGCCGACTCGAACG
>CAZDRT010000210.1:2043-6102 GCA_964507815.1 uncultured Puniceicoccaceae bacterium
AGCCGACGCGAACGCACCCAGCCAAACGCGACGGCGGCTAAAGCTCGCCGCTCCCGAAAAACGGAGCCGCGTGCTTTAGCCGCGGGGGAAGGAGGCTCCCGGTGACCATTCCGGCTCGATGACCAGGGAGATGCGGGAAGGGTTGCCGTCGTGGTTGTCTCCGCTGCGGATCAAGCCGTCCAGGTGGCGCAGGGCAAGGCGCTCGATGGTGAGGCGTCCGACCCGGAATCCTGCGCTGTCCGCGCCGTCCGTGTCGCTTGGCGGCATGCGCAGAGCGATAAAGGGGATTTCCCGTCCCCGGGGGCAGGCGCGGTGAATGGTTTCCCGCAGGTATCGGACGAAGCCGAGAATGACGTCGGGCTGATGCGCTTCGATCCACCTGCCAATCCCTTTCTCGTCTTGCAGGATGGCCGGAGTTTCCCGCGTGAACACCGGCACCCTCACATGATCGGGACCGGCCAGATTCTGGAGCAGAAGATAGCCGCCCAGGGTTTTGCGTTCGGACCCGGTCATCGCGCCCGGTTTAAGGCCCAAGATCAGGCCAATCCGCCGGTAACCCGCTTCCGCCGCCCGGTTCCAGGCCAGCGTCACGGTGTCAAAGGGGTTGTGGCGTACGGTATCGAAGGGGCATGGATCGCCAGGGTAAGGCCCGCAATACACTGCATGAAACCCGCGCCAGATTTCAGGTTCCACCACTATGGGGGTTTGTGCTTCCGGAAAAATCACCCCGGTAATGCCCCGGGCACGCAGAACCCGGGTCAGTTTGGCCTGTGACCCTTGGAAATCACTTAGAAAAAACTGCTCGACACGATATCCCCGCGGTTCGCACCAGTGGTTGTTGAGGTTGGGCTTGAAGGTTTGCTGATCGGGCAGGACGAGAGCCACGACGGCGCCACGAAACGTTGTATGCTTTCTGCGATACCTCGAAAAAGCGCTGAGCAGGGGGTCAGGCTGATAGCCGAGACGCTCGGCTTCGCGGCGGACTCTCTCTCTGGTGGCGGCGGAAACCCTCCCGGTACCGCTGAGCGCCCGCGAGACGGTGGACTTGGCGAGTCCCATGCGCCCGGCCAATTCCGCGAGGGTGAGCGTGGGATCGGCATGGGGGCGTTCAGGATCGGACATGACGCAGGATAGCGTCACGGAAACTGGTTGCGCAACCATCTTTTTCTGTTCAAACGGTTTATTCTGTTCAAACAAATGCTCAAAGTAGTAGCGTCGGGTATGCGAGAACACCCGAATATTCTTTGGATTCAAACGGATCAACAATCCTTCGACGCGCTCAGTTGCGTGGCGGGGGATGGGTGGTTTTCCACGCCGCAGCTCGACGCTTTGGCGGGAGACGGGGTGCGCTTCGACCGGGCTTATTGCGCCAATCCGCTGTGCGTGCCTTCACGCACCAGCATGTTCAGCGGCCGGTATTCGCATGAAACGGGCGTTCTGGCCAATCGAGGGCATACCAAGGGGATGGAGGATTTCCCCTGCGTGGGGCGCGTCTTCGCTGACGCCGGTTACGCCACCGGGCACGTTGGCAAGTGGCACATGCATTATCTGGAGGAAAACACGCAACAGCACGGCTTCGAATATCTGGCCAATTCCATCCATAACGGCTCCGACCCCGGCAATGCCGCCGCGTCTTTCCGGTTTCTCGACGAGGTGCGCGGGGATCGACCCTTCTTCCTGGTCGCTTCCTACAACAACCCGCACAACATCTGTGAATGGGCCCGGGGTACACGCGGGGATCTGCCGGACGGTTTTATCCCGGAACCTCCGCCGTTGGACGAACTGCCGCCGCTCAAAGCCAATCACGCTCCGCAGATCGGCGAGCCGGACGCCGTGACCCTGCTCCGGCGCTCGTATCATGCCACCGGTATGTCACCCTGCGCGAATTTCACCGAACGCGACTGGCGCGAATACCTCTGGGGCTACCATCGCATGGTCGAGCACGTCGATCACCATATTGGGGAACTCCTCCAGGGCATCGAGCAGCGGGGTTTGCGCGAGAGCACCGCCATCGTCTTTGTTTCCGATCACGGTGACGCCCAGGGAGCCCATGGCTGGAACCAGAAAACGGTTTTGATGGACGAAAGCGCCCGCGTTCCGCTGATCATTTCGGCTCCCGGCCAAGTGCCCTCTGGCCAAACCACCCAGCGGCTCGTCAACACCGGCATCGATCTCTACCCCACCTTCTGTGACATCGCCGACATCAACGCGCCAGCGGGCCTGCCCGGGCAAAGTCTTTGGGCGCACGCCCGCGACCTCCGGGTCGATCCCGGCCCCGATTTCGTCGTGGCCGAAGCCAAATTTATCCAGGGCGCGGAGATTGATGGCAAGACCCCCATCGTCGAAGCCCGCATGCTGCGTGATGACCGCTACAAATACTGTGTCTATGACAGCGGCGGGAACTCGGAATCACTTGTCGATATGCAAAGCGACCCGGGAGAAACGATCAATCTCGCCAAGGATTCGAATCTCCAGCCGCAACGGGCCAGGCTGCGAAGCCTCCTGCGGGAATTCTGCCGATCAACCGATGACCCGTTCCTGAACGCGCTGGAATCTCTGCCAGACCCCGCAATTTCCTGTCGATCATCACGCTCAAAATGAGGAGCGTGATCAGCTCGGGTCCGAAAACATCCTCCCCTGCAAGCTTATGAACTACGTACCGTTTTTTCTCGCCCTTGCTCTCACCGCCCCCCTGGCGACCCACGCCGATTGGGAGCAGACCTACCTCGCCCCCTCGAAAAATGCGGCCATGCGCCCCCATGCCCAGGGATATTACGACGACGCTGTCGATAAGACTTTTCTCGTGCATGGGGATTCCAATCTCGATGCCTGGGTGACCGCCTATGATCATGCTGCCGAAGACTGGATCCCCAGCGTGCGCGTTGCAGGGAATTTCCATGACGATAATTATCATAACTATCCCGTGATCACCCGGGATGCCCAGGGCTACATCCATGTGTTCATCGGGCGCGGCAATCTCACCCACACCCGCAGCCTGCAGCCGCGCGATTTGCAAAGCGGCTGGACCGACGAGGTCATCCTCAAAAACAGCAACGACAAGGCCATCAACAGTTCCTACCCGCTCCCGATTCTGGCGGAGAATGGGGATCTTTACCTGTTTTTCCGAACGGCGGCCCACGGGGGTAATCCCATCCATTTCATTAAAACCAGCGATAATGGGGCAACATGGACCGATCAACGCCACGTCATCGAGCACGACCCCAGGCGGGCGGACCAAAGCTCCAATCTTTACCTGATGGGCATTGAGCATGTTCCCGCGAGCAACGGTCTTCCGGAACGCATTCTGCTGTGTTGGATCAACGCCGGTCCGGGTGCCGATGGTAAAGGTGGCTACAACAGTGCCCGCAAAGATGTCTTCTTTGCCGTCTTCAACGTGAGCGATGAGCTGCTCTACGCCGCCGACGGCACGGCGCTTGGCGATGTCATCCGCGATGACGAGGCGGAGGCGCACTGCAAAGTGTATGACTCCGGGCCACTGGGCGAAGACCGTGCCGGCGATTCCGGGTGGTATAAAGTGGATGACTTTGACCGCGGCGACGCCACCACCGTCGGTGGGGATTGGAACGAAGGCGGCTCTGCGGGTTTCGCTATCCTTGACCAGCAGCTTCTCGTGCAGGGCGGCGGCGGCAGTCTCCACTTGGACCTGCCCCTCAGTCGGCAGATTCGCGAAGGCGTCACCGGCACGCTGTTTTTCCAAGTCACCGCGCCTTCCGCCTCGGTCGATGAATCCATGGCCTTCGGCATCGTGGATCAGGCACCAGAATCTGGGTTTTCCGCCCGGGCCAATAACGAACGATCTCCAGACGCTCCTATTCCTCACCTTCAGCAGTCATCCCGCAGATACGGATATCCTGTTCGACAGTATCTTTGTTGACGCCGCCGCCGAGAACCTAACGTATCCCCTCAACACCGGCGGCACAACGGTGGTGTTTTGATGAGCCGTCCGCTCATCGATCATGGATGGGGGATCGATAGTGACGTGGACGGCGGCTAAAGCTCGCCGCTCCCGGAAGAAACGGAGCCGCGTGCTTTAGCCGC
>CAZDRT010000211.1:0-6059 GCA_964507815.1 uncultured Puniceicoccaceae bacterium
TGGCCGTCACGGTGTCCGGCATCGTTGAGGATCATGACAGTGGTTTCGATTTTGTTTATGTGAATGGAATTTTGTTTTTCGGAGGCCGCGATAACGACGGTGAGTGCAATATGTTTTCCACGATCGAAACCCGGCAAATCACCGTTCGGGCGACTGACCCCATCGTGTTGCAATACGATAGGGTCGACAACCTCTACCATGTCGGAGCCTATGCCGAAATCGAGAAGATCGCGCTCATCAGCGGACCCGGCTGCGATGACGGCACCTGCTCGACCTGCGGCGGACCGGGCGGCGGATCGGCCGGTAACAGCAGTGTCGATGTGCGCATCTCCCTCGGCGAAAAGGAGGGCGATTTCTACCCCGGAATGTTCCGGATAAAATCCGAACTGCCCGACGCTGCCCTCTACACTCCCGCGGGCATCGAATACGGTGTCGATCTGAATGCACCCGTCGAGGAGATCCGCGACGAAAACGAAGCCGTGCGTCAAGTGCTCACCAGCGAGGTCCTGGCCGATGTCGTCACGATCAGCCCCCGCGAATATGAGATCCGCTTCTATTACGCAAGCGACGCGGGCACCAAGACCGGCGACTACTACCAGCCGACCGGCAACCCCTACAAGGTCTGGACGCTGGAAGATCCCGATGCCGGGACCGGTAATGACTACCGCCTGCACGTTACCGAGACGATTGACGCCACGGATACCCTTTACGAATACACCTACGTACCCGCGAATGCGGATTGGACGCTCGTCAGCGCCGGGCTCAAGGAGGTCGGGCGCAAGGACGCCACGGTCGACGGCGACCGGGTGGAAACCTATTGGGTGGCTGAGCCGGGGGGCGCGGATACCTATCGCCGCGACAGGCGCTACCACGAGTTTCCGTGGGGAGAGGAGTTGGTGGCCGAAACCTTCGACCCGCTCGACCCGTCGGGCGGGCGCACAACCACCTGGAGCTACTACACGGATCAGGGGGTGGATGGCGACAACTACTCGCGCGTACGCCTGATGCAGCGGCCCGACGGTTACTGGGAGCGCTACGAATACGATGATCTCGGCAGGCGGATCAAAACCGTCAGCCCCTTCGGGGACGCCGCACCGGAGGCCCCCGAAGCGTCCTGCCGGGTGCGCGAGACCCATTACCAGACCACCGCCCCCCATGAAACCCGCGTGGAGACCGTTCTCGGCCAGGAAGTCTCCCGGCGCTACACGATTTTCCAGGGAGACAGCACCTTCGAAGTCGTCGCGGCGGCACCCGGTGCCGCCTGGGATGCCCCGGGCAACCTGACGACCGGAACGGTCAAGGTCGGCGGCAGCGGTCCATTCAGCGATGAGACCGCCCTGGTCCGCCATAGTGATGGAACCCTGACCCGCCACACGTACAGCCTCGATGAGCCGAGCGGCGTCCGAACCACGGTGACCACCCGCGGCGCGCCCGACGCCGCCGCCGCTGCCGTGATCGACGGTACACGCACCACGGTCGAGGAGGATCGCTACGGGCGTTCGCTCACCGAAACGGTCGAGGACATCGCTTCGGATCTGCTGCTCTCCTTTCAGGCGGTTACCGACAGCGATTCGCTCGGGCGGCCCCTGCGCATTGATTACTCCGACGGCACTTTCGAAACCTTCGCCTACAGCTGCTGTGGGTTGAGCGGCCATGTGGATCGCGAAGGGATTGCAACCAGCTATTCATACGACGCGCTCAAGCGGCAAACGCAGGAAGTGCGCAACGGCATTGTCCGGGAGCAGGTCTTCGACGCCTCCGACCGGATCGTGGAAGAGGCCCGCATCGGCACGGACGCCAGTCGTATGGTCCTGAGCGAAACCGCCTACCGCCCGGACGGACGCATTCTCTGGCGGAAAGACGCTCTCGGCTGGAAACGCGACTACAGCTACGAAATCACCACCGCCGGGGGCGAGCGGCGGACAACGACCCACGAGGGCGACGGCTCCACATCGATCCGAACCTATCAGCGCGACGGGCGTCTGCTCTCCGTCGAAGGCACGGCGGAAGCTCCCCTCCGGCACGAGTACGGCGTCGCGGCGGGCGGCCTCTCCTGGACGAAAGACATCCGGGTGGGCGAGGGCGGCAGCCAAACCGAGTGGGTGAAGATCTGGCGCAACATGCTCGGGCGGAACATCCGCACGGAATACCCCGATGGAGCGGAAGCGACCCGCACCTACAATGTCGCCGGGCAACTCGACGCCGAAATCGACCCCGACGGTGTACAAACGCTCCACGCTTACAACGAAAAGGGAGAGCGTGCCGTCCGGGCCATCGACATGGACCGCGACGGAGTGATCGACTACGCCGGCGGCGACCGCATCGATCGCACCTCCGCCGAGGTCGTCGAAGTCGCCGGCCAGGTCCGCCGACGGACCATTCGCGAGCATTGGGAAACGGACGGTAGCGATACGCCGACAGTCGTCTCCATCGTCGAAGAGACGCCGGACGGTCGGCAACGCTGGGAGACCCGGCACGGCCGGACCACCCACACCCAAATCAGCATCGACGGCGCCGGGGAGCGGATTACGGAAATCACCGCCCCCGACGGCAGCACGGTGCGGCAGCGCACCGTGCTCGGGCAATTGGTCGAGCGGGAGCACTATGATTCGACCGGACAACTGTTGTCCGGCACCACCTACCTGCATGATGCGCACGGAAGGCTCGCCGCGGAGACCCTCGCAGGCGTCGGCCCCACCCACTACACCTACACGGCGGATGACCAGATCGCCACCATCACAAGCCCCGACCCTGATCCGGAGAAAAGCGGCCCCGGGCTGGACCCGCGGATCACCCAGTACAGCTATGACGAACGGGGCAGGCGGGTGCGGACCACCCTCCCGGACGGCACCGAAACCCACACCAGTTACTACCCGACCGGCCTCGTTGAACGCGAATGGGGATCGCGCACCTATCCGGTGGAATACGAGTATGATCCGCAGGGACGCCGCCGGGAAATGACCACCTGGAAAGACTACGCCGGAGAAAGCGGTTCCGCCACCACCGCATGGGATTACCATCCCCAGCGCGGCTGGCTCACCGGAAAGCGCTATCCCGATCCGGTCACCGGCGTTCCCGTCGCCGCCGGAGCGACCGCCTATACCCACACCGATGCCGGACGCCTCGAAACCCGCACATGGGCCCGCGGGGTGATCACCACCTACGGATACGGAAACGGCGGCGAACTCACGGGCGTGACCTATAGCGACGGCACCCCGGCGGTCAGCCACACCCATGACCGGCTCGGGCGTGTCGCCACAACCACCGATGCGGCCGGGCTGGTGACGCGAACCTACGACGCCGGGCGGATCCTCTCCGAAATCCATACCGGCGGCGGCCTCCTCTCCGGCAAAACCCTTACCCGCGGTCTCGACGGTCTCAACCGCATCAATGGTCTGGGTGCCACCGGGATCGCCCCCGTGACCGTCGGCTACGACGCCGCATCCCGGCTCTCCACCATCACCCAGGGCAACCGCACCGCCACCTACGGCTATGACGATCCGCTCGGCGTGGTGTCCGCCCTGACCATCGAAGTCGGGGGCGTCGAGCACTACCGCCGCGCCATCGGCCACGACGGGCTGGCCCGGATCACCCGCGCGGAGACCTTCGGGGGTGCGGACCAACTCCATGTCAGCCGCGAGTACCAATACAACGACGCCAACCAACGCACGGTCGCAAGCGACCAGGCGGGCCAGGACTGGACGTTCGAGTACGACTCTCTCGGGCAGGTCGTTTCCGCGCGCAAGAGCGCCGGAGGAAACGACTTGCCCGGTTACGCGTTTGCCTACAGTTTCGACACCATCGGCAACCGCACTTCCAGCACGACGAACGAACGGAGCGCCGTTTACCAGAGCGACGCGCTGAACCGCTACATCCAGCGGGACTACCCCGGGGCGGTCGATGTGCGCGGCAGCGCTCCGGAGGACGTCGGTCTTCTCGTCAACGGTGAACCTCCGGAGCGCACCGGCGAGGCCTTTTACGCGGAGACCGGCGCCGACAACAGCGGCTCCGCCGTCGAAGCGCAAATCCTGCTCAAAGCTCTCGATTCCGGCCCGCCCGAGCAGTTCGCCACGCGGAGCCGTGAGGTGGTTCTCCCGCGGGACCCCGAGAGCTTCTCCCACGACCTCGATGGCAACCTCACCCAGGACGGCCTCTGGAACTATGAATGGGACGGCGAGAACCGGCTTGTCGCCATGGAAACGCGCACCGACCTGCCCGCCACTGTCACCCGCCGCCGACTGACATTCGCCTACGATGGCCAAAGCCGGCGCATCGCCAAGACCGTGGAGGAATACGATTCGGCCACCTCCGCCTGGACGGAAACCGAAAAGATTGTCTTTCTCTATGATGGCTGGAATCTCATCGCCGAATACGACGCCTTGAACGGCGGGGCGCTGCTGCGCTCCCATCTGTGGGGTTCCGACCTCTCGGGCGGCCCGCAGGGTGCCGGTGGTGTCGGCGGCCTTCTGGTGACCTCCACGACCTCCGGGCACCACGCCCCCGGCTTTGACGCCAACGGCAACATCATCGCCTGGATCGACCTGGCCGACGGCAGCCTCGCCGGGATCGCCGAATACGGAGCCTTCGGCGAAGTCCTCGCCACCAGCGGCGCGGCCAGGGAAATCCCCTTCGGGTTTTCCACCAAATACGAGGATGCGGAAACCGGATTGCTGTATTACGGGTATCGCTTTTATTCCCCCGGAATGGGAAGGTGGCTGAGCCGGGATCCGATTGAGGAACGGGGTGGTTTGAACCTGTATGGGTTTGTTGGGAATGATGGGGTAAATGGGACGGATTATTTGGGATTGATGGCCGGGTTTCCCTGGCTCCCACCACCAGAGGTTAAACTCAGAGATCATAACGTGGCGTCTTCGCTCCTTTGGCACTGGGATGCGCGGAATGGCAATTTAGCGTTTACCCGTCACAATGGCCACTGGGGGGATTTTATGAAGGATTACCCCGACATCCAAAGGCAGGCTGAATTTGAAATGGCTCAAGAAGCAACAGAAGCATGGAGAGACAGTAGTAATTCTGGCAGTTATAATTCAGGCTCTGTTACATTGTTATTAGATCGCTCAATTGCTCTTCGAGCTACTTTAAATGGTGTGCGCTATGTTGTGAATGGTAAATTTGAAGTGGATCGCGTAAAATGTGAAGTTACTTTGAGGGAAAACCTCCATGCCATACTTGATTTGTTTGATCCGCATGAAGCAGATAATCCGCAATCTAGCTGGGCCGATCGGATAGGGCGTGGCTTACGCCGAGCTGGAGGTGTTTTCCCGGCAGGTAGAGCCCCTAATCAGGACTTTCATATAACCATTACTTGGGATTCTGATGATGTTACGTTTCCTATTGATCTTCAGAGTAACCAAGCCGTGGGAACGGGATCTATCTCCGTTTGGCCTTTCAATTAACGCTAACTGATCTAAAATGAACATGAGATTTCACCTGCTTGCTTTAGGTCTAGTTGTATCAAGTTTGTTAGTTTTCGGTTGTCGTAAGAGCGGATATGATAGTATTCCACAGGTAACGGACATACTAGAAGAGAAATTTGGTTTTGAATTTCCAAAAGCAGCTCAAATCGATAACGCGGAACTGTTTTTCAGCGAACGCAGTCCGGCATCATCGATTTATATGAAACTGAATATGCCTAAGAGTGAGTTTGCGATTTTCAGAAAAGAACTTGGCGAGAGAATTACTCACTTAGGCAGAGCTAATTGGGGTGATCAAAAGGTTAGATCAGGGTTAAGTTGGTGGGATGCTCAAAAGATGAAGCATGATCAAGAGTTTGCCCTCTCGGCCCTTGAAGATCCTGAAATGCGAAAAGCCCGTATCTTCTTTTCTACAAGAATGAAGTCTCCCGACGTAGTTGAAATATACTTATCCTCTCAGTGGTTTGTTAACTAAGCACACCAGAAGGTATGACCCAGGTGAGTGGGTCAGGCCACGAATTCTTGCAAAAGTGAACGACCCAATCCTCAACCCCAACCCGGCGGCCCAAGGCTGTATCGACGCCCCCCGCCATCGCCTTCCCCCGGCCCGGGCCGCCCTGGTTTTCT
>CAZDRT010000212.1:0-6048 GCA_964507815.1 uncultured Puniceicoccaceae bacterium
CCGCGCCGCGCCCCCCGGCGGGTCCGTCTCAGCCGGCCGCCAACCGCCCGCCCGCGCCGCCGCCCGGGGCGCAGCCGCCGACCCCGCCCGCCGCGGGCACCGGCGGTGATACCCCGGAAGCGGAGCCCCCCCCGGGCGAACCGGTCGCCCTCCGCCCCCTTCCGGCGAAGCCGCCGATCATCGTCCGCGATTTCGCGGGCCTTCTCGGGCTGAAGCCGTTCCAACTGCTCTCCGACCTGATGGACCGGGGCATCTTCGCCTCGATGAACCAGACCGTGGAGGAGGACGTGGCCTCCAAGATCGCCGAGGCCCACGGGTTCCGGCTGGAGATCCGCCACCGCGGCGGAGCCGGCGAACCCGGCGACTCCAGGAAAAAGGAAGAGGAGGCCGACGAATCGGCCGCGCTCGAACCCCGCCCCCCGGTCGTCTGCATCCTCGGGCACGTCGATCACGGCAAGACCACCCTCCTCGACACGATCCGCAAGGCCAAGGTGGTCGAGGACGAGTTCGGCGGCATCACCCAGCACATCGGGGCCTACCAGGTCGATTGCGGGGACGGGAAAATTTCCTTTCTCGACACTCCGGGCCACGCCGCTTTCGCGCGGATCCGCGAGCGGGGCGCCTCGACCACGGACATCGCCGTGCTGGTCGTCGCGGCCGACGACGGCTTCAAACCGCAGACCGACGAAGCTCTCCTGTTCGCGAAAAAGGCCCAGTCCTCCCTCATCGTGGCCATCAACAAAATCGACACGAAGGGGGCGAACATTGACCGGGTCAAACAGCAGATGCAGGAGCGCGGCATCCCCCCCGAGGATCTCGGCGGCGAGGTCATCACCGTGCCGATTTCCGCACTGAAGGGAGAGGGGATCGACCAGCTGCTGGAGATGATCCGCCTCCAGGCCGAGATCATGGAACTCAAGGCGGTCGCCACCGGGCGCGCCTCGGGGGTGATCATCGAATCCCGGATCGAGCAGGGCCGCGGGCCGACGGCCACGGTTCTGGTCCGGAAAGGGCTCCTCAAGGTCGGCGACTCCATCGTTTGCGGAACGTGCTCCTGCAAGGTCAAGGCCATGCACGACGACTCCGGTAAAGCGGTCAAACAGGCCCCGCCGTCCACCCCGGTCAAGGTGATCGGCTGGAGCGAAGCCCCCCGTTCGGGAGCGGAGTTCCGTACCGTCAAAAACGAGCGCGAGGCCAAGCAGATCGCCGAGGAGATCCTCGACGAACGCCGGAAAGAGGAGGAAGCCCGGCGCAACGAGGCCAAGTCCGGCAGTTCCAGCCTCGACGATTTGTTCTCCGCCATCGAAAGCACCCGCAAGACAAGTTTCCGCGTCATCCTCAAGGCCGACGCCCACGGCTCCCTCGAGGCGCTGGAGGAAATGCTCGGCGAGCTGCCGACGGACAAGATCGAGCTGGACATCGTCGGACGGAATGTCGGCATGGTCACGAAAAAGGACATCGAACTCGCGGACGCGGCCGGGGCGACCGTCGTCGGCTTCAACGTGAAGCTGGAGAACGGGGTCCAGGGGCATGCGAAACATCTCGAGGTCGATATCCTCCAGGACAGCATCATCTACCGGCTGATCGATTTGGTCCGCGATTCCATGGCCGATCTCCTCGAGCCGGAACTCCGGGAGAAGAAGATCGGCGTCGCCGAGGTCCGGGCGGTCTTCCCCCTCGGCAAGGGTTTCGTGGCGGGGTGCATGGTCACCGAAGGCCGGATCCAGCGCGACGCGAAGACCCGCCTCCTCCGCAAGAGCGAAGTCGTCCACGAGGGAAGGATCGCCACGCTCAAACGCTTCAAGGACGACGCGAACGAGGTGCGGGCCGGCTTCGAATGCGGGGTTGGGGTCAGCGGTTTCAAGAGCTACGAGGAGGGAGACTCCATCGAGTGCTTCGAGGTCGAGAAGATCCGCCCGACCCTCTGATCCACCGGACCCGTGCCGAAACGCAAGCTCAGAGTCGATGAACTGATCCTCCGGGAGATCAGTCTCATCCTCCACACGGACTATCGCGCGGAGGCGGTCTTCACCACGGTGACCCAGGTCGATGTGGCGCCGGACCTGCGCCACGCCCGCGTCTTTTATTCGGTGCTCGGCGGCGAGAAACGCGAGCGCGAGGCGGAATCGCTCTTCCGGGTGCGGGCCTCCGAAATCCGCCGGAAAGTCGGCCGGAAGGTGGTCCTGAAATACCTTCCTTTCTTCGACTTCATCCGCGACAATTCCCTTGAACGAGGCTTCGACCTCATCGAAAAACTCGACGAACTGGATAACGACCATGAGTGATCTCCCCCTCAGCCCTCTCTTCCACCGGGAAAACTTCCTGAAGATACTCGCCTCCTGGAAAGGCAGAAAGCTGGCCGTGTGCGGCCACCTCCGGCCCGACGGCGACTGCATCGGTTCGCAGGTCGCTTTCTGCCGGTTTCTCAACGACGAAGGGATCGAGGCCGTGGCGATCCACGCCGACCCGATCCCGAAGAACCTCCGGGACTTCATCGGGAACACCCCCTTCGTCCACGCGGACGAATTCGACGCGGAGGGCTGGGAAGCGGTCACCGTCGATTGCGCGGACGAGATCCGCATCGGCAAGAAGCTGCGGGAAAAGCTCCCGGGCACCCTCTTCAATGTCGATCACCACATTTCGAACCCCGATTACGCCGAGCACAACCTGGTCGTCGCCCACTCCAGCGCAACCGCCGAGATCCTCGCCGAGCTGTTCCTCTCGCTCGGCTACGAACCCGATGCCACCACGGCCAACGCCCTTTACGTCGGTATCGCCACCGACACCGGCCAGTTCCGCTTCCCCTCGACGACGACCCGCACCTTCGAAATCTGCTGCCATCTCTGCGAGTTCGGCGCGGTGCCCGCCAAAGTGGCCACCATCCTCTACGAACAGGAATCGCTGGGCCGGATGCAACTGCTCCAGGCCTTCCTCGCCACGCTCCGGCTCGAGCTGGGCGGCATGGTCTGCACCGGCTTCATCCGCGACGGTGAGTACGAGCGCACCGGCACCACCAACGAGGACTCGGAAGGCTTCGTCGATTACGCCCGCTCGGTCGAGGGGGTGCGCATCGGCGTCTTCCTCGAAGAGGACAACGGCAGGATCAAAGGAAGCCTCCGGTCGAAGGATCCCGTTTACCGGGTCGATACCATCGCCCGCCAATTCGACGGAGGCGGTCACGCGTGCGCGGCCGGATTCCGCGTGGACGACACCATCGACGAATTCTATCCCCGGCTGGTGCGCATTCTCGAAACCCATCTCAGCGGGAAAAAACCAGCGAACGCCGAATCCGATGGAGAATCCTAACAGCCGCCTCGAAGGCCTGCTCTTCGTCGATAAACCGGCGGGACTCACCTCCCACGACGTGGTGGCCCGGATCCGCCGGATCTACCGGATCAAAAAGGTCGGCCACGCCGGAACCCTCGATCCCATGGCGACCGGCCTCCTCATCATCCTCGTGGGCCGGGCGACGAAGGCCTCCAACTTCCTGATGAGCCGGTCGAAAACCTACGAGGGCACCTTCCGCCTCGGCACGATCACCGATTCGCAGGACGCGGACGGCGAGGTACTGGAGGAAAGGGAGGTTCCGCCGGTGTCGGAGGAGGAGATGAAGGAACTGTTCGCGGCCTTTCTCGGGGACCAATACCAGACCCCGCCGATGTTCTCGGCGAAAAAGATCAAGGGTGTCCCCCTCTACAAGTTGGCCCGGAAGGGGGAGGAAGTGGAACGCGAGCCCCGCTTCGTATCGATCAAATCCTTCGACCTGCTCGGCATGGATTTGCCGGACGTGACCTTCCGGATCGATGTCAGCAAAGGGACCTACGTGCGCACCGTCGCCCACGACCTCGGTGCCAGGCTCGGCTGCGGAGCCTATCTCACGAACCTCCGCCGGACCGCCATCGATGACATCGGCATTGAGAGGGGCGTCACCCTTGACACTCTCGAAGACACGCCGCCCTCGCAGCTCGGGCGGTTCCTGGTCCCCGTCCACCAGCACGTGCCCAGCCACGTCCTCTGAGCCCCCCTTCGATTCAGTCTTTACCCGGCAAGGCCCCGGCGCGAAGATACCGGTTTCCATGAAGCGATTCTGGCCCTATCTGAAAATGCTCCGCCCGGTCAAGGGTCCCTTCGCCGGGGCGATTCTGGCCGGATTGTTCTACGGCATCTCCAGCGGGTTCGGGCTCCCCTTCGTGACGAGCGAGATCCTGCCCCGCATCTTCAACCAGTCGGAATTCGCCCACTTTTCGGAAGAAATCCGCGAAGAGCTGTCCCCGGAGCAACTCGGGGCGATCACCGGAGAGATGGACCGGGTGCTGACCCCGGAGCAACGGGAGAAGCTGGGCTGGGACGACGGTCCCGGTGGCCATTTCTGGAGCCTGCTCCTGGCCGTATCCATCCTCCCGGCCGCTTTCGCCGTGCGCGGCGTAAGCGGTTTCGCCAACACCTACCTCATCAATCTCTGCGGGGTGAAGGTTCTCGAACGGATCCGCTGCATGGTCTTCGCGAAGCTGCAGGTTCTCCCCCTTTCGTTCTTCCAGCGAAATTCCAGCGGGGAACTGGTCAGCCGGGTCGTCGTCGATACCACCCAGCTGCAGAACGGGATCGTCTTTGTCGCCAACGACCTCATCAAGCAACCCGTCACCTTTCTCGGAGCCATCGGGGCGCTGGTTTTTCTCTCGTTCCGGGAAAACGACCTCGCCTTCATCCTTCTCTGCCTGATGACCATCCCCGTGGCGGTCCTGCCGATCCGCTACGTCGGCCGCAAGATGCTTAAAAAGGCCCGTCTGATGCAGGCGGAGGCGGGGGATCTGACTGGCATCCTCGGGGAGAATCTCTCCGCCCCGCGGGAGGTCAGGGCCTTCAATCTCGGAGAGCGGGAGCAGAAACGGTTCACCGCCTCGGTCCGCAAACTCTTCGTCCACCAGATGAAGGTGGTCAAATACGGGCACAGCCTCTCCCCCACCATCGAGTTCATCTCGGCGGTGGGAATCTCCATCGCGATCTACTACGCGGCCCGGAAAGGGGTGACCCTCGAACAGGTCGTACCGCTCATCCTCGCCCTCTACATGTCCTACGAGCCGCTCAAGAAGCTGGGCATGATCCACAGCCGTATCCGCCAGGCGACCGCCTCCCTCGAACGCATCGAATACATCCTCAACGCCCCCGTCGTCGTGCCCGAGCCCGCCGACCCACAGCCCTTCCGGGTGTCCGCCGGCGCGGTTGAGTTCGACCGGGTTTCTTTTTCCTACGAATCCACCCCCACCCTGCGGAACATCGACCTAACCATCGCGGGCGGCCAGGTCGTGGCCCTGGTCGGCCCCAGCGGCGCCGGCAAATCCACCTTCGCCAACCTCGTCAGCCGCTTCTACGACGTGGACGACGGGGCAATCCGTATCGACGGCACGGATGTGCGCGAGGTGCGGAAGCGGGATCTCCACGAATCCATCGCCCTGGTCTCGCAGGACCCGGTCCTTTTCAACGACACGGTGGAGGAGAACATCCGCATCGGCCGGCTGACCGCCACCCGGGAGGAGATCGAGGAGGCCGCCCGCAACGCCTTCGCCCACGAATTCATCGTGAATCTCGACCGGGGCTACGAAACCATAGTCGGGGAGAAGGGAACCCGCCTTTCGGGCGGGCAGAAACAGCGGATCGCCCTGGCCCGCGCCTTTCTCCGGGACGCCCCCATCCTCATTCTCGACGAAGCCACCTCGGCCCTGGACTCGGAAAGCGAGCAGAAAATCCAGCAGGCCCTCGAACGCCTTCTCCCCGGCAAGACGGCCCTGGTAATCGCCCATCGCTTCAGCACCATCCGCAGCGCGGAAAGGGTTCTCGTCTTCGACGAAGGCCGGATCATCGCCGACGGTCCCCATGAGGAACTCTACGAAACCTGCGCCCTATACCGGGAACTTTACAACAAGCAGGCCTAAAGAGGCATGCTCTCCCAGCCCGGAAGTTCGGAATTTGTTCGATAATCGTGTGTGCGCCGCCGAAATTATTCCGTGGCTTTCCATTCCCGTCCCCGCAATGCGGCGGCTGAGGACCCGT